>CAYSFP010000012.1:0-58712 GCA_964430075.1 uncultured Planctomycetaceae bacterium | reverse complement strand
GGCCCCTTTTAGGGGCCTTCCTCATACCACCGGCTCTGCCGGTGGTTCTGATTCATGCAGTGCAGATTCGTGTTACCGCTGATTGCGTGCGCGGGCCTCGCCCTGCCGGCGTTTGCGGCCGGCGCTCGCGCCCAGACCATCGCCTGGTCGATCCCCGACGACGGCGGCACGCCCCGCGACCCCGCGCGCATCGAACAGCTCGGCCCCGCCGAGTTCCGCATTCGCGCATCCTTCGAGGACGGTGAAACGAGCGTCCTGCGGCACGCGGTCTCGCGCGTGGATCTCGTCTGCCGCAACGCCGGCGACGAGCCGACGACCGTGACCGTGCACCTCGACCTCTCGCAGGATGGCCAACGCACCGAACGCGAAGGCCGTCCCGAAGCCGGCATGAGCACGCGCGACTTCGCGTTCGTTCAGACGCCCGGCGGGCCGTGGCGGCAGATCGACGGCGCCACGGACGGCTGGGTCGCCACGATTCGCTTCGAGGCCCCGCCCGGAGACACGACGTTCGGCCTCAGCCCCTGGTACGCGCATGGCGACCTGCTGCAGGCCATGCACGCGCTGCCGCGGCACGATCACCTGACCACGAACGTCCGCCGCAGCGACGGCGGGCGCGAGCACTGGGAGCTCGTGATCACTGATCCCGCCGTCCCGGCGTCCGCCAAGCGGACCATCTTCTGGCACGCCCGCGAGCACGCCTACGAAACCTTTTCGTCGTTCGCCATGGAAGGGCTGATCGACTACCTACTATCCGACGACGCGGCGGACCATCGCCGCCGCAACCTGTTCGTGCTGCATCCGATGACCAACGTCGACGGCGTGGCCGAGGGCTTCGAATACCGCGGCGGCTACGACTTTCCCGATCCGCGGCACTCCACCGTCGGCCGCTACACGCTGGAGGCCATCGACCGCCTGCGGCCCGACGTCGCCGTGGCGTGGCACAACTGGGTGGCGCCGCGGGACCGCAACGTCGTGTTCTACACCGACGGCGCCGCCGCTGCCGCCGGCGATGGCCAGGCGACGGCAACGCCGCGGGCGTGGCTACGGTTCACGCAGCTCTTCCCATCGCTGCGCGCGTTCGAGCACCGCTGGAAGGACGAAACAACGCCGCTGCGCTACAACTGGCAGGGCCGCCAGGGGCTTTCCGACGCCAACGTGCACCAGTATGCCATGAAGACGTACGGCACGCGCGTCTGGGGCTGGGAGATGCCCTGGTGGAACTGCACGACCGACGACGCCCGGCGGCTCGGCCGCGAGTTCGCAGTCGCGCTGCTGGCGACGCTCGACGAGATCGACGCGGGCGAAGTTCCCGCGGCCATCGAGCGCGACGCCGTCGAGACGCCGCAGTGGGAGATGATCGAGCTGACAACGCACGGCGCGACGCGCGTTGAGAATCCCTATCGCGATGCCGCCCTCGTCGGCGAGTTCACCGCCCCCAGCGGCAACGTAAAAGTCGTCGACGGCTTCTTCGACGGCGCGGGCCGCTGGCGTCTTCGCTTCGCCCCCGACGAGCCAGGCGCCTGGACCTACCAGCTCCGCGGCGAGGGCGTCGAGATTCTCGAGCGCGGCGTCGTGAATTGCACGCCGCCGCGCGGCCACGGCGTCATCCGCCAGCACCCCGACAATCCCTACGCCTTCGCCTATGCCGACGGCGCGCCGTTCTTCCCGATGGGCGACACCTGCTACGGCTTGTTCGACGACAGCCCGATCACGCCCGCGCTGCGCGCCGAATATCTCGCCACGCGCCGCGCCCAGCATTTCAACTTCGTGCGCATGACCGTCGGCCACAGCGAAGCGCGGGCCGCCGCCGATCCAGCGTACTGGGCCTGGGGCGGCACGCCGCAGAATCCCGACCTCGACCGCTACAATCCCGAATTCTTCCGCCGCTTCGACGAGCTGATCGCCCAGATGCGCGCCTGCGGCATGAACGTCGAACTGATCGTGCTGAACTTCTACCGCAAGCCGTTCACCGACGTCGCCCGCTGGACCGCGGCGCGCGAGCGGCAGTGGCTCCGCTACCTCGTCGCGCGGTACGGCGCCTGCGACAACATCTTCCTCTGGACGCTCGCCAACGAATACGAAACGCACCCCGACGGCGCGTACCGCCTTGATCGCCCCGGCGACGTCGACTGGGCGCGAGAGACGGCCGCGTTTCTCAAAGCCAACGATCCTCACGGCCATCTGGTGACGGTGCACCCCGTCGTCTCGGCGAGCGCTCAAGGCGCGAGCCCCCGCGACCCGGCCGACCCGCCCTGGCGGATCGGCGAGTTCTTCGGCGACGCGGCCGGCATTGATGTGCTCTCGCAGCAGACGGGCCATCACGGCGAAGGCGCGGTATGGGACGACGCCCTCAACTGCTGGACCGGCGACTCGACCACGGTCGTGGCAAGCCTCCACGCAGACCGCCGCTACGGCAAGCCCGTGCTCAACAGCGAGAACGGCTACGAGTTTCTCCGCGGCGCGCCCACCGAGCGGCGGCAGGTGCACTCGACCGACAAGGTGCGCCGCACCTCATGGCGCATCGCCTGCAGCGGAGGATACTTCGCGGCCGGCTTCCACGGTTCGATCGGCCACAGCGACGTGTGGAATCGCATCGACCCGTCGAATACGTACACATTCTCGATCGCAGGGGAGGGCGCCGCCGATCAACTGAAACTGCTCTACGAGTTTTTCAGCGAGATACCGTACTGGCGCATGGAGCCGCTTTCTGTCGGCAACGGCGTCGCGGCCATGGCAGACGCCGGCCGCGTCTATGTCGCGTACCTGCCGCACGGCGGCGACGTCGAGCTGGTTCTTGCCCAACTCGACGGCGCGGCAATCGTCCGCTGGTTCAACCCGCGTACGGGCGAGTTCGACGAAGCGGCGCCGGTCGAGGGCGGCGTGGTACGCTTCGCAGCGCCCGACGAAAACGATTGGGCCCTGCTGATCGAAGCCGGCGGCGGCGATTAGGACCGCCGCATCGCCCGCTGGATGTCGCGCTGTGTGTCGCGCTTCTTGATCGACTCGCGCTTGTCGTAGGTCTTCTTACCCTTGGCGATGCCCAAGAGCACCTTCGCCCGGCCGTTCTTGAAGTACATCTTCAGCGGCACCAGCGTGAGGTCCTTCTCGTAGGCCCGGCTGGCGAACTTCGCAATCTCGCGGCGGTGCAAGAGCAGCTTGCGTCTTCGCTTCGGTTCGTGCCCCCAGTGCGCCGCGTTAGCATACTCCTGGATGTCGAGCTGCATCAGCCACACTTCGCCGCGGTCCATCCGGCCGTAGGCCTCGTCCATCGACACCTTGCCGGCCCGCAGACTCTTCACCTCGCTGCCCACCAGTGCAATGCCGCACTCGAGCGTGTCGAGCACCTCGTACTCGAACCGCGCCTTGCGATTCTGCGCGATGAGCCGTTCGTTCGGATCGTCGCCCTTGCCCTTGGCGCCCGATGAGTCTTTAGATTTCTTAGCCAAAGCGCCAATCGAAAAGAGGTCCGCCCCCATCCACCGTTTAGCCGCGACGCGCCAGCGGAGCGCGCACCGCGTCGAGGCGCAGCCCTGTCGCCGCCCTCTCAACGCAAGCCAGAATATCCCCCTGACGCCAAAAAGAAAACCACCGTAGCGGAGGCGTCCGACGGCTGAATGCCAAACGCCAACAGCCAGCGCAATAAAAGCCGCGATCAGGGCCGCGGGAGGGAGGCGTGGGACGTGCGGGCCCTGATCGCGGACGGGGTGTGAAGTGAGTCGTTGTGCCGGCGGCAGCCCCGTCGTTTGCTCGCGGCGTTAGGGCTCCTGCTTCTCGCTTGACCGAAGTCTAGTCGCTGACCGGCGTGGGCGAACCGCTCAGCCCGCCCGTCATCAAGTCCGGCAAGATCGGCGTGCCGCTGGCGGATCCTGCTGCTGGCCGTTGTCGCTCGCGCGCCGCCGCGAAGTAATCGTGCAGGTCCACATGCAATTGGACGCACTCGAGATACCGTCTTCGCACGGCTTCATGCTCTTCGAGCAGCTTGGAGAGCCGCGTCGTCTCGGCCGCCTCGAGCTGATCGTCAAGCAACGCCCAGATCAAGGTTTCCGCCTCGTCAAGCACCAGCACGCCGCTCTCCGCGGGCGTCAATTCGCGTTCGCTCATCGCTAACTCCAGCTTGACGCCCGCGTCGAGCAGCCAACCGACCGCACCCGACGCCCGCGCCAAGAAAGACAGAACGTTGCCTCGCGATCCATCGCGATCCTTACTGTCTTCGGCCGTTTTGGGGAAGCAAATGATATGCCATCTACGACTTAGACGCGGCGAGGGCAAGATGAGTTCAACGCCTACCGCGAGAAATCCGAGAAGTGCGGCTTGTCCGAAGCAGGGACGCTCGCCCGCGTTGCCCAAACCGCATGCAGTCCCTGCCGAGGAAACCGGCGAATTCGCCCGTTGGGGGGGGACGCTCCGCCACCGGTCATAGCGGCACGATCGACGCTTGCAGTTGGGGTACTTCGACGACGGCGATCGAATGCGGATTGGCCCGGTAGAGGGCGCCTGGATTCAATGCCAGCGTCGCTCCGTAGCGATCGATCGAAGCCACGTGCGTGTGCCCATAGCACACGAGGTCCCAGGCGCCGCTGTGCAAGGTTTCGCGAAACCGGCGACCGTCGTGGCTGTGCAGCAGGGCGATGCGTCGCCCTTCGATGTCCAAAGCGCCGAACTCGCCATGGCACGTTTGCCCAGCCGCCTCGATCGCCGCGGCAAGCTCGGCCTGGTTGCCGTCGCAGTTGCCGAAGACGAAGTCGGTCGGCCAACTGCTGAACAACGGCACGATCGCGGCGGAGCCAATGTCGCCGCAGTGGAGCACGCGATCGACTTCGAGCGCACGAAGCATCCGCGTCGCGGCGAGCGTGTGCTCGACGTGGCCGTGAGAGTCGCTGACGATGCCGAGACGCATGGCGGAGGAGTCGGGGTTCAGGAGTCAGGAGTAACGGCGCTAGCCGCGATGCTATGCATCGCAGGCGCACGCCGCACGCGATTGCCTCACCCATCGTAGAGCCTCTGTTCGACTTCCGCGACTCGTAGGGCCAGGCAATGGAGAAAGTCGTCCGCAGATTCGCCTTCGGCAAAGACGGTCGCGACGGGCCGACCTGTGGGGATCATCTCACCCGCGCGGGGAACATCCGCCAGCCGGCAAGACAGCGGGTCGCTCGCCGCCTCGCGATCCATCCATTCGAACGCACGCCGGGAAATTCGCACATCGTGGCGTGCCAGCAGGATCTTCTTTCCGAATTGCAGATCGCCTGGCGCGCGCAAGCTAGTCAAGCGGGTCACGGTGGCCTCGAAGCGGCTGGCACTGTCGGTGCACGCGGCGACGTGCGCCGAGATCAGCGGTGCGAAGCTGAACCGTTCAACGATCTCCACGGACGCGGTGTACCGGGGGTTGATCTCGATGATCCACGCCCCACGTTCGTTCAGCACGAGATCGACGCCGACCAGCCCCCGCACGCCGTAGCCCCGCATCGCGTCGCCAAACGATTGAAGTTGGCGCGTGACCTCGGGGGCCAATCGCAGCGGCCCCTGCGATCCCACGTATTGCCACGGCGCGGGGCCTCGACGCGCGATGATCTGTTGTGTGACGCCCATCAGATGGGCCTGGTTGCAGCCCACGACGAAGATCGCTGCGGCAGGCGTTCCCGCAACAAAACGCTGCAGGACGGATCCCGCGGCCGTGGCCCGATCACACGCCGCTTGGCCGTCAAGCCGCCAAACGCCGGATCCGCTTGCCCCGCGATACGTCTTGCACAACCACGTGCCATCCCAATGCAATCCGCCAGGCGATGCGCATGTCTCGGGAAAGTTGGCGCCAATCGTGCGACAAAGATCCTGAAGTTTGAACGGATCGCGCACGTCGCGCAGCGACGCGGCATGGTTTCCCATCAGCGGTCGCATCGTGGCCATGCGGTCCACGAGGTCGGGATAATTCTCCAGGCCGCCCGTATAGATCCACGCGTCGCAGTCCGTCGCCGCGAGCCACGCGGCCAGTCCTTCGGGATAATCGTTGATGCGCGTCGCGGGGCAGTGCCGGGCCAAATCGGCGTCGGCGAACAAGTCGGCCGTGACGACCTCGAAGCCCGCCCGCAGTGCCGAAAACGCGGCGGCCCGCGCGCTAGCGCCGACAATGGCGAGCTTGCGGGGCGGCGTGGTCAAGAACAGCGTCATCGAGCCTCGGTCGCTCACCGCCATTTAGGTGCTGTCGGAGATTTCCCGCGGAGTTCGCAGCCCGGCCGTTGGCCGGAACCACGCGGCGAGGCGCGGCGGAGCAGATTTACCACAGAGGGCACAGAGGACACGGAGAAGTCTTTTGGACCCTTCATCGACGCTCATGCGCTGATCACGAAAGGGAGGATTCATAGCATTCCCGATAAGCGGCCATGAACATTCACCATCGGCTCTTTTTTTCTTTCTGGCTCTGTGTCCTCTGTGCTCTCTGTGGTAAGTCCGTTACTTACGAAATCTTCGCGGCGCGCGGAGAAAATGACGGTTAGCAATGCAGATGCTTGCAGATCAAGGCCGCCAACCTTCATCCGTCGCCTGTGGTTGACTTTTCTCTGCGACCTCCGCGAACTCTGCGGTGCAACTCGCGCAGTCATTTCGCCCGTGGCGCCCCGCCAGGATCGTTTCGACCGTAACGCCCGCGAAATTCGTCCGCCGGATATTTGCGCACGTTCTTCGCCATCTTGTCGCGAATCGCGTCGGCCACGTCGAGCCCCAGTTCGTTGGCTAGCGCCAAGCCGTAGGCGATCACGTCGGCCAGCTCTTCACCCGCGGCCGCGCGCTTCGCGTCGTCGAGTGCCACTTCGCGCGACGCCGGGACGTCGATCCACTGAAAATGCTCCATCAGCTCCGCCGCCTCGATGGCCAGCGCCATCGACAGGTTCTTCGGCGAGTGAAACTGCCGCCAATCGCGCTCTTCGACAAACGCGCGAATCAGCTCGCGCAGCTCGGCAATCGTCGTCGTCACGTCGCTCATCCCTGTGCCGTCCTCATAAATCAAGATGCGCCTTACCGACTTCGGATTGGTCGCTCTAAGCGACCAATCCGCCCCGCCGAGCGACCCTGCCAACAAATGATCCCGCCCAAAAAATGCGTCACAGGTCGCGTGGCATTTCAAGCCCCAGCCCACTACACTCGGTCGGCTCGACGAGGCGCATTCATTTTATCCGATTCCGGTCGAGTCCTCCCAGAGACCTCCGACGCCCTCCATGGAACTCAGCGGGCTGATCTACGCGTCGCTGTTTGGCATCGGTCATCTGGTTTTCGGCCGCGTCGGCCTGGGAGTCGGGTTACTCGTAGCCGCCGGCATTGCCGCCGTCATGATCTCTCGCAACCTCGATCGCGACAGTTGGCGCGGCGCCTCGCCGGACGCGGCCGCCTCGTAACACGATCGACGAACAAGTGGGCAATCAACTCCCAAGTCAGCGATGCCAGACGCAGACCCCCCAATTTTAATCGAAGTCTGCGTCGGCTCGGTCGCGGACGTGCGGGCCGCCGAGGTCGCCGGCGCCGATCGCCTGGAGCTGTGCGGCGCCCTCGAGCTCGGCGGCCTGACGCCGTCCCTCGGCCTCGTGGAAACGGTGCTCGCCGCGACGCGCCTGCCCGTGATCGCCATGCTGCGCCCGCGCGCCGGCGGCTTCGCCTACGACCGTGACGAGTTCGCGGCGATACGCGCCGATGCGACGCGATTTCTCGACCTCGGCGCCGCCGGCATCGTGTTCGGCGTCCTCGACCGCAACGGGCGCGTCGATGCGGCGCGCTGCCGCGAGCTTGTGGCACTTGCTGCTGGCGCCCACACCGTGTTTCACAAAGCGCTGGACTTCGTGCCCGACCAGCGAGCGGCCCTGGAGACGCTGTGCGAACTGGGCTGCACGCGCGTACTCACCAGCGGCGGCCAACCGTGCGCCCTGGCAGGCGCCGCCGCGCTCCGTGATCTGATCGCCGCCACGGGCGACCGCATCACGGTCATGCCGGGCGGGGGACTGGGCGCAGCGAATGTGAGCGAAGTGATCGCCGTTACCCGTTGCCGGGAAATCCACATCGGCGCCGCCACGCCGCGCGACGATGGCTCGGTTGCGCCAGAGGTGGGCCTGGAACTGGTCGACGGCCGTTTCATGCAAGGCGCCGCTTATCGAGCCGTCGACGGCAGCGCGGTCGCCGCTGTCGTCGCGGCGGCAAGCTCGCGCGGCGCGAATTCTACTTTCCTCCGTTCCCCTCCCCTCGATGGGGAGGGGTTAGGGGAGGGGTGAAGCGGCGGGTACACGTGCTGAGTTGACTCTGCCGGAGGTTCTCTTGGCACAGCGAGCGTACTCGGCGAGCACCGCGCGCAAGCGTGACCACGACGCCAAACGCGGAAATCAGCGCAACCGTTCCCGGCTCGGGCACAGCCGCTTGGCTCGCGCCCGCCGCACCGAGCGCCCGCTGCCAACCAAGAAAATCGTCCCCATCCACGTCTCCGTCGCCGTCGTTGTCGCCTTGGGCGAACGTGGCCGCACTCGTGGCGCCAAAGTTCTCGCGCCACGCCGCCAAGTCGGCCCCATCGACGACGCCATCGCCATTGAAATCCCCCGCCACCGGCGTCGTCGCCCGCAGCACCAGCGTCGACACGCTGTACGCGGGCATCGTGTATTGAAACGCGTTCACCAAATCGATCGAAATATCTGTCGCGCGCAAGGGCGTCGGGCTCGCCGACGTCAACTGGTACACTTCCGCCAGATCGAACCGTCGATCGTGCGTCACCATCAACGACGTCGTTTGCGGCGTCGCCGTACGGTTGATCGCCACGAGCACCATGCAATCCGGATGGCCTTCGTCGATGCTCGCGTACACGGCGCTCTTGGCAATCGAATCCGTCGCCGCTTCGACGAACGTATCGCCGAAGTGGCCGCCCTCGCCATCGTAATCGAGGTACATCTTGAACGCCCCGGAGACGAACTGCGATTGGCTATCGCCGTGCAGGCTCCAAAACGTCGCGGCGAACACGCCTTCCTGACCGAAGATGCCGAGGGCGTCCGCCTGGGCAATGGCGCCGGATATATGGTTCGTGCCGCCGTAGTTGTACTCGGTCAGCGCGATTTTCGTGCCCGGTTTGAAGTCGTCGATGTCGCGCTGCACGCGCGGCAGCAGCGTCACGGGGCCGGGATTGCCCGGGCTGCCGACCCAGGTGCTCCACTGACTGATCCAGCTCGTCTCGACGTAGGTCGGGTCCCACAGCGACCGCGGCGCCTGGACCCGCGCCGCCACGACGGCCGCCGAGTTGTTATTCCCCGTGATCCGCGTGCCGCCGCCCTGGGCCTCGGGGTACCAGTGCAGGTCGAGCACGTCCATCAGCGTGCGGCCCTGGGCCGCTTCCTCCTTGGCCACTTCGCTGAGCAGCCACTCAAAGTAGTGCAGCTCGCCTGTTCGATCGCCGCCGGGATGGGCAGGCAGATGCTGGCGGTCGGGCGCATCCTGCAGCGTCGTGAATTCGTTCCAGCCGTACGCGACGCCGCCGAACACGACCGCATCGGGATTCACGTCCTTAATCGCCGATGCATGGGCGATCGTCTTGGCCTTCATTTCCGCGAACGTCGGCGCGTAGGGGTGAATCAGCGGGTGTGTGCGCCCGCCATCGCTGGGCTGCACCACTGTGCCGCCCGGCGGATCGCCGGATTGCCACCCCAGCGGCAGCGGCTCGCCCCATAGCCCCGGCTCGTTGTCGAGGCTGTAGAACACTGTCTGATCGCCCTGGCGGGTCGACTCGACCCAATGGACAAATTCATCCGTGAAGACGTAGCCATCCGTCTTGTTCGGCGCGAGCGACAGCTCGGCGCCTGGGTAGATCGAACTTTTCTTCGCCGCGACCTCGCGCCAGCGGGCCGATGGCGCCGTCTGGGTTTCATCGACCGTGCCATTGGCGTCGGCCGACACGTAGCCGGCCATCGGCACGGTGACGACCAGCGCCCGATCGTTCGCCGCGGCCGCCTGGAGCGCCGGCCGCACCGCCTGCCCGGGCGGCGTATTGCTCGCGCCGCCCACCAGATAGTTGTCGCTGTGGTGATACCAGTCGGCGCCGGCATTCGACGCGTTGGTTTCCCAGTTGTAGCCCGTCCAGCGATTGCCCCCGAGCCGGTCGAGCGTGACCGGATTGGTCAGCGACGAGCCGCTGAAGAAGTTCATGCCGTAGATGTACGGCGAGATCGGCCGCGTGCCGCCGGTCGAGTCGACGGTGAACCGGACGTCCGCGGGGCCGGGGTCGTCGGGCGTGATGGCGCGAGCGCGCCCCGTGAGGGCCACGACCACGCACGCCGCGCCGAGCCACGGCAAACGTCGCCAACCATCGGCCGCCTGGAAGAGTCGCATCCCCCCAGCCTACGCAAAGCCGTCGAGCGCGTCTGCGCGCCGGCGCGGCGAAACTGCGATCAGGACGACACTTGGCCTTTCTTCGCTAGCTGGGGCGCGTGGTTTTCTCGCGCTCCGATGCCAACAGACTGTTCAGGGCCTCATCTACGCGTTCCACGGCCGACTTCGGGTCGTACCACCAGTCGGGCGACCAGATGCGAACGACGTTCCAACCCAGGTTTTCCAGCACCTGCTGGCGCGTCTTGTCGCGGTCGCGGGCCACGGCTGCGCGATGGTAAGTGGCGCCGTCGCATTCGACGCCCGCCAAGTACGCTCCGGGCTTGTCCGGATGCACGATGCCAAGATCGACGCGAAAGCCGGACACGCCCACCTGCGGGACGACCTGCCAGCCTCTGCCGGCCAGCGCTTCCGCAACAGCTTCCTCGAACAGCGAGTCGTAGCCGCCGACCGAGCCCAGCGTCCGCGCCGCCATCGCGATCGGACCCTTCTCGGCGTATTCGAGGAAGTTCTTCAGGTCGACGACGCCTCGCTTGCCGGAACGCTCGGCGGGAAGCTGCTCGCCTTTGAACGACGAGTACACAACCAGCTCGCGACGCGCCCGGGTGACCGCGACATTCAGACGCCGCTCGCCTCCGTCGCGATTGAGCGCGCCAAACGACAGCGAAAACTTGCCTGCCGCATCCTTTCCGAAAGTGATCGAGAAGAACATCACGTCGCGCTCGTCGCCTTGCACATTCTCCAGGTTTTTTACCATCGTCGGTTCGATGCGCTCGTCGGCGAAGTACCATTCCAACTCGGGGGCGTCGCCTTGGGCCTTGTCGAAGAGATTCTGAATGAGCTCCTGTTGTTGAGTGTTGAACGTGATCACGCCGAATGTCGGCCTCTCGTCCGGCGGCCACGCCAGACAGCGCTTCATCCGCGCGACGGCGTCCGCAACAATCGCCTCGGCTTCTTGAGGATTCGTGCGGCTCTTGCCACGATCGTACAGCGTCGTCGGCAGATGCTTCAGCGACACGCCCCGGTCCTCCGACTCGGCCGCGGGAAATGTGATGAGGTTGTTGCCGTAGTAGTGCCAATTGGAGAACGCGATGAGCGATTCGTGCCGGCTGCGGTAGTGCCAATTGAGCTGCAGCGTGGGCAAGCCGGACGCCTGCGTTTCGTCCAGGATGCTTTCGAGATCCTTCTCGTGGTCGTCCAGTTCGTCGTTCACTTCATCATCGTCGGCGCGGCCAAAGAAGTTGGTTGGCGGCAGTTGCTTGGGGTCGCCTACAACGATCGTTTGGCGGCCTCGGGCGATGGCGCCAATCGCGTCCCATGTGGTGATCTGCGACGCCTCGTCGAAGATCACCACGTCGAACGGCGCGTGATCCGCTGGTAAGTACTGTGCGATCGACAGCGGCGACATCAAGAGGCACGGCGCCAGCTTGCCAAACGATTCCGGCATTCCCGCGATGACCTCGCGAATCGACTTGCTGGGCCGTTTGAGCCCCATCTGATGTCGCAGCAACCCGAGCTCCGATTGCCTCGGCACGCGATCGGGCGCCGGCAACTCGTGCGCCAACGCCTGCCGAGCGCGCTGCGCCGCCGTTGCCCGCGCCAGTCCGTCGAGCTTGTCAAAATCTTGAATTGCGTCCTCGTGCTTGAAGCGCTGGAACGTGCGCAGCACGTCGCTGCGATCGATGGCCCCTGGCAACCACCAACGCGCATAGGCCAGCTCGAAATCGGAGTCGAGCGCTGCTGGCATCACGTGCCCTGTTTCGAGACCGGCAACAAGCGGCCCAAGGCCGATCGAAATGGCCGTCGCTTTGGCCTCGCACCAGGCCGTCCACCGCTGCAGGTGGGTGCGGTGATCGAGAATGTATTTCATACGCGCTCGCACCGCCTCGATCACTGCGGCGGTTTGCTTCGAGACAGGCAGACCGCCGCCCACGTCGCCGAACGTGCGTAGTGAAGCAATGAAGTTGTCGAGCGATGCGGCAAATGCGGCGGCAATCTCGTAGACCGGCAGATCGCCGGACGCGCCTTTGAGCGCGGGCGTCAGCGCGCGAGTGATGTCGTTGGTGGCATTGAGCGGTTGCCCGACGTTGACCAGCGCCTGCCGCAACTCGCCTGCCTGAGTCAGATGCGCTTGCAGTCCGTCGCAATCGGTGTCGAGACCCTTCCATCGCGCGGTTTGCCCGGCCAGGGGATTGGCATCGATCTCCGCCAGATGCCGCCGCCGAGCCTGGATCGGGGCAAGATCGACCGCGGGATCGGCCGCGCCGCCCGCGGCGTAGCTCTGCAGCAACCGCCGGACCTTGCGCCGAGCCAGCCAGGACATCGGCCAGAACGACGCGTTCGCCAGCCGCCAACGTTGATCCAAGTCATCCAGCGGGATTGTCGTCAGTTTGTCGTCGTCGTAAACGCCGGCCGACTGTTCGCGCGCGGCATGATACGCCGCCAGGGAGGCCCACAACGTGTCGACGGCAGGTGCAAACTTGGCAAACTGTTTGTGGAACAGAATGGTGGCGTCCTGCCCCCGGAGTGACCGCAGCGCCGCGCCCAACCGTTGAAGCTGCTCCAATTCCAAGAGCGTACCGTCTTGCTTTGCGCCAATGCCCAGCGCAGCCGAGTAGGCCGCGAGTCGCTCCTTGAGTTGGACGGCCGCGGCTTGGAGCGTCTCACACGTTGAAAGCAGACGCGACTCCCACGCCGCCGACCATTCCTTGGCCGTAATCTCCGGGAGTCGCACCGACCCGTCGATCGCGGCCGACGAGAGCGCCAAATCGGCGACAGCTTGCTTCAGGTTGCCATACGCCGCGCGATCGTGCCGTACCGTCTCGGGCCAAGCGAGCTTGGGCGCTTCGCGCGCGGCGCCGCACACTGAAATGCCGAGCGCCTTGTAGACGGTCCACCCGTTGGGATGCTGCGCATGAATCGCCGCGACGTAGGAGTTCAATTGATCGCGACGGACCTGCAAGCGACCGTTGACGTCGACCCACTCGTTGGCGCCCGTCTTGCGGTTGTTCTGCCAAGACGCCTCGAGCTGATCGAGAAACTTGCGCCGCTCCGCACGATTGGAGTGCAGTTCCAGGCAGCAATCGCCCAACCCGTGTTCGCGCAGGCGCCGGTAGACGACGTCGAGCGCCGCGGTCTTCTCGGCAACAAACAACACCGTTTTGCCGGTCGCCAGGCACTGGCAAATGATATTGGCGATCGTCTGACTTTTGCCGGTGCCTGGCGGCCCGACGAGCACGTAGTCGTGGCCTTCGGACGCCGCCATGACCGCCGCCAGTTGGGACGAATCAGCCGGCAGCGGATGAATGAGCTCCTCGGGCCGGAATCGCACGTCCATTTCGGTTGCCCGCGGCATCGGTCCGACGCCGGTCAATTCAAAGGGCTTGTCCGGCTCTCGCATCAGGTGCCGTACGACGCGATTTTTTTCGAGTTGGTCGAACCGGTCGACCAGGTCCTTCCACATGAGGTACTTGGCGAACGAGAAGGTGGACAGCGCGAGCTCGTCGACCACCTCGAAACCCGGTATGTCGCGCACCTCCCGCCGCATCCGCTCCAACACGCGCGGCACATCGACGCCAGCTTCGTCAGTCGGAAGATCCGACTCGAACGAGGAAATGTCGCGGTCGAAGTCTTTCTTCAAAAGTTGAATCAGC
Organism: uncultured Planctomycetaceae bacterium; assembly: GCA_964430075.1. Classification (GTDB taxonomy): domain Bacteria; phylum Planctomycetota; class Planctomycetia; order Pirellulales; family Lacipirellulaceae; genus Lacipirellula. The sequence continues at coordinate 44,724 of CAYSFP010000012.1, read as the reverse complement.
GTCGCGTTGAACCGCACCTGGTCTTCGTGGTGTACCAGGTAGTACGGCGACAGGGCGCTGTTGCGGATGAGCTTCACCGGCACAAGCAGCAGCGGCGCTCGGTAGGTCTTGGCGTCCCCGGGGGATTGCTTCCACTTGAGAAATCCGACCGCCAGGAACAGAGTGTTGGAGCCGCCCTCGGCCAGGTCGTTGCGCACAGTGCGATACAATGTGGTGAGACGGCCAGAAAGGTCGGCGCCGGCAAGGGGACAGGCGATCTCGCCTCGATCGAGTGCCTGCCGGGCAAACTCCGCGTCCAGGTCCTGATGCGTGCGTTGCCGGTGCAGCTCGAGGTCGCGACCGCCCACAGGATTGTGTTCGGGCAGCGAAATCAGCTTCAATTTCGCACCCTCGGCCAAGGCGTCCTCAAGCCGCGAAACGTCAGGACAAACAACCGGCACGGCCTGTTTCGTCGCCCTGAAATTCAGCAATCGGTTCCGCAGCGATAGATCCAGCAGCTTCCGTTGCCAGCGATCGAGCCGCCCCGCGGCCGTCGTCGGCTTTTCCTCCGACGTCTCGCTGGGCGTGGATCCCAACTCGGGCACCGCTGGTAATGGCAGCGGGCCCGCCTCGACCGGGGTCGCGACGTTCTCCACGCGGCCATCGTGCGACGCCAACGGTCTCACTTGCGCCATCCGCGCCCGCGCCACGTCGATGGCGCCGACGAAGCGGCGCTCTTCCGCCTCGCGCGTCGCCGCCCGTGCCGATTGCACGGCATCCTCAAACCGCCCGGGGGGCGAGTGCGTCACCAGCGTCGTCTCGAAAGTCACCAACTCCCACGCGTCGATCGCTTTGCGAATCTCGCTGCAACTGGTTTCGATCAACCGCGGGAGCGTCTTCTCGACCAGCCACGCGCCGACAAAACAGTGCCCCTCGGTCATCACGATCACCGGGTTCAAGCCGACCGCCTCGATGGCCGCCGCAAAGAGAAGCGTGCTGTCGAGGCACGTCGCCAGGCCGTCGGCCAGCACCGTCGCCGGTCGACGCGTCTTCTGTCCGGTTCGCTCGAAGCTTCGCGGTGGGTTCGCGTAGGTCAGCTTCCTTGCAGCGATCGCCGACCACAGCGCCGCCGTCAACAGGTAAGCCCGGCGGGGATCCCGCGTCTGGTAGCCATCGAGGGCCGAGGCATGTCCGTGCCGGGCCAGCGCCTCGCCCGCTTGCTTGAGCACGCCCGCCAGCGCCGGATCGTTCGGCATGACGAACGCAGCGAGCAACTCGCCCATCGACTGCATGCCGCCCCACTCGTCGCGCGCAAGCACGCGGATCGCGTGCCGCTCCTCAGCCGCCAGCCGATCGTCCGCGAACAAACGCCACGTCGCGACGCCGTTTTCTGCCTCGTTGAGACCGTTGAGGTAGCCCGGATCGAGCTGAACGTCGCGATCGCGCAGCGCCACGCTGCCGCCCGGGCCGATGCGTTCGATCTGCCAGACCTTTCTTCGCGTAAATGCGGGCGCGGTATCCAGCTCCAGGCGCAAGCCGCTGACGCCTTCTGCGGAGTTGTTGCAAATCTCCAAGGAGTGAACGAGCGGAACCGAATTCTGCCATGAGGCGTAGTTGATGCAGGGAACTACGTTCGCGACGATCGACAGAACGGCCTTGTCGATCGACGAAGAATTCAAAAGTTCCACGTCGTCGCGGACAGAAGTTTGTTCAGGCGCCATGACTCATTGCCCATATGAGTGCTAAAATATCCAAATTCTAGGGCGGCGGATGGGCCACAAGAGACGAAAGGCAAGCGGCGGGCCAATCGTGCGGCGACAATTCCGCCGATTGTAGGAATAGCGCCGGCCCGGGCGGCAAGTGAGCAGCGGAGCCGGTCGCACGACACGTGTCCGCCGACAGCGCGTCCGGAGGGACTCGAACCCCCAACCCTTGGTTCCGAAGACCAATGCTCTATCCATTGAGCTACGGACGCTCGTTCGAAGCGCACCGCAAGCGACTGCCCGCTGCGGCTAGGCAAAGTCCCCGCCGGGACGCCTCGACGCCACTCAGCATAGGTCTGAGTCGATCCACAGACAAGCGAGCACGCAACCCAGGCCATCGACGGTCGGGGCGCCGACAGCATCAGTGGCCTCGGCCAGCGAGGTCCATCGCTCACTCGCGGCCCCGCGGCGTGAGCACCAAGTCGGCGATCGATTCGGTCAGGTCGAGCTCCACCAGCACGTCCGATCCCTGGGGATCGCGCCGCCCGTAGGTGTGCGACACGGAGTGCGGATGCGGGCTGAAGTTCATGATGATCCGCAGCGGGCCCGGCCGCAGGCCGGCGAGGAGGAATGTGAGCTTGTCGCCTTCGCGCTGCGTCGGGAGCCGCTGCGACACGGCGTACACGGTTTGGGATTTCGCCGTTTTCTTATGGAACGGCTGGTCCCACTCGGCGGCGAAGCGTTCCAGCTCCTCGGCCGTGCCGCGGATTTCGCCGCGCACCTCGAGCGCCGGGCCCAGCGTTACCTCGCCGAGGTTCTGGCCCGCCTTCACGCCGCCGACGAAGCGCCCCGGAAATCCGTCGGCGTCGACGTAGAAAAAGTACACGGCGTCGCCGAGCGAAGGGTAACTGGGATCGATGCGCTGCAGCGAGTCGAGCACGATCTGGCCGTCGTCGTCGGAGGTCGCCCACACGGGGCCTTCGATGCCGTCGCTGGGGAACGGTCCGCCGGACGCCAGGTCCGAATTCTTGTTGAAGTAGCGCACCTTCGCCCCCGCAACGGGTTGGCCGTCGACTGCCGATACGAGCCGAAAGCGCGCCGCGGCCGCAGGCTCGAGCTCGAACTGGCGAACATCGCGCGGCGACAGTGTGACATAGCCAAAGCGGCGCTCCTCGAAACCCGGCGCGCGCACGGCAATGGTCACGGGCGCGCGGGTTACATCGGGTACGTCGATAGGACCCGCGTGAATGGCGATGGGGTCGGGCTGTCCTTGCTGAAGAGCGGTGCGCACCGTAAACGTGCCGGCGCTGACGGGGGATCCGTCGGGCCCCACAAACTCGACGCGAGCGGTGAAACGATCGGCCGCGGCCCGCTCGTCGTCGGCCGGCGTGCGCTTTCGCACCACGAGCGGCATCTCGCCGGTCGTGAGCGTTCCCTTCCAATCGTTCGGCCCCGGCACAACGACGTTTCCCTCGCGGTCTCGTCTTTGGAAGGAGGGTAGACGCGACGTGTATCTGACCGTGTATTGCCCCGGGATCGCGTTCAGCACACACCCGACCGGATGGGCGAGCATCTTCGCGGTTTCCTCGTTGGAAACAACGGCCAGGCCCACGGCGCTGATCTCCGCGATCTCGCCGGGCTTGAGCGTCCATCGCAGCATGACCGGCCAGCCGGTGTACCACCAACCCCTGAGATCGCGCGACTCGCCGGCGTCGTTCGTCACCGCAACACGATCGTCCTGCCGCCAGCTTTCGCTGGACAACGAAATCGGCGCGTCGCTCACGTTCTGAAAGTGCAGCGTGGCGTCCACCTCGCAGTCCAAGGGCACGGTTCCCGGCGGATCGTCCGGCGCCGCGGCGCTGCCGCGCGGCCGCAGCGTGACGGCCGCGCGCAGGCCGTCGACCGGTTCGCCCCATGCCAGCTCGGCCGGTTCCACGGGTTCTCCCGCCACGGTGAATTCGACGGCGTTCGAAATCGCATCGCCCGACCAGGCGTCCAATTGCGGTCTCCGCCGGCTGAACGGTTGCAGCCTCTCGCGGACGCGCTCCTCCATCCCCACGTAGCGCACGCGCAGCCGATAGTCGCCGGGGGGTAAGCGGTAGTCCATGTTGAAGTGGAACGTCGCCGGCCGCAACGTGACGACGAGCGACTCGCCGGGCGCGAGGGCGTGCATCGACGTGCTGTCCACCTGGAGCGCCGGATCGATAAACTCCCGCGCTGGCCGCGCGAGCGGCGCGCCGACACCATCGGTGACTTCCAGCCGGAACAAGTGCGGCACCATCGATTCGGCGTTCAACCGCCCGCTGGCCGGCCCGTAGGAGTCGCCATAGCGGACTCCCAAGACGGTGATCGGCGCATCGCTCGCGTTCCGTAGCTCGACGGCGAAGGTCACGTCGTCGGCTGACGCGAACGCGTCGGTCCGCAAACCAGGATCCGGCGTTTCGTCGTCGATGTCCCGCGACACGGGTATGAGCCGCAGTTGAAGACCGTTCGAGGCGTCGCCCCATGCGCTGTCGCGCCGCTCGCGTTCCCCGCCGGCGCCGTCTTCTTGATTGACTTGCTGAGACGAGTCCTGCCCGCGCACGCTGCCGGCGCCGCTGATTGCGGCGCCCGCCACGACGGCCACGGCCAGCGCAGCGAGCATCCACCACGCCGAACGATGAGCCTGCGGCGCCGGCGCGCCGACGAGCCGCCGGATGCGATCGACCAGCGATCCGCCGCCGGCCGCCAGAGCCAGTGGCGAAGCCGGCGGCCGCAGCTCCTCCATGCGCGCCAGCGCGCGGGCGTACTCGATTCGATTGCCGCACGCGGCGGCGGCGATCTCGTCGCACGCGACTTCCCGTTCGGTGCGAATGATTCGTGACGTCCACCAGACCGCGGGGTGGTAGAACAGCAGCGTTTCGACGGCGGTTTGTAGCAGGTTGACGAGATAGTCGTGCCGCCGGATGTGCGCCAGTTCGTGAGCCAACAGGGCTTCGAGCTCCCGCGGCGCAAGGCCGGTCAAGCTGCTCGCGGGCAGCAGGATCACGGGTCGTAGCCAACCGATCAGGGACGGCATTTCCACGAGCGCCGATTCCACCAGCCGCACCGGCCGCGTGACGCGCACGCGCTCGGCGACGCGGCGCAGCGCGTCCTGCCACGCCGGTTCGGCCGGCCGCGTGCGCCGCCGCAACCGCTGCAAGTGGAACCAACCGGCGCACAGCCGCACCGACAACGCGCCGACGCTGACGGCCCACGCCGCCACAACCCACCGCAAGTAACCGCCCCTCGGCGCGGCTGGCGGTTTAGCGGCCGGCGCCGCTGGTTGGGTGGCCGGATCAGCGCTTCGAATCGCCGCCCGATCCTCCGCACTGATCGGCAACGCGGTCGTGCCGCCGCTGGTCGCATGGCTCTGTGTGATGGCGACGAGCGTTGACGTTGAGCTCCGCGGAGCGTGCGCGCCGTCTCCGCCGCCCGACAACCACGCCCAAGTCGCCGGCGGACACGCCCCCATCACCGCAAGGGCTGCGCAGGCGGCCGCATAGCGCGCGTTCGGCGCGGCGCGCTGAAGCACGCGCAGCACCGCGCCCAAGCCAACGGCAATCGCCAGCCCCTGCCACAGAAAGTGGAGCAAGGCCCATCCCGCAATTTCCACCTGCGGTCCGGCGAGCCCCGCGTCGATCCAACGATTCAGGTTCGCGCTCATGGGCCGCCTCGCTTGTCGTACTCATCGAGGAGTCGGCGAATCTCCGCCAGCTCATCGCGGCTGGCGCGCTTGGTCGCCAAGGCCTGCAGCACAAGTTGCGACGCCGAGCCGCCGAACGCCTTGTCCATCAGCTCGCCGAGGAGCTGCCGCTGCGTTGTTTTCGCCGGCATGCTCGCCGCGTAGACATGGCTCCGCGAGCGCTCGTCGCGCCGCACGAGGCCCTTGTCGGTCATGATTTGCAGCAGCTTGAGCGCCGTCGTGTACCCCGTGCCGCGCTCGTCCTGCAGCGCCTCGGTGACCTCGCGCACCGTGCTCGGGCCGCGTTCCCACAGCACGCGCAGGATGGCCAGTTCCGCGTCCGTCGGCTTGGCACGTGTACGTTTTGCCATGGAGGGACGATGCCTGCAGAGAAGGGAGTCGTCGCTCCGCATGCTACGAAACTATTCGTAGCATGTCAACGAAGAGTTTCGTAGAAAACGACGCGCAGGGACGAGTCCGGCGGTCGGTAGGAGCATGCCGAGAAGGTCGGCTCTGGAGAAGGGCTCTCGCGAAAGAGAACGACGTCGTAGGATCCGCGCGTCAACGGTCCCACGCAAAAGCCAGCGGTAGGAATTGAACCTACAACCTGCTGATTACAAATCAGCCGCTCTGCCAATTGAGCTACGCCGGCAAGACTGCGGCAGTCCGAAATACCGCGGCGTGGAAAGGCGCCGCCAGACCCGCGCGAGGTGCATAGATCAAGCGTAGCTCACATTTCACCATTACGCGGGAGGCCGCTCAGGAAGCCGCAGTCGGGGTGGTCAGCCGCTTCTTCAGCGCCTCGCGATCACTTCGGCCCAAGGCATCTCGGCCTGCAGGCGTTCAACGTCGGCCTCCGGAGCCTGGCATTGAAACAAGGTGAGATGAGTCACCTGCCGCAACCGCGGCAGATGCGACAGAACCTCCGCGGGAGCGTTGCCCCACGACAACGAACGCAGTCGTGGTATGCTCGCCAGTGCGTCGATCTCGGAGACCGACACTCGATGGGCGACGATTTCGAAGTGCTCCAACGCGGTGAGACGTCGCACCGACGACCAGCCGTCGGGAGATGGCGTCAACTGTTCTTGCTTGACTTGCGTAACTCGGTCGAAGCATTCAAGGCCCCCGCGGCCGCCCGCCAGACGCACAAGCCACCTTGGTCCGCGGTACTCCCAAGACACGGCTCGAACGCTGCGATCGTCGGAAACCGCGCCGGGAGCGAGACGCGCATCGCGCTGCTGTTTGACCGCCGCCTGCTTCCAATAGCCGAGCCCCACGGCGACGAGCGTGACAACCACTGCCAGATCGAGGAGCCGCCAGCGCCACAAGGCGCGGCGGCGGCGTATCCAACGTTCTGTTCCTATCGTCGCCGCCGCGAGAAGTAGTAGCGCGATCAGAACATCAACAATCAGCAGAACCCAGGAAAACTCTCTCAGGTCGTAACGCCCAGTCGCCAGGCAATCGGCGCCGTCCACGAGATATGCTGCCCGGCCAGGACCACGCCGCCCAGCGGGGCCTCCCAGAGTGGTTCAAACGGAGGATTGAGTTGTAACATAAGGGCGCCTCCCAGAAAGGTGATTTTGGGAGCCGAGTGAACGCGCGGCCACGGCGGCCATGCCAAGTCCCCCGCTCTGAACGAGTACCCGATGGCTCGCCGCTCGAACGTCCATGGCCAGCCGTGCTCGAACTCCAGGACGTAATCCGGCGCCGAGCCCATCCAGTGATTGCCATTGGAGAGCACGCGATCGACCACGGCCGGAAACGTGAGCGTCGGCCGCCCGTCCTTCGGCAAGCCGGGCACGACAAGAATCGTCATCGCCGTCGCGCTCAGCGCGCAAACAATCCAAGAAACGGGGTGAAGCCTCGGAAATCGCGGCGGAAATTGCATCGCGGCTGTGGCCTCAGATGCCCGCCCTACGCCATCCGCTCCAGCAATCCCAGCAGCACCACGAAGATGCCCATGAACACCAGCACCCACACGCCGAATCGCAGTGCGTGATGCACGATCGGCCGCATCAGCTCGTGCCGCGTCGCGGCGCACACCAGGCTCACCGACACGATCAGGGGCACGGCGTACCACAGCGTGACCATCGCCAGCGGCGGCGTGATGAGCGACGGAATCAGAAAAGACATCGCCAGCGGATTCATCGCGTCGATCCCATAATTGAGCAGCGGCTCGCCCATTTAGCAGCCGCTCCTTGCCCGGCTCGGCCCGCATGCGGGCCGGCTAAATCTCACCGCTCGAAAAAACGGCGGTGATGTACCAGTCGTCGCATGTGCCTCGCCCTCACGCGGCCGGCGGCGCATCCGCGCCGCCCGCATCGTCGTCGGCCCCTTCGCCCCGCTTCTTCTTCTCGCGCGGCACGATCACCAGCGGCCCGCCGTAGGCGTCGCAAATCACGAGAATATTCAGCAGCCCGGCGATCACTGTATACACAGTGCCCAGTTCATAACGCGGGTGAAGCTCGACCGTCCACGCGGCCAGCTCGTTGGGCTGCGTCGAAATGTTGTCGGAATCGTCCTTCAGCGTTTGCGACTGTTTGCTCGGCGGCGCCATGAACTTGCCGAGCACCGGATGGGGATTGTCCGTCGTGCGTCCCCGTTGGAGGAGTGCGGGCATGGCCGGCAGCCCCACGCCGAGTTGGCAGTAATATTGCCATCGCCATGGCTGGTCGCCGGGGCTGGACGCATACACCACCTTGCCATCCCCAATGCCCCACAGGCCAAACGTGAACGTGCCCATGATGCACACGAAGAACAACAACCCCTTGGCCGTGCGACCCTGGTACAGATGCCCGGCGCCGGGGATCAGCCAGGCCAACAGCGCGGCAATCCACGGCTCGCGCAGCTCGATCTCCAGCGGCTGGTCGGACGGCGCGTTGTTGTACCCGGCGGGAAGAAGAGCTTTGGCCATGAAGGAACTTTCGCTTCGAGGGACGCGTGCCGGTCAAGGACGCCCCATTCGGGCATGACGCGGACGCCGCGCGGCAAACGAGCTATCTTACGGCTGATAGCTCGGAAAACACAGACCGAAGCTTCGGGTGCGCCGCAGCCGGAGTTCGCCGCCCACCGACAAAGATTGGGCGCCTAGCCCGGAAATCCCCCACGTGGCCGCGTCTCGCCGAGACGCGAGCTGCCGGTCTCGGAGAGACCGGACTATTTCTCACGGCGTCGGCGTTTTAACCCGCTGGACCTGCACGGTGTCGGCGTCGGGCGCTTGTGCGACTTCTATCGCGGGCTCGACCGGCGTCTGTTCAGCGGTCGCGAGCGACTCAGCCGCCGTCTCGCCCGACTCCACCACGGGCTTTTTCACCACGGCGAGCACGACGTCCGCCGCCTCGTCCGTAGTCGCCGCAATTGTCGGCAGCATTTCAGTCTCGGCGGGCGTCGCTGCGGTCTCCCGCAGCGCCCTTTCGGGAGTGCTGGTCATCGCCGCGGCGATCACTTTGGCGGCCGTGTCCCGCTGGGACTCGTCGAATCGCACGGCGCTTTCCAACTCGACATGCACGAACGACCCGCCAATGCTGCGCGACATCCGGCCCTGCTCGTTGGCCCGCGCCGCCAGCGACGCGAAGGTCACGCCCGGCACGCCGCCATTGATCCGCTTGTTCACCGGCGATTCGGCCGGCTGCTCGTTGAACACGTAGCTGACCATTCCCTGGTCTTCACACACGGCGTTAAGCGTTTCCAGCTCGGGGGCGATCGCCCCATCCCCCGTGGAGGCTACGATGTGGGCCCCCTTGGGGAACGAATGCTTGTACGAAGCAAACCCGTGAATCTGCCACGCCGCCACCTGGGCGGCCGGGCCGACCCATGCCATGTGCACCTGGTGGAAGATACTGTCGACCAAATCGGGCACGTCGGCCTTCATTCGATGGGCGCCGGCCAGCAAGAATCCGCGGGCCGCCGCCTTCTCGAACACCGCGCCGCCGATCTCGGGCGTCTGGGCGTCGGCTACGGGATGCGGCACTTCGACCACCGCCTCCACGCGCGCATCGGGGTTCATGATGTATGAACCCCACCCGCGCAGCGACTTCACGCGATCGAGATCCTCGCGCAGCACGTAGTACTCCTGCTCGGTGCCAACGTCGACGAACTTGACGAGCTCATAATCCAGCTTGTCGGCCTTGTGCATCGCGTCCCGCACGTCGCCCCAGAACAGAGTCGCCGCAAGGTGCCGAAAAGCGTTGAGCGCGGGCTCGGGATCGACGTACGGCCGCGCGTCGAGCGCCGGTTCGCCCAACACGTAATCGCTGCTAGCAAGCCGCGCGATGAGCGACTTCAGACGCCCCGTTTCCGTCTTGATCGGTTCGTCCGCGTGCACTGCGGAACACAGCACGAGGACAGTCAGTGCCAGCGGGCGCGCCAGCCCGCGGATCAGTGCATGAATCATCGAGGCGCCCTTTCCTTCTTCCATGACGGGGGAGGCGCGACGGCGACTCGCGGGCGCTTTTCGTAAGCACGCAGCCCACAAGCACGCTGCCGACGGCTTAGCCCGGCGGCGAGCATCAGACTCGCGCGGTGCGGACCAAGGGTGATTGCCTGCCTTCGCGCAGCCAGAACGCAAGGGAGGTTGGCTGCGCGCCCCGGACGCACGCCGCACCGTTGCGACGCGCCTGCTCGGGAGGCCGGCAATCCGGGCCGCTCGCTGCGCCGGCAAAGCCCGCGGCGGGAGCGACCGCTGTACGGTCAGGCAATTCTGTACGGTCAAGCAATTCTGTTCGGTCAAATAATCCTGTACGGTCAAGCAATTCTGTTCGGTCAAATAATCCTGTACGGTCGGTTGGACCTGTACGGATAACGCGAGCAAATTATGGGCATCGAGCCCGATCGAGCAAGACCGGTTTCGTCCTGGGCGCCAGCATCGACCCAGCGGGGCGAACGTCGTGCACTCGTCTGGCCCAATCCGCATGGCGATTCCGTGCGGCCGCCGGCCGCTACGCCCCGTGCTGCGTGCCCTGGTCTCGGGTAATGGCCGGTCGTGCGTTAAGACCGGTCGTGCCAGCCCTCCAGTGCGCTGGCAAGTTGTGCATCCAGCAGTTGTTCAAACGCGCGATCAAACGCGTCGAACTCCTGAGACGATCCTTCGTCGTCCCCGTGCATCGCTTCGGAGCGCCGCGCGCGGGCGCCGCTCCAGCCGTCGCGATTGTATACAGCCGCAACGGTTGGCGCCAACAAATTTTCGCCGCCGTGCGCCAAGGCCGACCGGGGGCGGTAGGCGGGTCTGCGGACCGCCGCATCGGACGGCAAGATCCATTCATCGGCCAGAAGCGGTTCGCCGTTGTCGGATGGCGAGGCACTTGCGTCGTGGACGACAACCATGGGCGCGGCCGATTGCGGCGCCGCGCCATAATTTTGACTCCACAATCCCAAATCATCCGCGTCGACGTCGCGGTCCCCGTCCGCGTCGCCCGACGCGGCCGAACCTTGCAGGCCGGGCGTGCCCAGCCCGCGTTGCCAGGCCAGAAAATCGTTGCCGGTCACCTCGCCGTCGCCGTCAAAATCGCCCGCGATCGCCGGCGCCGTCCCCGCGATGCCCGGCGAGCCTCCGCGGTAAAAGCTGGCCCGCCAGTTGGCGGGGTCGTCGGGATCGCCCAGCGGGTCGACAATTTCCAGCGACTTGCCGTTCCCATCCGCCTCGGTGGGCCACGGCGCCAGGTCGCTGTAGGTGAACGACTGCAGCACTTCGCCCAGCGGCCCGTTCAGCGTGACCAGCTCCCCGCCGTTGCTCAGGTTCTGATTGGCGTAGCCGAGCGCCGCCATGCGAATCCCGGCGCCGTACACCTGCGAGAAGATCGCCGGGTTGCGCGCGACGATGATCCGCTCGCCGGCGGCGAGCGTCTGCCCCGCCGCGAAAGCGTATCCGTTGGCCGCGAATCCGCCGATGGTCACGCCGTCCAGGCTCACCGCCTCGGCGCCGACGTTCGTGATCTCGATGAACTCCAGCGTCGCGGGGTCGGCCACGCCGTCCTGATCGTCGGGGTTGTAATGCAGCTCGGTGATCCGCAACGACAGCGGCGTCTCCGGCAGGAACGTTGCCTCGATCTCTGGGCTCCAGTCGTTGTTCGCGCCGGCCTGGGCGGAATCGAAGATCCGCGTGCGCACCCGCGTGGCCTGCGAGATGGCAATGGGGCCGCTGTAAATCTGCGCCGTCGGCGACACGCCGCCGCCGGCCAGCCGCGGATCGCTGCCATCCAGCGTGTAGTACAGCACGCCCCCCGCCGGCGAGCCGGCGGGCTTCGCGATCGTCACTTGGAAATCGTCGTCGACCGTGCCGCCGTAGTTGTTGAGCTGCGGGGCGCCGAGCGTCGTCAGCCACCCGCGCGAATTGAAATGCCCCAGCACGACATTGGTCCGCTGCGGGAAGTAGTTGTTCAGCAGGCCGTTCTGCGTGTTGAGCCAGTTCTCGCGCGTGAACGGCTGGCCCACCGGCACTTCGCTGTCGCCCCACCGGGCGCTCTCGCCCACGATCGCCCGGTCGACGTCCTGCATCCGCAATTGGTACAGCGCGGCTGCCGCCGCGGGCGTCATCGCCCCGCCGTTGCGAAGGTGCTTCTGCACGCGATCGTTGAACCGCAGCCGGTACTCGTCGCTGGCCATCAGCCGCTGATGAATCTCCTCAGGGCTGTCGGTGAGCGCGCCATTGAAGATCGCGTCGTAGCTGAGACTTTTCAGCACATGCTCGGCGTCCCAACTGTGGAACCGCCACTTGCCCGCGGGATCGACGCGATTGAACGTGGCGTACCAGTTGTGGTGCGGCCAATCGTCGTTGCCCGCGTAGTAGTTCACCAGCATGTAGTCGATTAGCGCATCGACGTCGAGCTTCGCCGTCGCCGCTTGGTAATTGGCCAGCACGGTCATGTTCTGCCGCACGGCGGTGAGCAAGGCGTTGTAGTTGGCGATCGCGGTCGCGTCGCCGGCCACCACGTCCGTGCCGTTGTGCTTCAGCACGTCGTAGTCGTCCTTGTCGCCGCCGAGATAAGCTTCCGCAAAGCTGTCGTCGGGCCGCTCGTGCAGGTAGTACATGCCCCAGTACAGGCCGTTGAGATACAGGTGCACGTACCTCCCGTGGGGCGCCTGCCCGCCGATGTGCCGCTGCAGATCGGCCACGAATTGGTCCTGAATGTACTTGGCGTTGGCCCGCTGCACCTCCGGCGACGACCCGCCGCCGTAGGCCCACGAAAAGTTGTACACCGCGTCCAGAATCAGCGTGTCGAACTCCGTCGTCGCGTCAGCATCGAAGTTCGGGTTCACGAACACCGGCGCGTTCAGCTTCGTGGGGCCGAACGGCGGCTTGAACGTGATCCGGAACGACAGCTTCTGGTTGTTCCAGCGGTTGGTGCTCGTGCCGCCCATGATCTCGACGGCCGAGTCGATCTGCCACTCCTGCGTCCCCGCGGCGTCGAACATCTCGACCGAGCCCGGCCGCTCGACGCTTTTGCCCGAGATGTAAATCCCCTGGCCGCCCCCTCCGAACAGCGTCGCCCACGGCATGGCGATCGACATCGTCGGCACGGCCTGCAGATCGTCCTTGATCGTGCCCGAATACAGCGGGTTGTTCACGACGTCCGGGTCCATCGCCCAGTCAGGCCCGAACTGGCCCCAAGTGGCGTGCGGCGGCAGGCCCGCGCCGTCCTGCTGCAGCACGTCGTCCAGGAAGATGTAGGTCTGCGTGTCGACGTTCGACGGCGTGAAGCCGGTCTTGAACGCCGCGGCCCGCAGATTGGTCGTCGTCGTGATCAACGGCGGGCTGGCGGGGTTGTAGACCAGTCCCGTCGACGCCGTCGGGGCGCTGCCGTCCAGCGTGTAGCGGATCTCCGCCCCGGCAGTGGCCGTGGTGATCTCCACCGTAAACGGCGCCGCGTAGAACCCCCGATCCACCGAAAACTTCGTATCCGCCACCAGCCCCAGCGTACCTGGCAGGTTGGTCGCCCCGGGCGTGGGCGTCGTCATGAACCCGACCACCGGGGGCGTCGAGCGCCCCGCGACCAGTGCGGGCCCGATCAGAAAATCGCTGCGGCTGGTCGAGCGGTTCAGTCCATGGATCGCCAGCACGTTCGTGCCTTCGACCAATTTATCCAGATGCTGGTGGATCGGGAACGCCTCGTACTGCACGGCCTGATTGTCGGCATGCGTCGTCGTGGCCTGCGAGTTCCACGCCGGCGAGCCCGGCGCATTGGCCGACGCCACGCGGCTGCCGTTGAGATAGGCCACGAACCCGTCGTCGTACTGCATGTCCAGCAACAGGGTCTCGAGCGCGGCAACGTCGGCCACCGCGAACTCGATTCGCATGTAGATCGTGTCCCGGTTCTGGGCCGCCGGCATCAGCGCGTTTACGTTGGTTTCAAAGTACGACGTGTAGTCGATCGCCCCGCCGGGCGTCCGCTCGTACCCGATCGGCGTCTCGCCGGCGATCCACCCGGAGTCGTCGAACGCGATCTGCGTCCAGGTCGTGCCCAGCGCGCCGCTCGCCGGGACGTGCAAAGACGACGTTTCCGTCTGATCGACGAGCGTGTCGAGGATCACCCCCGGCGTCCCACGGCCGTACGACACGTCGGGCAGTTGCGGGGGAAACAGGTCATACGAATCCGCCACCGTCACGCCGTCGGGCATCACCAGCGCCAGGTACTCGCCGTCCTCGTTCAGCGAGAAGTTGGTGTGCAGCGGATCGCGCACGAAGCGGCGATCCTTGCCGGAGGCCCAGATCGTCAGGAAGCTGTTCGGCAGCATCGTCGCCACCGGGAACTGCCACTTCGTGAGATGGGCCGGGTCGTCGGTGAGATACCAGCCCGTGAGGTCGAAATTCACGGCCTCGGTGTTGTGCAACTCGATCCAGTCGACGCGGTCGCCGTCGTTGTCCGTGACGCCGCTGGCGTTGGCGGCCAAAAATTCGTTGATCACCACGCCGGCCATCGCCAGGCGGGGTTCGAGTCGCTCAAAGCCGCGCGCCCGCCCGCGGCGCCTGTGCGTGGACTGTCTGCGCGTACCCATTCCGCCTCGCCTCGTTCACGTGCGCGCAGCGGCGCAGCGCCACGACGATTAATAAATCCACAGGTCCGCCCAAATCGGCCCACTCTGAGCGGCCGGAGCCCTACTTCGCTTGTAACCGCCCGCTGGTTAAGAGTCAATTAAGACGGCCGGGGGCGATCGATGCCGCGGCGAGGCATTTCGCTGGTTAGATTGTCAAAGACGCTCAAAAGTTGCGTCACGGGCGAGGGGCGTTTTTCTCGGGGAATCGTCCGAAGGTGGTCAAAAGTCGGGAGTCAGGAGTCAGGAGTCGGGAGTCGGGGCGAGGCGGCGGCGGCTCGCGCTCCGTCGAGCCCACGGCAGTGCAGCGCCAACCCTTGGCTCGCGCCAAGGGCTAATGACCTCTTGTTGTCAGCCATTTCCCGCCCGCATCTATTTATATGTACACTGCACGATCGCGCGGCCTGATTTCAAGCGTTCTTTTCGCCAAAATCGAGAGCCGGTCGCGTCGGTTGCGGCCGACGGCCGGCCGCTCGCGATGTCGATGTCGAAGCCGTCGAGCTGCACGTGCCCGTGGTCGAAGCGGCTCGCTTCGTTCAGGCCGATCCCGGGCTGGCGCGGCGACCGGGGGCGAGGACGCCCCGGCTCGCTGGGCTCGCAGGAGCGCTTCGCCGTCAGCTCACGACGTTGAAGTCGAAGCCCGGCATGGTCTCCCGCTCCGCATTTTCGGCAAGTCGCAAGAAGCCGGCGAATCACGCCAGGAATATCCGCATTGACCACGCGCGAGCTGCCTGTTTTGCGTGTAAGAATCGCGGGCGCTTACGGCGCGCTAATTAATAGTTCTGACCCGTTTGCGTTTCCCCGTTTGCGTTTCCCGTTTGCGTTTCCCAAGACGGGGCGCGGAGGCAGGAGAACTGCAAAGTCACCCGATGTGCCGTCCGAAGCGAGCCGCTTCGGCAACGTGGCCGAAGCGGCTCGTTTCGTTCGGGCCGTTCGCCGCCTGGCGCCGCGGCCGGGGACGCCCCGGCTCGCGGGAGCGATGGGCTCGCGGGAGCGCTCGGCGGTCAGCTCACGACGTTGAAGTTGAAGCCCGGCATGGTCCAGATGTTGTGCAAAGCGAAGGCCAGGCCCCGGTCCTCGTCGGTCACCTCGCCGTCGCCGTCGAGGTCGCCGTCTTCCCAGTCGGCGCCGGTCATGCCGGCGTTGTCGCAGATGATCGCCAGGTCGTCGCCGTTGACGGTTCCATCCAGATTGAGATCCGCCGCGATCCAGAGCACCTGCAGGTTGCGGCTGAAGTGGATGGCGAGCCAATCGTAGTCGTCGCCGTTGACGATGCCATTGCCGTCGAAGTCGGCCTGGACGAACAGCTTGTCGAAGCCGATGCCGTAGTTGACCGCCAGGATGTTGTAGTCACTGCTGTTGACGATGCCGTTGAGATCGGCGTCGCCGGGGAGCAGCGAGAGGACGAACGTGAACCAGCCGCCGGGCGCGTCGTCGCCGCTGGGGAACTCGCTGATCGCCGTGTTGGCGAAGTACGAACCGGAGCTGCCGGTCTGGTACAGCCGGTTGGGGTTGGTCCACTCGCCGTCCAGCGGCGCCTCGTCGACGCTGCTGGTCACCTCGTCCGACAGGGCAAGCAGGTACTGGTCGCCGATCGACCAGCCCTCGAACCGCCACGTGGCGGCGTGGGTCAGCGGATCGTAAGCGAACGCGGCGAGCGTCGGCACGTTGATCGTCTGCAGGCCGACGAGAAACAGGCTGCCGGGCAAGATGTTGACGGCCCGGTCGAAGACGATGGTGATCGTGTCGGCGCCGCCGACGGGGACGGTTTTCAGTTGCTCGCCCGAACCATCGACCGTATCGAACGAGAACGGCGCATGACTCGACTGCGAGCCGCTGACGATGACGTTCGTCACTTTGGGGCCGACGCCGGTGGTGAGGGCATGCAAGGCCACGGCGCTGGGCGCCCAAACGCTCTTGTCGCTGAGCCGCTGCTGCCATTCGAGAAAATCGTTTCCGTTCGACAAGCCGTCCCCTGTTGCATCGCCGTTCGCGTTGCCGCCGTGGGCCGCGAACGCCCAGACGGCTAGGTCGTCCACGTCGATGACGTCGTTGTCATTGAAGTCGGCCCCGTCGGTCTTCAAAAACGGCAGGTAAATCGTCCCGGCGGAGATTTGGGCAGCAGGAATGTCGTCATCGTCGCCATCCACGTCGCCATCGCCGTCGCCGTCGCCGTTGAGCAATATGTCCGCCGCGTTGACCCAGCCGTTGCGGTCGTAGTCGCCGGCGAGCAGGGCGAAGAAGAATCCGCCGGTGATGCTGCCGGGCGTGCCGTCGCCGGGGATGAAGGCGCGGGGCGCGTCGAACGTGTCCGGCCCCGCGCCGGGCGCGAGGTCCTTATCGACGTTGTGCCAGTCGCCGTCGAGCGCCAGCCCGCCGCCGGTGATCCCGTTGAGGTAGATCACGTACTTGCCGTCCTCGAGCGGCTCGTCCAGGAGCCAGCGATAAATGAATCGATCCGCGTCGGAATCGTCGAACGTCCAGTCGTCGGCGTCCAGCGCGTGGTCGGATGTATCGCCGTTGGCGGCGCGCTTGGTGTATACGAGCTTCAGGTTGCTGCCGTCGGTCTCCAGGTCCACCGGTCCGTCGAAGTGGACTTCGATCACGTCGACGTGCTGCGTGGGAATCGGCTTGAGCTGCGTCCCCTCGCTCACCAGCTCCGAGAAGGCGTAGTCGAGCTCCTCGTCGGTCCAGCCGGAGCCCTTCAGG
This sequence comes from uncultured Planctomycetaceae bacterium, assembly GCA_964430075.1. Classification (GTDB taxonomy): domain Bacteria; phylum Planctomycetota; class Planctomycetia; order Pirellulales; family Lacipirellulaceae; genus Lacipirellula. The sequence goes on along the minus strand of CAYSFP010000012.1, from coordinate 27,603 downwards.
ACGATGTCTTCGATCCGCGGCGGCGGCGTCTGGAGGATGCGCAGGCCGTTGATTGCGGGATTGCGGCTGGATTCGGACTTCAGTTTGATCTGCAGTCCATTGCCGCCGGTCACGTCGACCGCGTACCGCTTGACGATGGGCGTAAAGTCGCCCAATACGTCCGTCAGCGCTTCGTACTCCGGCGACCCGCTCGAGGTCGTTGGAATTTTACCAAAATCGTTCTCGATGACATACTGACTCAGCACAGGCTCTGTGGCGCCCTCGAAGAAGATGCTCATGTTGTTGTCGTCGTCCGAGAAGCTCGAAAACATCAGCTCGACGACGTAGCGCCCGTCGGGAATCAGGTTGGCCGGGATGCTGAGGTCCAAGTCGTTATTGACCATGACCCGCGCCGTTTTGAACACATTGAGGGTGTCGGCGTCGCCCGCCATCGAATTGCCGTTCTTGACGATGGTTTCGGTCGTAAAGTCGGTCGTCGTGCCCGAGGGGAGAAAGCCGCCGCCGAGAATGCCGGTATTCGTATCCGCGATGTAGCTGCCCATCGCGGCGCCGCCCATGTTGATCTCCAGGATCGGAACGTCCGGGAACACGACGTCCCCCCGGGCGTGCTTGTCGAGAATCTGCCGGCCGATCGACTCCATGAACACGATGTCGAACGCGGCGGCATAGTCGGGATTGTTGCCGGAATCCCCCGAAATCACGTCGTTGTTCCAGGCGGCCCCGCCCGTCGCCCAGGCCAGGCGGACGAAGTCGTCTTCGGCGCCGTGAATCAGGTCGCCTTCGACGTCGTGCACGCCGTCGATGAACGTCGACGTGCCGAGGCCGTAAGGAGAGAGGTACTGGTCGGTGGCGATGCCGATCGTCGCGGCTTCTCCTTCGGTCAATTCGGTCTCCATGACGTCAACGTCCTCGTAACTGAAGACGATGTTTCCATTCTTGTACAACGCCGCCTGAAACGTCACCGTATTGGACGGATCGACCGTGCCAAGGTAGTGCGAAAAGCCGTCCCATTGAACGATCAATCGTTCCGTCGACTGTCCCGAGTCCTTCACCTGCCAATAGACGTCATACGGAGCGGCATGCGCGTGGAGGGCCGCCCAGTACGGCGCGATGCGCGACTGATCGGGCTCGTTGGTTACCCACGTCTGCTCGTCTGGCCAGTTTGCCGAAGGCGCGTCAAAGGTGATTGTTCCGTCGGTGTTGACGATCAGGCTCGTCTGCGTCTCGCCGTAGAAGGGGAAGGAGAAGCTGCCGAAATCGGTGGACGTCAGCGTCTTGTACGGAATGAAGTCGTCGTCCCAGTCGTCAATGTCCGTCCCGGTGCTTGAAATGTCCTCGAAGGCGTAGGTGGTCGCCTGCGCCCGGTAGCCTCCGAAACTCGGTCCGGCGATTTGCGGCGTCGCGGTCTGGCTGATGAGGACGCTCTTGCCGCTGTCGATGTACGTGCCCGAGTTGCTGCCTTGGTGGCTGACCACGAGCGCGTCGGGGCCGACGTTCACATACGCGATGTGGTTGCCGTCGGCCCGGCCGTCGGCCTCGTCCGCTTCGACGCCCAGGACGAAGTGGCCCACGGCGGCGTCGAACGGCGCTTCGACGATGGCGTTGAGCGTGACGTTGTAGCTGTTGAGCGCGGCGAGCGTGCCGGCAAAGGTCTGAATGTCGCCGATGTTGCCGCCCTCGGTGTCAAACAACGGTGATTCGTAGTCGTCGCGTCGAAACATCACGAAGATCACCGCGGCGCCGTCGCGGAATTCATACTCGGCGATCGCATGTTCGATGCCGTCCCAAGCGTACTCATGGCTGCCGGATCTAGCGACGTTGGCCGCCACCGCCGACAACTGGGCTGCGGTGCCGAATAAGCGGTCGCCGTCCGAATTGCTGTCGTTCGGGTCAAGGAGATGTGAGTGCCCCTGTTGAAGAGATTGGTCTCCAAAGCCGACGAGGCCATAACGTGGATTGATGCCACGTGCGGGGTCGGTCAGATAGTCGTCCAATCCTCCAGACCGGGATACGAAATCGGCAATCCAGCCATACTCTTCATTGATTGAAGCGGATTTATCGACGAGAAAGACGAAATCTGTATCCCTGGCCAGCATCCATCGGCCTTCCAAGGTTTCGAACGCGGGCCGGCGAGAGCGGCTGCCGCACAATGGGCTCTTGGAATTGGATCTCGATCGGAAGAATCCGAGAACGCGTTGGCGCGGCGAGCGATCCATGAGAAGTCTCCTTGCCGGGACGGCGCTTGACAGGCGACGAGAAGGGATGGTATGATTGCGATTGCGATTGCGATTGCGATTGCGAGATGTCAAGAGGGCGTCTTGCTTACGCAGAGGTGCTCTTCCGGCTCCGCTTGCCAATGGAGTGATCTCATGCGCATTGCACTCGCCCTGGTATCGCTCGCGCTGGCTCCGCTTTCTTCACGCGCTGCGTTCACGGACTTCGCCGACCTCCCGCCGAATGCAAACTATGAAGTCGGCGAACTCATTCGCTCTCAAGGCGTCGCCATTGCGGTCGTGGAGTTGTCGTCCGCAAATCTGACTGCGGGAACGGGTGGAGGCGGCGCTGAACTCCGGAATTTAAGAGTGGGCCCCGGCTTAAGTTTCGTGCTGCCGGCTACCACCCAAGAAATGTCGTTCGACTATATCGACGGCGCCGGACTGGGGCTCATTCTCAATGGCGTAAGTTCGCCGCTTCCCGGAGAAGACGGCAGGCCGTTCCATGCCGGCTTTAGCTTCCTCGATGGCACGTCGATGGCCGGCGTCGACGTGACGACCACGACCACATGGAGCACTCCTAGTGGCGAAAACGGCAGAGTGACTTTTCGAGGGCCCATCGACTCGCTGGCGATCGCCGGCCTGGAACTGATCATCGACAACGTCTCGGTCATCGTCCCCGAGCCCGGCGCCGCCGCGTTGCTGCTGGCGGGAATCGCCGGCACGCATGGCCTGCGCCGGCGGCGCAGAACGTGATTGCGAGATGTTAAGAGGCGTCTTGCCGACGCAGAGATTCTTTTCCGGCTCCGCTTGCCAAGGGAGTGATCTCATGCGCATTGCACTCGCGCTGGCAGCACTCGCGTTTGCTCCCCTCTCGTCTTTACACGCCGCGTTTACGGACTTCAGCGACTACTCGCAAACCACGTCATTTGCGTTCGGACAAGTCTTTGAGTCCGGCGATCTTGCATTCAAAGCCGCAGGCTCGGGGCAAAGCTCAAACTCTGTCGCGATCTTCGTTAGCTCTCAGTTCAACCATGCAGTGCTTTATGCAGGCCCTGGCGTGGAGTTCTTGGTGCCCCCAGGCGTGCAAGAAGTGTCGTTCGACTATGTCGACGGCGCAGGGTTGGGGCTCATTCTGAACGGCGTCAGACCGCTGAGTCCCGGAGAAAACGGCACGCCATTCCATGCCGGCTTCAGCTTCCTCGACGGCATGTCGCTGGCGGGCGTCGAGGTGACGACCGCCACCGCCGTCAGCACCGTCCACAGCGAGCGCGGCACGGTCACCTTTCGGGGCCCCGTCGACTCGCTGGCGATCGCCGGGCTGGAGTTGACGATCGACAACGTCTCGGTCATCGTCCCCGAACCCGGCGCCGGCGCACTGCTGCTGACGGGAATCGCCGGCGTGCACGGCCTTCGTCGGCGGCGCAGAACGCGATGGCGAGACGTCAAGAGGCGTCTTGCATAGCACAGAGGCTCTCACCAGGCTCCGCTAGCCAAGGGAGTGATCTCATGCGCATTGCACTCGCGCTGGCAGCGCTCGCGTTTGCTCCCCTCTCGTCTTTACACGCCGCGTTTACGGACTTCAGCGACTACGCGCAGACGACTTCATTCAGCGCGGGGGAAACGTTCGACTCAGGCGGCCTAGCATTCAAGGCCCTAGGAGCGATTCCTAATTCGGTGAGGATCTATGGTACGGACCAGCATTCTGGATTTCTCTACGTCGGCCCCGGCGTCGAGTTCCTGCTTCCGCCCGGCGTGCAAGAAGTGTCGTTCGACTATGTCGACGGCGCAGGGTTGGGGCTCATTCTGAACGGCGTCAGACCGCTGAGTCCCGGAGAAAACGGCACGCCATTCCATGCCGGCTTTAGCTTCCTCGACGGCACATCTCTGGCCAGCGTCGACGTGATGACCCTTACGACGATCAGCGAGCGCTCCCGCGAGCACGGCACGGTCACGTTTCGCGGCCCCATCGAGTCGTTGACGATTGCCGGCTCGGAACTGACGATCGACAACGTCTCGGTCATCGTGCCCGAGCCCTGCGCCGCCGCGTTGCTGCTGATAGGAATCGCCGGCATGCATGGCCTACACCGGCGACGCGGAGCGTGATTGCGAGACGTCCAGTCGCGTCTGGCGTCGCTTGGGATATTCCCTGAACTCCTCCGATTGCGAGGGAGCGATCTCGTGCGAATTGCTTTCGCGGTTTGCGCTGGCGCCGATGCGATCGCCCACGGAGGACGTCCGCGCGGTTCGGGCCGTGCGCAAGAATGCGGTAACCAGCCGGGCAAGCCGTCGACAAGTACGTTTCCATGCCACAGTTGTCCCTGCCGCCGAACATCCCCCCACGGTACGCCGGCGGCGCTGCTGCTCAGCCTAACGACTTCCTTGAGTCGTGGCAAACATTTTCTGCCCGTCGCTCCGTTTTGTGGCAATCCGCAGGCCATGTCCAAATCACGCTCCAAATATCCACAATGCGCGAGGGGGCGGCGCAAGCCATAAAAAGGTGCAGGATGCCTGGTTATCCGAGACGGTCGCCGACCGCCGGCATGGCCGCACCAACTCGGCGAATCCCGTCGAGCCAGGGACGGCTGGCGGCGGGCGCCGCGAGAGGGATCGTGTCAGTCGGCGCGAGAAAGTCCGCAGCCTCAGCGCAGAAACTCCGCGCCGCACCAATGGCAGGTGTCGTTCATCCGTTTGCAGCGGGAGACGACCAGTCGGACGACGCGCCTGCCAGGCAATTCCATCCACACCTTCTCGCGCGGAAAGAGATTGAGCGGCGCCATGAACCCGATCCCCTGCCGCGAGACGTCGAGCGTGTACACGGCATACAGCTTCTCGGCGTGGACGAGAATCGCGATCGAACGCATCGGCGTGCGCGGCACGCGGCGGCGACAGTTGGGAAAGCGCCACGACGCCTGCTGCTGCCGGACGAACAGCTCCCAGCGAAACGGCAGCTTGGTTCGCGTCGGCAGCACTTCCCAACGCTGACTCAGCGGCTTGGCATCAGCGCGGTTCAGCATGTCACCATCTCCCGATCAAAATAGGAGTCGAGCGCCATCATCGATTGCACACGGTCAGCGGCGCGCAGCGAAAGCCTTGCTGCGTAAGACGCGCCTCGCTGCTCGATCGCGATGATGCGACGACGGCATGGTTCGGGGGTTCGATTGATCCCTGCGCAACACATGGGCCTGGGGGGGCTCTCGGCTGTCGGCTCTCGGCTGTCAGCCAGGCGATGAACGCGCGTGCTTTCTGGCTGACAGCCGGTGGCCGATCGCCGAGAGCCGTTGCCGGCAGGGGTTCATTAACTACGCAGACCTCAATAAATCGGGCGACCGCCAGCCCAGGAAATCATGAAATCGTAGCTCGCCTCCCACCTTGGCAAGGGAAGGCCCCCAGGTCCCCCGAGGCTAATGAGGCAGTTCGTTGGTGGATTTACGCGAATAAACGGTCCGCGCATCCGGAATCAAGCCGCAAATGCCGCCAGGCGCCCCCGCAAACATGGGATATTCTGCAGTCGCACCGGGAAAGGTGGATTGCGCATGCCGGGGAGCGTTTTGCGAATTCCATGTCCCAGGCAGGCCCGAGGGGGCGATTTCCTGGGGGACTGCCCCGCCGCGCCCCGGCCTCGGGGGCTATCGGCTCTCGGCTGTCGGCTGTCGGCCAGGCGAAGAACGCGCGCGCTTTCTGGCCGATGGCCAATCGCCGAGAGCCGTTGCCGGCAGGGGGGGCATTAACTACGCAGACCTCAGTCATCTCCAGCCCTCCGTTCGTCGCTGGCGACTTCGCTCCCCACGTATTGCCCCGCGCACACGTGGCAGTGCTCGGCCATCTGTTTGCAGCGCGTCACGCGTACGGGCATCAGCCGGTTGCCTGGCAATTCGAGCCATACCCGTTCGTCCGGCAGCAAAGGAATCGGCGCGAAGAAACCGATGCCCGTCTGCGAGATGTCGCGCGTGTACGCCGCGTGCAGCTCCTCGCCCCGGACCAGGATGGCGATGGCGCGCATCGCCTTGCGCTCGAACCGGCGTTGGGAATTGGCGACCTGCCACTGGGCTTGCTGCTGCCGAGCGAACAGCTCCCAGTTGAAGGGCAGCTTGGTCCGCGACTTGAGCAACTCCCAACGGTCGGTCAGCGGCTTGATGGCGGTGGCTTGCGCCATGACAGGGTCTCTCGATTGATAGAGCGTGGCGAGCCGGTCGCTCCGCACGATCGTCCCGCGACGCCAGGCACACAGAGCCCCGGAACCAGGCCCTTGTCGCCTTGGGACGCGATTGCGAAACAAAATATATAGAGCGCCCCCGTCTCCCAAGATCGACCGCGGCGTCGCCCAACCGCAGACAAACGGTGGCATTTTGCCGGCGGAATCGTTGGTGCGGTCCGTGGGGGCGTCTGTGAGCAATCACGGCGGGCGCAATCGGCCGGGTTCCTTGCGCAACGCGTCCAAGGACTCGCTATCTCGCGCCGTTGGCAGCCGACATCGATGCCATGTCGTTGTGGTCTCGTGGTGCGTCACACCGGTTTTTTCCGGTCAGGGGCGCCACGCCCAAGTCTTCGCAGGGCTTGGTGGGAGCGGCGGGGGCTTGGCTTTTACGCACCACGCCCTGCGGCGGACCTTAGGCGTGCCCCCGAAAATCCTCGCGTGACGCACCACTATTGAGGTCTGCGTAGTTAATGCCCCCTGCCGGCAACGGCTCTCGGCCATCGGCTGTCAGCCAGAAAGCACCCGTGTTCTTCGCCTGGCTGACAGCCGAGAGCCGACAGCCGATAGCCCCCCAGGCCCATTTGTTGCGCAGGGATCAATAATCCTGCCTCTCCAGAACTCCTCTGGCGATGCGGCCAAGCTGATACTGCAGCAACGCCTTGCGATCGTTGAACGGCGGCTTGTCTTGATTGCCCGCGTACCGTGTGAGCGCGTCGATCGCCTCCTGCGGGATGTCGTCGACTTCTCGCAGGGCGTACGCCGCGTCCTTCTTCGCTTCGTAGTCGTCGTTTTCGCGGTTCAGCAGGTCTGTCGCGATCTCGACCAGCGGCTGTGGATCGCCGCTGGTTTGCCACATGGCCCGGGCGGCCCACAGCCTGACTTTGTCGTTGGGATCGTCCCGAAGCGCTCGCAGATCGTCGGCCGCCTGCTTCGCGTCCAGCCAGCCGAGCGTGGCCGCCGCGCCGCTGCGAATCCGCTCGACGGGGTCGCGGAGTCCGGCCAGCAGCAGGGGGATGACGCGATCTTTTAGCTGGGGATGCTCGTGCGCCATGCGGCCGAGGTAGTATTGGACGCCCCATCGCGTTCGCCAGTCTTCGTCTTCGTTGTAGGCGCTGACTGCGTCGACGATGCGATCGAGGTCTTCCGTCGCACGATGGAGCGGCGCGAACAACTGCCCAGGCCGCAGACCGCCTGCCGGTTTGGCGAGCAGCGCGAGCAGGCCTTCGGTCACCCCGGGCGTTTCGGTCATTCCGCCGAGCGCTTGCAAGGTCGGATACTTCCAGTCGTGCGGCGCCTGATCGTCGCCAAGAATCCGCAGCAGTTCGGCGGCGACGCCCGCGCGGTCCGCATGTCCTACGAGCATCGCCGCTTGCACGTCGGTATGCGACCACGACACGTTGAGCGGTCCGTCGGAGTCGAGCGTCCTGTGCACGAATTCCACGGTGGGGTCGCGCGGCTTGTCGAAATCGACGGCGACCGTCGTCGTCGACTCATCGACGACAAAGCGCACGCGATGGATCGGCGGCGGCACGACTTCGCGGAAGCCGCCTTGCCTCGAGTTCTCAGGCGCCGGCCGCATCTTGACCGTCAAACAGTACCAACCAGGCCCGAGCACGTGCGCGACGAACGCGCCGGCGTCGTCGCAGAACACGCCGTCGACGACGGCGCGATTCTGCAGGTAACGCGTCCGCTGGCGCTGGACGATCACACAGGCGCCGGGAGTCTCCGTCTTGCCGACGACCGGAATCATCGCCTCCGGCGCAAATCGTAGTTCCTGCTGTTGGCCGGCGGCGATCGTGAATTGGCCAAACTCGCGGGCGGCGTACTCCCGGCCGCCCTCGTCGGTCACCAGCGGCCGGTTCGCTACCACGCGAAACGTCCCCGGCAGCAAGTCGTCGACGATCGCCGCGCCGGAAGCGTCGGTCGTCGCTTTCCGCCGCAGCGGGCTCATGCCGGCCCAGTATTCGACGGACACAATCCCGATCTCGCTTCCCGGCGGAAGCAGCTCCGGATCGATCACAATCGTCACGCGACCGGGCGCCGGCCACTGGACGCGCAGTACGCGATCATCCGTGGCCACGGGCACGTTCCACACCAGCCCGTCGCCCCGCCGCACGACGAGCCGCTCGCGCAGCTCGTCGCCTTCGACGAAGAACCGGCCCAACTCATCCGTTTTGTCGTAGTTCTCATCGAAATCCTCGGTTCCTTGTCCGATGGGCTCCGTGAAGACGACCTGCGCGCCAACGATCGGCGCCCCGGCGTGATCAACGACTTGTCCGACGAGCGTGCGAATCAGCCGGCCTTCGCGCTGGAGCGGCCCGCGCGGCCGCGGCACGCTGAGGTCGAAGTTGATGAAGTCGCTGAATTCGCGGAGGTCGAAGTCGGATCGGGCGGGCTTGAGGGGCGCGTCCTGCGCCATCGCAAACTCGGCCCGCGTGATTTGACTCAGCGAGCACGCGACGAACGCCAATGGAGCCAGCAAGAATCGCCCAAGTTGCACGGACGGCAGACGCATGAATCCTCCTCGTGGACATTGTTGCGGCGCGCCATGAGGGATTGGCCGCTTGTCCGTGGTCCTGTTCGCGTACGCGATCGAGCCGCGTCCACGGTGCAGGAGAGACAAATCCGCGCGCGAGTCGCCAGACCGCCGGTCTACTGCACTTCGTCGGACTCGATGACAGGAGCAACATCCGGAACCGCCGCCAGATACCGCTCGAAGTCCTCGCGTCGCCCAGCCTCTGCCTCGCGCTTCAAATAGTCCATGGTGAGCATCGCGGCTAATTTTTCCCCGGCGGCGCTCGCCAAAAACTGACTCACCGAATAGCCTTCTTGGGCCGCAATCGCCTCGATGCTGCGTTTGAGCGACTCGGGAAGTTCGATTGTCAATGGACTCATGGTTTTACTTGAATTAGGCGAAGAAACTCACCCGATGGAATCGGCGTCATGGCGAACTGTTCGGCGCCGCCATGTTGCGGGAGCAATTGACGAGGAATCGCATTACTCCATTGGCATTTGCTCGCCAATTACCTATATTGGAGCGTCCAACGTCAGCAGCGTGCTTGCCGACATCTTCTGTTCCAACTTGTCGACAATCATCGACAACTCAATCTTCGCGGAGGACTGAAGGCTTAGCGACGCTGCGACGCCAGCCGCGTCAGTGCTGAGTCGTTGCCGCAAGGACAACTGAAACTGTCCCGACTTTTCTGCCAGCCGATAAACGTGAATGTGGAACGAGTCGCCGACCAGTCCCGTGTTTAGGTGTGCAAAGTTGAATTGCTGCTTGAGATAATCGATGAGATAGTCCTGGATCACGAGGGCGAAGTGTTTGCCGATATGCTCCAGGGTCTCAACCTTGTGGTGAAGCTGTACCAAAATAGTCTTCGCGGTCATCTTCCAGTTCATGCCAAATCGCTTCTTGGACACGGCGTCGGCAGGATCAACGGCTAGTCCGAGCTTCTGCAGGAGCCGTTGGCGTTCAGGCCACACTTGGCCGGTCGTGTCCAGCGTCTGAAACTCGATGGCCACGAAGTCGCGTACTTTGTCATCTCTTAGCGGAAATGAGAAAGTAATCGACGCTACCGCCAGGTATCGAGATTTCGGGAACCACGTGCAGGTCGTTCCCCGGTTCGTGCAGCGTGAGGAGATGCAAGCAGTCCGTGAACACCTTACGTCGTTCGAGCAGTCGTTTCGGACAAATGATAACGTCTTTCGATTCCCTTCCGTAACGAACGGTACACGTGCCAATTGAGATATTTGGCTGGCTCTTGCGGATTTTGAAGCACTTCGTATCGGTAAAGGGGCAGTGCTGCCGTGCGACGGCATCGGCCCAATCGGCGCCGCTCACTCTTGTCGACTTCCCGAACAACTCCAAGACTTTGTTTGACTCTGGGTCGTCCATGATATTGCTGAGTCAAAGTAAGAATCGGCAGCGTTCCTGTGCCATGCGGATATACACGTCTGACACATCGATGCCAACGGATTTCCGCCCCAAATGGAACGCAACGAGGTTCGTTGTCCCTGTTCCGCAAAAGGGGTCAAGAACTATGCCATTTTCGGGGCACGTGGCAAGAAGGGGGATGCGGCACAAATCCTCTGGATAAGGCGCGAAGTGGCCCGCACGTTTCTGAGTATCCTCAGGCATGATGTTCCAAACATCGCAAGGCTTGCTTCCATTCGGATGATACTTGAGGAAGTAGAAGCCCTTTTCGCGGAGTTCTCTAGCACGCCCTGAGACGCGTTCCGAATCGGAGTGGGTGGCCCGCTGTTGGCCACGAATAATCATTCGGAAGTCTGACAGCGCGCCGTCCGCCATTTGCTGCAACATCGCATCAAGTGCGGTGAAAGCCGCGTTTTTTTCCTGCTCCGTGAGATTGCTGGAGAGTTCGATCTGCCGCTTGTAGCGAACCCCGGTCACGCCAGTAGCCGACACGATGGCTCCATTGACGACTCGGCTTTTCTTCGGGTCGGAGCGAATCGCGTCAGCGTCGTAGTGGTAACCGGCGTTTCGTTTGACAAAGTGAAATACGTACTCGTGTACGTTCCGCAGCTTGTCGCTTGCATTGTCCGGGCCGCCCTTCACCTTGTTCCAAATAACGTCATTGCGAAGTATCCAACCCTGGTGGTCGGTGAGCTCCAGCGCCACCCGCCAGGGCAAGCCTAGGAGCCGCTTGTTGCTGTACGAATCGCCGATGTTCAACCAGAAAGAGCCCGTCGGCTTGACTACTCGATGTACCTCAGAAAAGACAGCGGCAAGACTCGACACATAGTCGCGCCAGTCCACCTCAAGCCCGATGCCGGACTCGGCGTACTGACGCTGGCCCCAATAGGGAGGCGAAGTCATCGCACAGTCAATCGACGCGTTGGGCAACTGCCGCAGTACGGCGAGAACCTCTCCGACGAGAAACAGCGGCTTGACCGAATTGTTCTGAACGTAGTCAGAAAATGCCTGCCCGCCGGAAAGCTGGCGCCGGTCGTTTGTTGCTAATTCGGCCATGCGGACTGGTTCCGGTCGGATGAGCATGCGGACTGGCATTGTACAGATACGCTGGCGAACTTTCACCCCTTGCGCGGGTTCGTCGCTCGTCACGCCCGTCGCTGTCGACGGTGTCTTCGATTGCGCCTTGCTGCCGAACGTACTCTGCAGATGGGGTGTGCGAGGGCGCTACGACTCGAGCATCGAGGATCGCTTCTGCAGCAGATTTTGCGGCTGACCCATCGACGTGGAAATGCCATTATGAACCGGCCGAGCGGTCTGCTAGCTTCGGATAGTGTACTATCGCAACGTACCGATTCCCTTCATCCGCTTCAACTCGCATCGTCGCGCCCCAGCGCTGCGCCCAAGCTCCGCGCATCGCCAACGAGCCACCCCGTCTGGCCGACAGCCGAAAGCCGCCGCACATCCGCCCCTCGGCGGCGCAGCACCCAACACGCACTTCGTGATCATCTATGAACGAAACCCCGAGAAAACCAGCCCCGGCGCTGTGATGAATTTCGTGATCATCTATGGCGCGAACCGCCACCGCGCCGCTATAAGCGCAGTCCCGACTTTGCTAAATTGAACCGCCTCAAAACCCTCCGATCCCAAGGACCGATGGCGTGTCGACCGATAACCCTGGCGGACCCACCGAGGACGACCCCACCCAAGCCTTCGCCCTGCGGCTGATCGATCTGCCGATCGAAGACGAGCTGCGCGACAGCTACCTCACCTACGCGATGAGCGTGATCGTCAGCCGCGCGCTGCCCGACGTGCGCGACGGGCTGAAGCCCTCGCAGCGGCGGCTGCTGGTGGCGATGAACGACCTGGGCCTCAACCCCGCGGCGCCGCGCGCCAAGTGCGCGAAGATCGCCGGCGAGACGATGGGCAACTATCACCCCCACGGCCAGGAGGTGATTTACCCCACGCTGGTGCGCATGGCCCAGGAGTGGAACACCCGCGCGCCGCTCGTGGACAAGCAGGGCAACTTCGGCTCGATCGCCGGCCTGCCGCCCGCGGCTATGCGGTACACCGAGGCCCGCATGTCGACCATGGCCGCCATGATGCTCGAGGACATCAAGCTCGACACGGTCGACTTCATCCCCAACTACGACGAAAGCCGCACCGAACCGTCGGTGCTGCCGTCGAAGTTCCCCAACCTGCTGGTGAACGGCTCCGGCGGCATCGCCGTGGGCATGGCCACCAGCATCCCGCCGCACAATCTGGGCGAGGTGTGCCGCGGCCTGATCGCGATGATCGACAATCCGGAGATTTCGATCCCGGAATTGATGCGCTACATCCCGGGGCCGGACTTTCCCACCGGCGGCGTCATCTGCGGCCGCACGGGCATCATGCGCGGCTACCAGACTGGCCGCAGCACGATCGTCGTCCGCGCCCGCACGAGCATCGAGGACACGGGCAAGAAAACCCGCATCATCATCCACGAGATTCCCTACCAGCAGGCCCGCGACAAGGTCGAAGAGCGCATCGCCCAGCTCGGCGCCGAAGGGAAGATCCCGGGGATCGCCGCCGTGCACAACGAGAGCGACCTCCGCGAACCGGTCCGGCTGATCGTCGACCTGAAGCGCGACGCGGACCCCGACGTGGTGCTCAACCAGCTCTACAAGTTCTCGCCGCTGCAGGATTCGTTCTCAATCATCATGCTCGCGCTGGTCGACGGCAAACCGCGCACGCTGACGCTCAAGGAGATGCTGCAGGAGTACCTGCGGCATCGGGTGACGGTCATCCGCCGCCGCACGCAGTTCCTGCTGACCCGCGCCCGCCGGCGGAAGCACACGGTGCAGGGCCTGCTGATCGCCCACGCCGACATCGACGAGGTGATCCGCGTCATCCGCTCCTCCAAGACGCAGGCCGAAGCCAAAGAACGGCTCATGCAGATCAAGGCGCCCGCCGCGATGCTGCGCCGCGCGCTGGGCGACGAGGGGTTTGGCCAGTTCCAGAAAGAGCGCGGCGTGGCCGAGGAGTATTCGCTCACCCCCGTGCAGGCCGACGCGATCCTGAAGATGACCCTCGGCCAGCTCGTGAATCTCGAGCAGGAAAAGCTGGGCGAAGAGCACGCGACGCTGCTGGTGGAGATCGGCGAGTACCTGGCGATCCTCGCCGACCAGGCCCGCATCTACGCGATCGTCCGCGAAGACCTCGAGCAGCTTGCCAACTCCCGCCACGCCGACGCCCGCCGCACGGAGCTCTCCGACGAGGAGATCGGCGAAGTCGACCTCGAGGACCTGATCGAGGAAGAGACGATGGTCGTCTCGATCAGCCACCAGGGCTACATCAAGCGGACCCCCGCGAGCACGTACCGCGCCCAGCGCCGCGGCGGCAAGGGCATCAAGGGCCAGAAGACCGACGAGGATGACCCGGTCGAGCACCTGTTCGTCACCAGCACGCACGACTACTTGCTCTTGTTCACGAACAAGGGCCGCGTGTACTGGCAGAAGGTGTACAACCTGCCGGCGCTGTCGCGCGAGAGCAAGGGCCGGGCGATCGTCAACCTGCTCAATCTCGACGAGGGCGAAACGATTGCCGATTGCCGGGCGATCCGCGACTTCGACCTGCCCGACCATTACCTGATGATGGCCACGCGGCAGGGTCTTGTGAAAAAGACCGAGCTGAAGGCCTACAGCCGCCCGATGAAGACGGGCATCATCGCCATCAAACTGAAGGAAGACGACGAGCTGGTCGACGTGGTGGTCACGAAGCCCGGTGACGAGGTGATCCTCGCCACCGCGCAGGGCATGGCGATCCGCTTCAGCGAGAGCGACGCCCGCCCGATGGGCCGCAACGCCAGCGGCGTGAAGGGGATCAAACTGTCCAAAGGCGACGCCCTGGTCGGCATGGTCGTCGCCGACCCCGACGCCACGCTGCTCACCGCCTGCCAGAACGGCTACGGCAAGCGGACCCCCTTCGGCCCCAACGCCGCTCCGGGCGAAGTCCCCGGCGCTCCCGCCGACGGCGACGACGCACCTTCCGACTCCGGACCTACAGCCTCCAGCCTACAGTCTACAGCCTCTGAAGACGACGACGCCGAAGGCGATTCGTCGTCCTCCGGCTTCCGCTACCGCACCCAAAACCGCGGCGGCAAGGGTCTCCGCGACATCAAGACCACCGAGCGCAACGGCCCGGTGGTGAGCATCGTCCGCGTCGACGACGCGGACGAGCTGCTGATGATGACGGCCCGCGGCAAGATCCAGCGGATCAAGACCAGCGACGTGAACGTCATCGGCCGCAACACACAGGGCGTGAAGATCATGACGCTCGATGAGGAGGATAGCCTGACCGCGGTGGTCCGCGTGCCGAAGGAGGAGAATGGCGGCGAGGAGATCACGGGCGAGGATGAAGGCCCCGAGCAGCCGGGCGTGCCCGAGTAGGATCGCAATAGTATTGAAATCCTCCGTCCCCCTCCCCTCGATGGGGAGGGGTGATGCGGCGGGTACACGGCCTGACCTGCGCCCCGATGGGAACCATGCTTTTCGCTCTCGAGATGCACCGCGCATGTACCCGCCTCTCCCCCTCTCCCCCTCTCCCCAGCCCTCCCCGCCGAGGGGAGGGAGCCGGAGGTTTGTTTGGTTAATTGGAGGACTTGCGTCATGCGCATGAAGCTCCTGCTCATCGGCGCGGTCGTCGTTGGCGTTTTGGGCCTGTTCGCGCTGCAACTCTTCGGCCCCAACAGCGGCGGCACGCTCGGCCCGCAGACGACGTACATCACCGCCCCGCTGGCGGCCGACGGTTTGCCGAACTACGCCCTCGCGATTCTCGAATTGCAGCGCGCTGGCGTCACGCAAGACAACAACGGCGCCCGCTTGTTCTGGCAGGCGATGGGACCGGGCGCCATGAGCGCGAAGCATTACGACCTGCTCTGCCAGGAGTTGGCCATCCCGCCGGGCGATCCGTCGTCGCACCTCGTTTCGCCGTACGACCGGACCGTGCGAAGCCGCGTCCAGCAGTGGTTGTTGGAACAGCAAGCAGGAGGCGATCCTCGCTCTCTGGATGACGCAACGGATGCGGCGGGCGGCTTACCGGGAGCGATCCCGGACATCGCAACCGCGGCGGAAGCGGTCATCGACCTTACGCTGGATATGCCGTGGACTGCCGAAGACTGCCCGCCCATGGCGGAGTGGATCGCAGAGAACAGCAAGCCCCTCGATTTGCTCGTCTCGGCCGCGGCCAAGGCGAAGTTTTACAGCCCTTCGCCGGAAGTGCTTGAGGATCCAACGACGCTTGCGATCGCCACATTTCCCTTGGCGATCCAACCCGCTCGTATTGCCCTACGGGCACTGAACGTCCGTGCGTACCACTCCATGGGCAATAAGCAATACGCCGACGCGTGGCGTGATATTCATGCGGAATGGCAACTCGGCTCACATCTTGGCAAGGGACTCACGATCATCGAAAAGCTGGTCGGCATCGCCATCCGCGGCGTGGCCGGAGACGACACGCTTGTGCTCCTTCAGAGCGAGGATTTGCCTGAGAGCGTCGCACAGCAGATCCTCAGTGATTTATCCACAATGCCGCCTGCGGTTCTCATGGCCGATGCCGTCGACGTTGCGGAGCGGTACATGTATCTCGATGCGACCTTGCGATTGCTTATGGGGCGATTCGGCACACCGCGAGCCGTTGGTCTCACGGACATTGATGAGATTGCGGGCGTCTTCTCCTACAACATCGACGAGCCATTGCGGATGGGCAATCAATGGTACGATCGGTTCGCGTCGGCCGCTCGGCTGCGCGACGTTCAGGCGCGGAAGCAGGCGCTTGAACAAATTGAAACGGACCTCGAAAACAGAATGGCCAGTCGCGGCTCGCGGATGTTTCGCAGTTTGTTCAGTCGCGGGCAGCGCAGCTCATTCATCGGAGAC
This sequence comes from uncultured Planctomycetaceae bacterium, assembly GCA_964430075.1. GTDB lineage: Bacteria > Planctomycetota > Planctomycetia > Pirellulales > Lacipirellulaceae > Lacipirellula. The sequence goes on along the minus strand of CAYSFP010000012.1, from coordinate 11,343 downwards.
ATGTACGTCGCAGCGCTGACGCCAGCCCTTGGCGCCGCTATCGGCATGGATGACCGCGATCAAATGACATTCGCGCTCACGCAAATTGCCGCCGCACTGGCAGTACACCGGGCGCGGCACGGAGCGTATCCCGAAGCGCTGGACGAGCTCGTGCCGGGGCTGCTTCCGACGATTCCGCCGGACATTTACGGCTCCGGCCCGCCGATCTACCATCGCCGCGGCGACGGCTACGTACTGTACAGCGTGTTCGAAAACGGCGTCGACGACGGCGGCAGAAATTACGCCGGGGACATCGACGCCGGCGAGTGGCTGCCCGAGGACCGCCGCCTCGACGTCGATCACGATCATTCCGACCTCGTCATCCGCATGCCGCGGCCGCGGCATAATTTCCAAGCGGAAGTTGCAAGCGGCGGACCCGCGGACGCCGCCGATGAACCCGAGCCGGACGATGTGATACAATCCGAATAGGCGCCGCTCCGCGAAGATGCGCCCGCCGCCCGTTTGCCGAGGAACTTGCCATGTCCTTCCAATTGACTCCTGAACTCACCGCCACGATCCAAACGTTCCTCGTCGGCGGCCGCTACAAGGACGAGGAAGAGGTCCTCCGCGAAGCGCTTGCCGAGCTGCGTCATCGCGAGAACGTTGCGGCGATCCAGGAGGGCGTCGACGATATGGAGGCGGGGCGGTATCTCACCCTTGATGAAGTCGATGCCGAGATGCGCGCTAAATACGACATGGGAAATGCCTAAATGGCCGCCCAAGTCGTGGTGATGAAGCGGGCTTTGGCGGATTTGCAGGAGAGTTTCGAGTGGTGGCGCGATCACCGCTCGGCTGAGCAAGCCGTTCGGTGGTACAACGATGCGCTGAAGTCGCTCAGGTCGCTTTCGACCAAAGCGACGAAGTGCCGCTTCGCCGCCGAAAACGCGGATTTTCCATTCGAACTTCGTCAGCTCAACTTCGGTTTTGGCCGACGCCCGTCGCATCGAGCCGTGTTTACCGTGCGACCGGACATGGTGCTCGTGCTGAGAATTCAGCATCTCGCACAAGATCAACTCACGCTCGACGATATTTGACTTGGTTTCATTGCCCGATCGAGGATAATCATGCCCGAAACCCGCCGCCAATTCGCCGCCCGCTGCGTTCAGGCCGCCACCGGGGCCGCGCTCGTCTCCAGCGTCGCCGCCGCTCAAGCGCCCGCGGCTGAGGACGCTTCCGCCGCCCCGGCGACCTCCGACTACCCCCGCGGCAATCCGATCGCCGTTTCCACCTACAGCTTCTGGCGGTTCAAGCCGGATTTGCATCTCTCCGTCGAAGAGTGCATCGACGAAGCCGCTCGCATGGGCTTTGACGGCGTCGAGCTGCTGCTCATGCAGATGTATGACGAGGCGGCCGATCCCAAGGCCCGGCAGCGCATCAAGCAGCGGGCCTTCGTCAATGGCCTCGACCTGTGCGGGTTCTCCACGCACCAGGGCTTCCTTTCGCCCGAGCGCGAGCGGCGGCAGGAGAATATCGACAAAACGATCCATCAAATCGAATTGGCCTACGACCTGGGCATCCCCACGATGCGGCTCAACACGGGCCGCTGGGGCACCTCGAAGAGCTTCGACGAGCTGATGGCCAACCGCGGCATCGAGCCGAACCTGCCCGGCACCACCGACGACCAGGGCTTCGAGTGGGTCATCGACTCGATCGAGAAATGCATCCCCACCGCCGAGAAGTGCGGCGTGACCGTCGGCCTGGAAAATCATTGGGGCCTCGGCCGCACGGCCGAGGGCGTGTTGCGCATTGTGAACGCCATCGACTCGCCCTGGCTGCGCTGCACGCTCGATACGGGCAACTTTCTGGAAGACGCCGAGGCCCAGCAGGAGCAGATGGCGCCGTACACGGTGCTCGTGCAGGCGAAGACCTACTACGGCGGCGGGCTGTGGTACTCGCTCGACATCGACTACGGGCGGGTGGCCGCCATGCTGCGGCGGCACAAGTATCACGGCTACGTGTCGCTGGAGTTCGAAGGCGAAGAGGACTGGCGCACCGCCATCCCCAAGAGCCTGGCCGTGCTACGCGGCGCGTTTGGCGGCGCCGGCTGACGACTCGCCTGACGATGGCGGCGTGCCGAGCACGATCGTGCCCTCATGCTCCTCGGCCAGCTCCGCCAGGCGCTGCTCGATGAGCGCGCGGCGGGCTCCCGCCTCGGCCACGAGCTTTTCAAACAGGCTCGTCAGGTGGGCAATTTTCGCCAGCGCGTCGCCTGGCGCTTCGGTGGCACGAAAATGGTTCATAGACCCTCCTTGGTCTCTTTCGTCGCGGCGTATGCCTGCCTGGCCGCGTGAATGACTTCGTCCAGCGGCGCCCCGGCCTTGCGGGCCAGCGCCGCACAGGCTTCGTACTCCGGCGAGAACCGCTCGCCGCCGTCGGGCAGCGTGGCGATCATGCCCGCGACGGCGCCGAACCGTGTTTGCACCGTCGTCGCGCGCCGCGGCAGCGTCAGGCGCGACATCGTCGAGCGCCGCAATCCCAGCGCCGTGGTCTCGCGCAGCACGATATTCGCGAGCGCGTCCGCGTCCGTCGGCCGGCACTGCACGGCGAGCAGCACGCCGGGGCGGTTCTTCTTCATCGCCAGCGGGGTCGTCGCCACGTCGAGCGCGCCGGCGGCCCACAGCCGCTCGATCGCGTAGCCGAGCGTTTCGCCGCTGGAGTCGTCGAGATTGGTTTCGAGCAGCACGATCGAGTCGGCGACCGGCGACGCGGTTGAACTCGTCGCGCCGCCTGTCTGTGCCGTCGCCGCGCTCGTCTCGCCGACGAGCAACCGCAGCAAATTCGGATGATCGAAGTCCTTTTGACCGGCGCCGTAGCCGATCCGTTCGATCGTCATCGCCGGCAGCGGTCCGAATTCGTCGGCCAGCGCCGAAACGATCGCCGCGCCCGTCGGCGTCGTCAGCTCGCCTTCGACCGGGAAGTCTGCCAACGGTATGCCGCGGAGTAGCTCCGCCGTCGCGGGGGCGGGAATTGAGCACCGGCCGTGGGCGATCTCGACGAATCCCGTACCCGTCGGCACCGGCGCGCACACGATCCGCTCGACGCCGAGCAGATCCCACGCGATGGCCGAACCCACGATATCGGCGATCGAGTCGACCGCCCCCACCTCGTGGAAGTGGACCTTCTCGATCGTCGAGCCATGCACCTTGGCCTCCGCCTCGGCCAGGCGGCGGAAGATCCGGGCGGCCAGCTCGCGCTGCCGCGGCGAGAGCGTGCTGCCGTCGATCATCGCCGTGATGTGGTGCAGGTGCCGATGCTTGTGCTCCGGCTCGTGCTCGACGGTGAGCTGCAGGGCGCGAAACCCGCGTTTTTTCACCTCGGCGACGGCGAGGCGGCAGCTCGGCAGTCCGAGCGAGTCGATGCCGGCCTGCACCGCGGCCAAGTCGACGCCGGCGTCGATCAGGGCGCCGAGGGTCATGTCGCCGCTGAGTCCGCTGGCACAGTCGAGGTAGGCGATGCGCATGGGTAGGACTGCTAGCGGTTGGAATGCTATCGCATGACGGCGCGGCGTACACGACGGCGGGACGAGTGAAAGTATCGACCGGCCCCGTGCGCCCATTCTAGAAAACCCGCACCCCGGCGGAAAACCCGCCCAGGATGCCAGTACTTCGGAACGCGCGACGTTAACGGGGCGAGAAGAACCAAATTCCTCCGGCTCCCTCCCCTCGGCGGGGAGGGCTGGGGAGGGGGGAGGCCCTGCCAGTGGACGATCCATCGGAGCTTCCTCACCCCTCCCTAACGCTTCGCGTAGGGTACCACCTGCGCTCGGGCGACTTTAGGTCGCCCGTGCTCGGTGCTCCCTCCCCATCGAGGGGAGGGGACCGGAGGAATCTGATGATCAATTCGCGGCGCAATTGACGCCACGCGGCCATTTCCACTACTGTCCCCTCGATTTCCTCCCGCCCACGCGCCACGTTACGTCCAACCCCATGTCCGCCGCCGCCCTTCAACCCGCCGCCAATCCCGCCGGCCTCCCGCTGCGCATGAAAGTGCTGTCGATCACCACGCTGCACCGCGGCGGCGCGTGGCTGGCCGAAGCGTTCGCCGCCGACGGCGCCGCGCAGGTCGCACTCGACGAAGTCGTCGGCGTCACCGCCGGCCTCGCGCGCCTGCGCGACGAAGTGTACGACGCGGTGCTCGTGAGCCACGAGCCCGGCGTGCTCGACGCCATCGAGTTCGTCGAGGCCTACCGCGCCGGAGGGCAGGACGAGCCGATCATCATTCTTGGGCAGGAGCCGCCGCAGGAGATTGAAGCGGTGTGCTTCGAAGCGGGCGCCGACGACTACGGCTGCGTCGCTCAGACCACGGTGCGGGGCCTGCTGTGGAAGTTCGCCCGGGCGATCCGCCGGTTCAACTTGATGCGCGAAAACCGCCGCCTCATCCAGGCCGAGCGGCAGCGGCTGCAGCAGGAACACCACGAAGCGGGACGGCTGCTCGAGCAGCAGCGGGCGCTGATCAGCGATCTCGAGCAACTGCGCGACGGTCCCAGCGGCGAGCCGGGCGCCACGCCAGGCGCCGACCGCATGCCGCTGGCCGAACGCGTCGGCGGGGCGGGAGTCCTCACGCCAACCTTCGGCGCACAGGCCGAAACGTTGCTCCCGCTGCCGGCCGAGTTGGTGGACCACTACCGCGAGCTGCTGCGCACCTATGTGATCATGGGCGCCGGCAACCTCGCCGACGACATGGCCGGGCTGGCCGAGCTGCTGGCCGACTCGAACATCTCGGCCCAGCGCACGATGCAGTTGCACGTCGAGGTGCTCGAAGAGCTGATCGACGGCCTGGGCAACCGCAGCGCCCGCCACGTGATGAACCGCGCCGACCTGCTCGCCCTCGAAGTGCTCGGCCACCTGGCTGATGGCTACCGCCAGCGCTGCCACGAGCGGAAACATCCGCCGCGGCAGCTTCTGCTGCCGGGGTTCGACCCGGCACGCGACGCAGCGCTCGTCCTCCGCGCCGCGTAGTCGTGCGGACTGTCTTGTGTGTGCCCCTGGCGTGCCGCCAGTGAGACGTGGGTACTCGCATGGCGCTTCGGCACTGGCGACACGCCAGTGGCACACGCCGCCGCCAACCTGCGGCTTGCGCCGCAGGCGATTGACCCGCAGTGCGTTGCGAACACAACTCCTCTCCGCATTCCGCAAGCCCTTCACTCCCTCACCCGCACGCCCCCGCTCTTCGTCGCCCAGGATCAGCGTCTCGTCGTCCGCAATGCAGTGAGCGCACCGCACACCGCGGAATTGCGCAAATCCTCGCGCCCAACCCGCCGCCAGCGGCCACGTGCCGCGCATCGCTCGGGTAGAATGGCTCGCACGATCGCCGTCTCCTGGCACGGAACACTTTGGAGCGCAGCCATGAGCGACACGACCCGTCGCGATTTTCTCAAAGCGTCCGCCTCGCTGGCGAGCGCTGCTGGACTGGCCAGCTTGCTGCCGGACGCGATTCGCCGCGCCGCGGCCATCGATCCGGCGCCCGGCAGCACGTTTCTCGACGCCGAGCATGTCGTGATTCTCATGCAGGAGAATCGCTCGTTCGACCACGCCTTCGGCACGCTCCGCGGCGTGCGCGGCTTCAGCGACCCGCGCGCGATCGCGCTGCCCGACGGCAACCCCGTGTGGGTCCAGCCGGACTCCGACGGCAAGCGTTACGCCCCATTTCATCTCGACATCCAGAAATCCAACGCGACCTGGACGGGCTGCATTCCCCATTCCTGGACGAACCAGACCGACGCCCGCAACGGCGGCCGCTACGACGCCTGGATTCCCAACAAGCGCTCCGGCGCCGAGGCCTTTGCCGCGATTCCGCTCACGATGGGCTACTACACGCGCGAGGACATCCCGTTCTACTACGAGCTGGCCGACGCGTTCACGGTGTGCGACCAGACCTTCTGCTCGTCGCTCACCGGCACGACGCCCAACCGCTGCTACCTGTGGAGCGGCACGATCCGCCACGAGCAGACGCCGCAGTCGAAGGCCTGCGTGCTGAATTCCGACGTGGTGTACGACAGCGAAGCGTCTTGGGCGACGTTCCCGGAGCGACTCGAGGACCTTGGCGTCTCGTGGAAGATCTACCAGAACGAAATCTGGATCTCCACCGGACTGACGGCCGACGAGGATGGTTGGCTTACGAACTTCGGCTGCAATCCGATCGAGTACTTCACGCAGTTCAATGTGCGGTTCCATGCGACGCGCCGCGCGCACATGCGGGCGACGGTCGAGCGGCTGACGACGGAGGTCGCCGCGCTGCGCGACGAACTGGCCGGACCGTCGCCGCGTCGCGACCGCCGGCTCCAGGAGGAACTTGCGAAGAAGGAGACCGCGCTCGCCGGCGCTCGGCAAGAGATCGAGCGCTGGAGCGAAGAGAACTTCAACAAGCTTTCCCAGCGCGAGAAGAATTTGCACCTCAAAGCGTTCGCCGCCAACACGGACGACCCCGACTACCGCAAGCTCACCGAGATTGCCTACCGCGACGGGGACGAGGAGCGGCGGATCACGGCGCCCAAAGGAGATATTTTTCACCAGTTCCGAAAGGACGTCGAGCGCGGCGAGCTGCCGACCGTTTCCTGGCTCGTCTCGCCGGAGCGATTCTCCGATCACCCTTGTTCGGCTTGGTTCGGCGCGTGGTACATTGCCGAGGCGCTCGACATCCTCACGAAGAACGCCGAGGTGTGGAAGAAGACGATCTTCCTGCTGACCTACGATGAGAACGACGGCTACTTCGACCACGTTCCGCCGTTCGTGGCGCCGCACCCCGCGCGGCCGGAGACGGGGCGCACCTCGCCGAGCGTCGACGCGGCGGCGGACTACGTGACGCTCGAAGAGGACATGCGTTACAAGCCGCGCGAAGAAGCCCGCGACAATTCGATCGGGCTGGGCTACCGCGTGCCGCTGGTGATCGCCTCGCCGTGGAGCCGCGGCGGGTGCGTTTGCTCGCAGGTGTTCGACCACACGTCCCCGCTGCAGTTCATGGAGACGTGGCTGACCCACAAGCTGGGCACGCCGGTCGAGGAGCCCAACATCACGGCCTGGCGCCGCACCGTGTGCGGCGATCTGACCAGTGCGTTTCAAAGGGCCGCAAGCGAGCCGCAACAGCCGCTGGAATTCCCGCCGCGCGACGCGTTCATCGAGCAGATCGATCGGGCGCGCTACGAGAGCCCGCCGAGCAACTATCATTCTCTTTCCGCCCAGGAATTGGCCGAAATCCGCCGCGATCCGCGGGCGACGCCGCTGCTCGCCCGGCAGGAGCCCGGCACGCGGCCCTCGGCGCCGCTGCCGTACGAGCTGCGGGTCGATGAATCGCTTGCGGACGACGGTCGGCAGTTCGCCCTGACGCTGCACGCCCTCAAGGAACAATTCGGCGATTCCGCGGCGGGCTCGCCGTTCACGGCCTACGCCCGTGTTGCCGACGATCTGCAGATCCGTAACTACGCGGTGGCGGCCGGCGAGCAGGTGACCGACTCGTGGCCGCTGGACGCGTTCGCCGCCGGCCAATACGAGATTGCCGTTTATGGTCCCAACGGCTTCTTTCGCGAATACCGGGGAGCCGCCGAGGACGCGTCCGTGAGCATCCGCTTGGAGGAGCGCCGCGGGCCCGGCGGCGCGACGGCGGCGGCGGTGCACGCCGTCAACCGCGGCCGCACGCCGCTCGACCTGATCGTCGCCGATGCCGCCTACGGCAACGCACCGCAGAGGATGGAGCTCTCGCCGGGGGCGTCGATCGCGTGCGCGATCGGCACGCAACAAAGTTCTGGTTGGTACGATCTCGTCGTCACGCTGTCGGGACGTCCGCAATTTGGGCGGCGCTACGCGGGTCGCACCGAGACCGGCCGGTGGAGCACGAGCGACCCGCAGATCGGCCGCGTTTGACGGGCCGTTTCGCGGGACCATTGATTTGCCAGGAACCCAGGAGCGCAGCCATGAGCGACACGACCCGTCGCGACTTCTTCAAGCTCTCGGCCATGTTCGCCGGTGCCGCGGGAATCGGCGCCATGCTGCCGGACGCGATCCGCCGCGCCGCGGCCATCGATCCGGCGCCCGGCAGCACGTTTCTCGACGCCGAGCATGTCGTGATTCTCATGCAGGAGAATCGCTCGTTCGACCACGCCTTCGGCACGCTCCGCGGCGTGCGCGGCTTCAGCGACCCGCGCGCGATCGCGCTGCCCGACGGCAACCCCGTGTGGGTCCAGCCGGACTCCGACGGCAAGCGTTACGCCCCATTTCATCTCGACATCCAGAAATCCAACGCGACCTGGACGGGCTGCATTCCCCATTCCTGGACGAACCAGACCGACGCCCGCAACGGCGGCCGCTACGACGCCTGGATTCCCAACAAGCGCTCCGGCGCCGAGGCCTTTGCCGCGATTCCGCTCACGATGGGCTACTACACGCGCGAGGACATCCCGTTCTACTACGAGCTGGCCGACGCGTTCACGGTGTGCGACCAGACCTTCTGCTCGTCGCTCACCGGCACGACGCCCAACCGCTGCTACCTGTGGAGCGGCACGATCCGGCACGAGCCGACGCCCGAGTCGCAGGCCTGCGTGCTGAACTCCAACGTGGACTACGGCAGCGAGGCCTCGTGGACGACGTTCCCCGAGCGGCTCGAGGATCTGGGCGTCTCGTGGAAGATTTACCAGAACGAAATCTCGATGGACACGGGCCTCACTGGCGACGAAGAATCGTGGCTGAGCAATTTCACGGACAATTCGATCGAGTTCTTCGCGCAGTTCAACGTGCGGTTTCACGCCAAGCACCGCGAGCACCTGAAACGGTACGCGGAACGGCTTACTCGTGCGATTGAAGTGCTCGAGAAGAAAGCGGACGCGTCCGATCTCACGCCCGACGCGCGAGCCGTCGTCCAGCAAGACCTCGAGCGTCGCACGGCCGAATTCAACGACGTTCAGGAGCAGTTGTCGCGATGGAGCGAAGAGAATTTCAATAAACTCTCCCAGCGAGAGAGGAATCTGCACCTCAAAGCCTTCGCCACCAACACGGGCGACCCCGACTACCGTTCGCTCACGGAGCTGACGTACCAGGACGGCGACCAGGAGCGGCGCATCGCGGCCCCAAAAGGCGATATTTTTCACCAATTTCGCCAGGATGTGGAGCGCGGCGAGCTGCCGACCGTTTCCTGGCTCGTGGCGCCGGAGCGGTTCTCCGATCATCCCACCTCCGCCTGGTTCGGCGCGTGGTACATTGCCGAGGCGCTCGACATCCTCACCAAGAACCCCGAGACGTGGAAGAAGACGATCTTCATCCTCACCTACGACGAGAACGACGGCTATTTCGACCACGTGCCGCCGTTCGTCGCTCCGCACGTCGATCGACCCGAAACGGGCCGCACCTCGCCCGGGGCCGCGGCGCCCGAGGAATATGTCACGCTCGAAGAGGACATGCGCTACAAATCGCGCAAGGCCGCCCGCGACAGCTCGATCGGGCTGGGCTACCGCGTGCCGTTGGTGGTCGCCTCGCCGTGGAGCCGCGGCGGGTGCGTTTGCTCGCAGGTGTTCGACCACACCTCGCCGCTGCAGTTCATGGAGAGGTGGCTGTCGCACAAACTCGGCAAGCCGGTGATCGAGACCAACATCTCCGCCTGGCGGCGCGCCGTGTGCGGCGATCTGACCAGCGCGTTCCAGAGGGCGACGGACGAGCCGCAGCAGCCGCTGGAGTTCCCGCCGCGGGACGTGTTCATCGAGCGAATCGACCGCGCGCGGTACAAGAACCCGCCGGCCAACTACCACGCCCTCGCGCCGGAGGAGCTTGAAGACATTCGCCGCGACCCGCTGGCGACGCCGCTGCTCGCCCGGCAAGAGCCCGGCACGCGGCCCTCGGCGCCGCTGCCGTACGAACTGTCGGTGGAAGAAGGTCCGCTGAAGGACCCGACGGGCGGGATCGCGCTTGAGTTCGCGGCTGGGGCAACTCAGTTCGCCGACCGATCGGCCGGAGCTCCTTTCATCGCTTATGCCCGTTTGGGCGATGACGTCGACATTCGCAACTTCGCCGTCGCTCCCGGTGAGCGGGTCGATGACATCTGGCTGTTCGACATGTTCCCCGACCGCCGGTACGACATTGCCGTCTACGGCCCCAACGGCTTCTTCCGCGAGTTCCGCGGCGACGCCCACGCCGCCGTCAGCCTCCGCCTGGAAGAACGTCGCGACGCCCGCGGAGCCACGGTCGCGGTCGTCCACGCGACCAACCGCGGCCGCACGGCCCAGCGCGTACTCGTGGCCGACGTCGCCTACGGCCACGCGCCGCAAGCGATCGACCTGCCCGCGGGCGCGACGATTTCGTGCGCCCTTGACGCCCAACAGAGCGGCGGCTGGTACGATCTGCGGGTGACGCTCGCCGGCCGCGCGCACTTCGAGCGCCGTTACGCCGGCCGTATCGAAACCGGCCGCTGGAGCACGAGCGACCCGCAAATCGGCCGGGCGTGACTGACACAGGCCAATCGCCCCCATCGTCCCCACGGACGTCGTAGGCTCGCGCGCATCCCTCGCATAGAATGCACGTCCCGCACATGCTCCAGGAGCCTCTTCGATGCCCGCCCTTCCGGCTCTTTTCGCCGCCGCCCTCGCCCTCCAGGTCGCCCAACCCGCGAACCCTTCGCCCGCCGAAATTCGCGCGAGCCGCCCCAAGATCGAGTTCACCGAAGACACGCTCGACGAGGTGCGCGAAAATATCGCTGAGGAGCGGGCCGTGCTCGTCGACGTCCGCAGCCTCGAGGAGTGGAACGAGGGCCACATCGAGGGCGCCATCTTCCTGCCGATGACCTCGCTGCACAAGCACTCGCTCGACCCCAAGAAAGTCGCCGAGACTCTGCCGCAGAAGAAAGAGGACGAAGAGGAAATAATTCTCTACGCGCACTGCGCGGTCGGCATGCGCGCCCGCCAGGCGGGCCTCGTGCTCACGCAGCTCGGCTACGAGGTGCGCGTCCTCAAGCCCGGCTACGAAGATCTCATCAAGGCTGGGTTCAAGAAGGCAGATCCGGAATGGGAATCGGCCGAGGCGTCGCGCTAGGTCGGCAGCGACGTTTCGACGTGCAGCAGGCGACATCGACGCCTTGCCGTACCCCGCCCTATCCGTCCCGTCTGTTCGTCCCAGCGGGACGACGTGAAAATAGCCCAGCAATTTATTGCTGGGAACCCAGCGGTAGAGATATGATCACGTCCCGGAGGGACGGTTGAAAGCGCACGCCAATCCTTCAATCGTCCCTCCGGGACTCATTTTACCATCGCCCCCGTCGACCCAGCGATGAACAGAATGATGCCTCTGCTATCGACGCACGCGTCTTGGCCCCGGAGGGGCCGCGTCATGG
>CAYSFP010000011.1:0-59041 GCA_964430075.1 uncultured Planctomycetaceae bacterium | reverse complement strand
CGGCCTCGGGCCCGATAAAACACGTGTCGGCGACGCCGGTGCTCTTGAGGTAGTTGGCGGCCTTGCGGGCGACGTTGCGCGGGTCGCGCGAATAGTCCTCGCGGGTGATGGGGTCCTGGATGTTGCAGATCATCGAGAGCGTGGGCAAGGTGCAGAACGGGTCGACGATCGCCGTCTTGGGATCAGGGAGCAGCAGCATGTCGCTCTCGTTGATCGCCTGCCAGCCGCGAATGCTCGAGCCGTCGAAGCCGAGACCGTCCTCGAAGATTTCGAGCTCCAATTTGCTCACCGGGATCGTGAAGTGCTGCCACAGTCCGGGGAAATCCATGAAGCGCAGGTCAACGGCCTTCACGTCGCGTTCGCGGCACAGGGCGAGCACGTCTTGGGGGGTCATCGTTTGTTCCTTGGGAGGGGCTGTCGGCCATCGGCTTTCGGCTGTCGGCCAGAAGCTAAGCCAGTCACGCCGTCCGGCGGACCGGATGTATGTCGTAGAGTCTTCAAAAGCGATGCGAGCATTCGCTTTGCGCGTTGTACTTGCTGTTCCAGGGCGAGATAAGCATCGGCTTCAAGAAAACCAAGATCCCTGGCAAGCAGGAGATGGCACTCGACTTCGCTGGCCGAGCCCATTGCGATTTGTACAAATCGCGAAAAGTCCGCGTCCCCGCCACCGCCGCACCCTTCGGCCAGATTGGCCTCGATCGACACGGTAGCACGGCGAAGCTGGCGAGTGAGTCCAAACCGCTCGTCGGGCGGAAACGACTTGCTGGACTTGTAGATTTGAAGCGTCAGTTCGTGAGCGACGCCCCAAACGTCCAATCGACGAAAGTCCTGCATCGCAGTTTGACTCGACAGAAAAGCCCGCTTCCGCCCATCGAACCAGCCACTACGGTACAAAACTTTTCGTCTCATTGCCACTGCAACGGCCGCGGCCTCGTCGAATATCACCTTCGCTGAAAGTCGACACGTTGAAAACCAAACAAAAACCCCGCGTCGCCAACAAAGACGACGCGGGGTTGCTCATTCTCGTTCTGGCCGACAGCCGATAGCCGACCGCCGACAGCCATTCTCACCCCCGCAGCGTCGCCAGGATCTGCGCCGTCACCTTGTACGGATCCGCATTCGACGCCGGGCGGCGATCTTCGAGATAGCCCTTCCAGCCGTTCTGGGCCGTGGCGATGGGGATGCGGATCGACGAGCCGCGATCGCTCACGCCGTAGCTGAACTTATGAATCGACTGCGTCTCGTGCAGGCCGGTGAGGCGCTGCTCGTTGTCGCTGCCGTAGACGGCGATGTGTTCCTTATGGGCGGTCGCGAACTTGTCGCAGATGCCCTTGATGAACGCCTCGCCGCCTTTCTCGCGAATGGGCGTGTTGGAGAAGTTGGTGTGCATGCCGCTGCCGTTCCAGTCGCCCTTGACGGGCTTGGGGTGGAACTCGACGACGATGTTGTACTTCTCCGCACAGCGGTGGAGCAGGTAGCGGGCCAGCCAAGCGTCGTCGCAGGCGCGCTTGGCGCCCTTGCCGAAGAGCTGGTATTCCCACTGGCCCTTCATCACCTCGGCGTTGATGCCGGTGACGCTCAGGCCGGCGTCGAGGCACGCGTCGAGATGATCTTCCACCAGGTCGCGGCCGACGCAGTTCTTGATGCCCACCGAACAGTAATACGGACCCTGGGGGCCGGGATAGCCGTCTTTCGGAAAGCCCAGCGGCTTGCCGTCCATCATCAGCGTGTATTCTTGCTCGAAGCCGAGCCACAGATCCGCGTCGTCTTCGAACGAGGCGCGAATGTTCGTGGCGTGCGGCGAGCCATCCGGCGACAGCACTTCGCACATCACCAGCGAGGTGTTCTTACGGATCGGGTCCTTGATCATCCGCACGGCCTTCAGCAGGCAGTCGGACGAGTGGCCCTCGGCCTGCTGCGTGCTGGAGCCGTCGAACGACCAGCCCGGGCAGTCCTCGACCTTCTTCGGCTCGCTGTCGACCACCTTGGTCTTGCTGCGCAGGCTCGGCTCCGGCTTGTAGCCGTCCAACCAAATGTACTCAAGTTTGTAAGCCATCTCGAAAAACCACTCCTCACAAGGAACGGGGACTGCCCGAGGCATCCGTACAGTAAGTTTTCGCGGCGCCCTTCCGCTGACGCCCGCGCCGCGACGCCAAACGCTGGCGGCGGCCTGTTTCCGGCTCGAACGATGGACGGTTTGTGGCCCGCACGCCGAGTTCCGCGCGGCACGGCGATCGACGCGCAGGGTCGCGGCGAGCAGACAAACCGCTCATCGTAAGGCGGCGTCGGCAACTCGCCTAGGCGGGCTCCCTACGGCGACGCATGCACGCATGCGCACCGGCACACGGGCCGCCAATTGAATTGCCCTCCGCGGATCGTTGCCGAGGAGCGAAGCGCCCAACACCCCGCATCCGCAGCGCCGCTGGTCGCGGCGTCCGGGTGGCACGCGTGGAAATGAGATGCTCCGCCTGTGCATCGCCGCGGAAGCGCGCCCGGCCCTCGCCGAGCGCACGTTCGCTAAGCCGTCCCTATGCACGCCGCAGGCCAAATTGCGGACAGAGCCGCTCGCCTCGACATAACCGCAAGTCTGGACGTATCTTAGAGCTTGGCGTCGCGTCCCCTTGTGCTTTTCGAGGCGACGCGTCATGCCTAAGCCCCGTGCAAACCCTGCCGGCACACAAGGCATCCAGGAGCGCTGTGGCTGCCCGCTGCCCCGAACGGGAATGACATGAGCGACGACGCGCCAAACCCGCCGCACTCGAGGCCGCCGACGGCTGCGCCGCCGCAGGGCAAGCTGCGTTTCATGCCCACGTCGGCCACCTTTCGGCTCCAGGAGCCGCTGGGCGCCGGCGCCCTGGGAACCGTTTACCGCGCCGAAAGCGACGACGTCCACGGGCTCGTCGCGGTGAAGATGTTGCATCCCCACATCGCGCACGACGCCGGCATGGTCGATCGCTTTCAGCGCGAGATCATCGTGATGGAGCGGCTGAGCCATCCGCACATCGTGCGGCACTACGGCGGCGGGATGATGGACGGCCAGTACTTCTTCGCCATGGAACTGCTCGAGCAGGGATCGCTCAAGGAGCGGCTGCGCCAGCACGGTCCGCTGCCGTGGCGTGGCGCGGCGCAGTATCTCGAGCAGATCGCCGGCGCTTTGCAGCATGCTCACAACCACGGGGTGATCCACCGGGACCTGAAGCCGAGCAATTTGTTCTTTGCGGCCGACGGTCGGATCGTGCTGGGCGACTTTGGCATTGCTCACGACGTGCACGAGACCGACCGCTCGAACCCCGGCATGGCAGTGGGCACTTACGCCTACATGTCGCCCGAACAGATCTGCGCCGAGGACCGCATCACAGGGCAGAGCGATCTCTACTCGCTGGGCTGCGTCGCTTACGAAATGCTCACGGGCAGGCCGCCCTTTGCGGGGGCCAATTTCGCGCAGATTTGGGATCAGCATCTGCACGCTGTTCCCAAGGGGCTGCGCGAGCAGGGCGTCGACTGCCCCGAGTGGCTTGAAGATCTCGTCATGCGGCTGTTGGAGAAGGACCCGCACAAGCGGCCGTTTAACGCCCGCGCGGTGCAGGGGTTGATCCGCGAACATTTATCGAAGCTCGCCTAACGAAACGAGCATGAAAGCCACCGGCTCCGCCGGTGGACTTGCTACAAGAAGACGTTTGCCTGCGCCGTCCACCGGCAAAGCCGGTGGCTTTCATCGTGGGTGAAGCTCTTGCCGCCGCGCGAGGATCGCCAGGTACGCCGGCACCACGACGGTGCGCACGTAAAACGTGTCGAGCAGAATGCCCAGCGACAGGGCGAGGCCCAGCTCGACCATGCCGCGCATGCTCGCGGTGAGCATCGAGGCGAACGTCGCCGCCATGATCACGCCGCAACTCGTGATGATCCCGCCCGTCTGGGCCACGGCGCGGCGCAGCCCTTCCAGCGGCGGCAAGCGCTGCTGCTCCTCGAACACGCGCGTCACCAGGTAGATGTTGTAGTCCTGCCCCACCGCCACCAGGATCACGAACAGAAAGATCGGCGTCGTCCAGCCGAAGCCCGTGAACTGCGGGCCGTAATACAACTCGATCAGCCACCGCACGATCCCCATGGTCACGAAGTAACCGGCGACGACCGAGGCGATCAGAAACAGGCAAATGAGCGGCCGCCGGAGCAGCACGAGGATCACGGCGAACACGGCCGCCGCAACCAGGATTTGAATACGGCTGCGGTCGGACTCCGTCACCCGCGCCAAGTCGCGGATGCCGGTCGTGGGGCCCAACAGCTCGAACTGCGCGCCGTGCCAGGCAGACGCCGAGTCGCGGCTCAGCTTTTCCAGACTGGCGATCACCTCGCCCGCCGTCGCGACGGCCTGTGGCGAGAATGGCGGGAACTCCAGCGTCACCCACAGCCGCGTCACGTCGCCGCGCTCGCCCGACAAACTGGCCACGAAGGTCTCCTTCGCCAGCGGGCTGGTGGCGGCGGCGACGGTCGCCAGGCCCTGGCTCGAGAACAGCCGCGTGGCGCCCGGCGCTTCGCCCGTCGGGCGATACAGGCTGCGGACCTTCTCGACGCCGGGCAGGTCGAACAGGTGCTTGGTAAGGTGGGCGATCTTGACCCGCCCCTCATCGGTCGTGAGGCCACCGCCGGGCAAGCGAGCCAGCACGGCCAGCGGCCCCGCGTCGCCGGCGGGGAAATGCGCGAGCAAGAGGTCGGTTCCATGCCGCGTCGCCGCGTCGCGCGGCAGCTCGGCGAGCACGTCGTACGAGATGGGCGGCTTGGCGCCGTAGAGAGCGAAGGGCGCCCCCACGAGGAGGCTGCCGACGAGCACCACGCCCGGCCGATGCGACACCATATCGGCCACGCGAGTCCAAAATCGCGTCCAGCGCGAGGCGCTCGGCCCCTCGCCCGACTCCGCCGCCACGCCCGCCGCGCGCGCGCCCACCCACGTGGACAACAGCGCCGGCGCCAGCGTGATGCACAACAGCAGCGCCACCAGCAGGCTCACCGCGATCGCCGGGCCGCTGTAGGCCAGCTTGCCGAAATCGGCAAACGCCATCATCGCCAGGCCGACGATCGTGGTCATCGCACTGGCGGCCAGCGCGTTGCCCACGCCCGCCAGCGCCTGCGCAATCGCTTCGCGATGGCCGCGAGCGCGACCGAGCTCCTCGCGAAACCGCGAGATGAGAAACAGGCAGAAGTCGGTCCCCGCGCCGAAGATCAGCACGACCACGAAGATGCGCGTCGTCGTGAACAGCCGCACCGGCGGCCAGAACCCCGGATGGTCGAGCGTCGCCCCCGCCAGCGCCGCCAGCAGCGTGAGCGAAATCACCGCCCCGACGCCGATCGTCGCCAGCGGCACGATCACCAGCCACGGCGAACGGTAGATCACGGCCAGCGCAAGCGCCACCAGGGCGATCGTGGTGTAATCGGTGTTCCGCAGGCTCTCGGCCATGGCGGTGAGTGTATCGCCGCCAATCGCCGCCGAGCCGGTGAGCCCGATCTGCAGGCCCGGAGGCGCCTCGGCGCGACGCCGCTCGATGACCTGCTGCACCTCCTGGAGCACGCGAATGTTGTCGACCGCCATCATGTCGTTGCCTAGCGGCACGACAATGCGCGTGGCGCGCTGCGATCGGCTCCGCATCGTGGGCCCGATCACCGGCATCGCCTCGGTCCACGCCTCGCCGACGACCGGCAGGGCTGCAGAGCGTTCCAGTTCATTGGCTGTCGACAGCGCGAGGCGGCGATCGTCCGCGGTCAGCGGCCCGTCGTCCCGTGCGAACACCAGCACGATCTCGCTTTGGGCGCGATCACCGGGAAACGCCTCGGCGTTGAGCCGCATGGCGCGGGTCGTCGTGGTCTCGGCAGGCAACTGATCGAAGTCGCCGTCGAACGCAACCTTGGACCAGGAAGGCGCGGTCGCCGCGAGAATCGCGGTGGCGGCCGCCCAGGCGGCGATCACCCACCAGCGGCGGTCGAAACAGAAGAGCCCCAGGCGATAGTACATGCAGAGCGAGAGGGCGGGCGTGGCGGAGTGGGCAAGGCGGGGAACGTAGCGAGAGCGGCCATCATATGTTGCAGGCGCCGGCAGTTAAAGCCGCGATGGAGATGGCCCTCCAGCGTCCGCTCGTGGTGCGTCACGCGAGGATTTTCGGGGGGCACGCCCCAAGTCAAGGCTAAGTCCTCGCCGCTCCCACCACGCCCTGCGAAGACTTGGGCGTGCTACCCTGACCGCTAGCAGGCCGCTTGAGCCAAACAGGCGCGTGATCGACGGCCAAGTGCCGTCAAAGTCGGACGCCTCGGGGGACCGATGCAAACATTCGGACCACGTCGCCCGGTGCGCGCACGCACCGATCGCTCCTCCAGCCGCAACACCACGCCCATGTACCTTGCCCATTGGGGAATCGACCAGTCGCCGTTTGCCGCCGGCGCCGCGCCGTTCTTCTACGAAGGCGAGAGCCAGGCCGAGGCAGCCGCCCGGCTGCGGTTTGTCGCCCGGCATGCCCGGCGGATGGCGCTGCTCGCCGGGCCTTCGGGCGTCGGCAGGTCGCTCGTGCTGCGACGGTTCGCCGAGGCGTGCCGCCGCGAAGGCCGTCGCCTCGCCCTCGTGAATGCGGAAGGACTCTCGGTGCGCGAACTTTTGTGGCAGGCGACCGCCCAACTCGCGCTCGGCCCGCAGCCAGCGGATGACGCCGTGGCGCTGCACCGCAGGCTCGCGACCGCCGCCCACGCGCTACAGAGGGAGCATGCCGCGGTCACATTGATCGTGGATGACGCCGATCAGGCGGGGCCCGACGTGCGAACTCAGCTCGTGCGGCTGGCCAAGCTCGGCGGCGAACCGACATGGCTGACGCTGGTGCTGGCGGCGACGCCGGCGAACCTCGATCGGCTGGGGGCCAACTTGCTCTCCGCGATTGAACTGCGGATCGACCTTGAGCCGTGGAGCGAAAGCGAAACCATCGGCTACGTCCAGCATGCGCTCGTCGAGGCGGGTTGCGACCGGCCGGCGTTCAACGACGAGGCGCTAGCGGCTGTGTACGCGGTGAGCGAAGGCGTGCCGCGGCAGGTGAACCGCGTGGCCGACCACGCGCTGTTGGCGGCGGCCGGCGAGGGTCTGGAGCAAATCACCGCGACGACAATCGACGCGGCGTTCAATGCGCTGAGCTGGCTGGCGCCGGCGTGAGGGGGCTTCGACTTGGTGCTCAAGAAAAAAGTCGATCGAAGTCTCGAGCACCGTCGATGACACGCAAGACGCCAAGGCCTTCGTCTTGCGAGCGATAAAAGATCACCCACCGCTTGTGCACGAACCGGCGACAATTTGCCCCGAGCCTCGGTTCAGCCTCGCCGATGAGCGGATGCTCTGCATACTTCTCGCACTCGGCTCTGATCTCTTCGGCGATTTTCTCGGCGACGAACGGGCGACCGTCGATGATCGCGATGTAGTAGATGATCTCCTCCAGATCGCGCTCGGCCGCCAAGCTCCAGATCGCCTTCACGAGGGAGCGCCCTCGGACGCGATTCGCTGCCGAACTCGGAGAAGAAGCGATTCGAGATCAAGCTCACGACCTTCGCCGCGATCGAGCGACTCCTCACCCTCACGAATCATCGCCCGCAGTTTTTCTAACTGCTCTTGATAGGTCGCCAGATCGGCGATCACTTCGCTTCCTGGTCGCTGCCCGCTATCGTGTTCGAGCTGCCGCCCCAAATACTCATAGAGGAGCTGTGCATCGGCGGGTAAGTAAGAGGATTCGGCGGGCATATCGCCATTCTACCCTGGCGAGCCAATATCCTGCAAATCTGATTGCGTCCTACATCGACTCGGACCCATCGTCGGGCGCTTCCATTGTCGTTTTAATGCGCTGCATTGCTTCGCGAAGTATGGCAACTTGGTCTTCCATGGACTTTCGATCCTTCCTCACTCGATCGAGAATCGTTTCCGCCGAAGATTTTATCTTATCGAGGCTGTCGACTTGCTTTTCTAAGGCGTTGATTGCCTTGTCGATCGGCGCAAAGTCAACTTTCTCCCTTTCCGATGACGCAATGCGCTTCACGCACAGCGCTCGACTTATCTCGACTGCCGCCACTAGGTTTGCATCCGTTTGAGGGTCTTCGGCATCCCACGCGACAAATACGTCCGCACCATGTCTGACTATCGGGCTCGTGAGTATCGGAGCCGTTCTTTGGGAGAACACGAAAATACCTTGTTGTGCGTCGCGGTTCTTTCTCGCTTGTTCAATCTCATCGTGAGCCATCTGCAGCGTATAACCTGCAACTTCCTTCGCTTCAATCACGATGCGAGCGCCGGACGCAATATTGTCGCAACCGATGGTAATGACCGCGTCGCCGTATTTGCGACGTGCGATTAGACCTGTCTGCGTACCTGTTTCCTCCAATAGGTCGCCGCGCATTTGCGCAATTCTTGTTAGGCACTCGACCACAGCAGCCTCGAACGTGAAACCATGATGTGTGGAGCGCAGCTCCGCCTCGCGGCGGGTCACGAGCTTGGCCAGCGCGACCTTCACCTCTTCCTGGAACTCGGCGTTCGTCTTGACGTGGGCTTCGAGAATCGTGGTCAACTCGCTCTTGAGCCGCCGCAGGCCGGATTGCTCATTGTCGAGCGAGAACTCGCTGGTGATCGTGCGCTGGGCGCGGTCGACGTTTTGCACGAGCCGAGAGAGTGCGGAATTCTCTTCGTCGAGCGAAAACTCCTTCACGACGACGTCGATCTTGTTCTGCAAATCCTTGGACAGGTCGCCGTGCTTGGCGGTCAGCTCCTTCACCAGCCGGCACAGGGCGCCGTCGGCGTTGTCCAACGAGAACTCGCGCAGCAGCCGATCGCGCTGGCCCTGCAACTGCGTTTCGACGTTGGTCCGCAACGCGGCGAGCAGGCCCTGCGACTCGTCGGGGCTCAGCCACTTGAGTAGGGGGCTGTTCTCGCCCAGATGCGACAGCAGCGTTTTGGCCAACCGCGAGTCGTCGCCGTCCACCAGCGTGCGGAGCACCGTGGCCAGCTCGCCGTCGTCGGCGGTGAGCCGGCGCACCCGCTGGCTGAATCGCCCGTCTTCGGGATCGAAATACTCTTTGAGCGACAACGCGAGACGTTCGTGCGCGTGCCGCGCGTGGTGGTCGAGATTCTCGCGGAGCGTCTCGACGAGCCGCGTGGTTTCGCGCTGGATGAACTCCGCGTCGAAGGCGGAAGACGCCCGCCGCAGGGCAAGGACGCCGATTTTAAGCGCTTCGAGAGCGTACTCGTCGCGCGCCGGGCCATCGGGGTAGGCCGCCAGGGCCGCGACTACGTCGCGATCCTCGATGCGCAATTCGACGTCGATGGAATCGGGCAGACCGTCAAGACTGGGAAACTCGCAAATGGGCGACGCCTGACGCATCGACGACTCCTTTCCGACAAACAATCGAATTGAGCGATTCCTTCAGCCGACAGGCGTTCAGTAGAGACCACAAGCATCTCCCTGACAACTGCCAAGAATCAAATCGAGAAGGGACGAGTGTTTCGCGTAAGCTCGCATTCCAGCGAATGTCCAAAAAAAGAGACATCGAAATACTCCATGAAGCCGCGAAACCCAAGCAACGCCTCATCCCAAGCACGCTCGACGATGCCGACCGTGGCTGGCCAACGAAACTGGTCCGGGCCGAGCGTTACTTCCAATTCCAAGGACGCGTAGACGAGCGGCGCCTCGCCGCCTGCAGACAGGATTTTCCCGGTTGCGCCGGGGATGGGAGAAAGGTCGATCGCGTCCGCCATTTCGCGGGTGAGCAGCGTTTCGTCGGCGGCGGCGTCCAAGAGGCCGCGAATGCGAATTCCTGCTCGATAACCGAGCAAGCGAACCGGGACGATGGGGCGATAGACTGTTTCAAGACCTCGTTGCGCGGGCGTTGTTTCGACTTGATAGCCCACGTACGACAGTCTCATCGCACGACTCCGACCAGGCGAACGCTCGCGGGCGGAACTTTCTCAAAGGACGGATCAGCCTCTCCGGCGTCTTGAGCGGCATTTCTCACGGCCTCCAAGGTCTCGCCGCTGGCAATGATCGCATCGCCTGCGGCGTTCCAGGCAATCCACTTTCCGCCAAAAGATTTGGGGACGACGACGCGCCGAGAATTCTCATGCTGGACCGAATCCATGATCACAAGCTCCGATGGCTGTTAGCCTGATGTGTCGCGAAATCGCTACCTCCATTCTAGCTTCGCCAGTTTGAGCAGGTCAAAAACGATGCGCCGGAGGCGCGTGGCTTCACCGACCAACCGTGGACCCGCGACTGCCCCCCTCCCCAGCCCTCCCCAGGATTATGCATCTGCGAGCACAGCAACTCCGCGACCGCAGCGCAGCGCGCACAATTCTCCGATCCCCTCCCCTTGATGGGGAGGGTTAGGGAGGGGTGGGGCGGAAGGTACACGGCGCCCACAGGGCAGCGCGTGTACGCTGCGCTTCCCCCCTCCCCGGTCGCTTCGCGAGGGGTAGCACCTGCGCTCGGGCGACTTTGGGTCGCCCGTGCTCGGTGCTCCCTCCCCGCCGAGGGGAGGGAGCCGGAGGAAGGGGTTTAGCAATTGCGTCTCACCGACCATGCCACTGCATGCACTTGCATAATCCAGTTCGAGGGAGGGGGAGAGGGCCGGAGGATCGACAACGGGCTCGCCTGTCACTCGCCGGCGTCGCCCAACTGATCCAGAATCTCGCGCCACGGGATCCGCACCTGGCCGATGCGCCTCGAGAGGCGGTCGCTGCTGGACACGTGGTTCATCCGCGAACGGGCCGAGGTGACCTCTTCCTCCAGCGCGGTGAGCCAGTCGGGCACGTCGAGCCCGGCGCCGTGCGGTTCGCTTGCCAGCTCGGCGATTTCGCTTTCGAGGACCTCGAACGCGGCGAGGCTGGCTTCGCTATCGCGGCCCATGGCAGGCTCGACCATGGCCCGCAGGCGGTCGATGACCAGCGGGCGAACGAACCGCTCGTTCAGGCGGTCGGCGATCGTCGGCAACTGCATGCCGTACTCAGCGCTGAGCGCGGCCAGCCGTTTGAGATGCAAGTCGGCGGCATCGCTGGTGCGCTCGGCAAAAGCTTGCCGCCACATTTCGGCGGCGGCCTCGCGCTGATGCCGCACGAGGATCTCGTGCGCCCAGACGACCGGCTTCAAATTCCACGCGACCCGATCGTACGCGGCGCGTTGCCGGAGAAAATCGATGAACTGGTAGAGCAGCTCGCCGTGGTCGCTTTGCGTCGTGGTCGTGTTGTAGTCGCGATAGGCCCGGTAGTTCTCGACGACGGCCTCGATGGCCACGGACAGCATATCGACGGCGTCGCCCCGCGGCCATTTCTCGTCGATCTCGGCCAGCAGCCGGATTTCATCGACCGCGTCGGGATCCTCGCTGAGGCTCGTCAGCCACGGGTCGACGCCTTGGTGCAGGATGCCGCGCAGATTGCCGAGGCTGAGGAACTTCTGCGTGAACAACTCGGCGCCGTAGCGTTCGACGAACTTGACGAACCGGGACCAGTCGTCCTCGGCCGCCAGCTTTTCCACGACGCTCAGCCGCAGCGTGCGGCTGTGGGCCAGCCAGCGGTCAAGTTGTCGCTCGGTAATCTTTTGCAGAACATCGACCAGCAGGTGATCGGCGTCGCCGTGGCGCGTCGAACGGCGCCGCGCGTCCCACAGCTCGGCCGATTCGACGACGGCGCGGACGATCGCCTGGTAGCCGTTCTCGAACAGGGTGTCGAACTCGGTGACGGCGCCCTGGCCGACGGGATTGCGACTTTCGAGCTCTTGAGCGAGGGCCAGCAGCTCGCCTGTTTCGCGGATGAGGCCGAGCTTGGGCAGCCAGCCGAGCAGATCGTGCAGCAAGCGTTGCCAACTGCGCGTGACCACGACTTGCCGCGGCTCGCCGCCGCGCGAATGCGGGACGTAAAGCATCTTGCGCGGCCGCAGGGCGATGAGGAAGTCGCTCCAGACGCTCCGCACGCCCGCCGGATCGCCCGCGAGCACGCAGCGCAGCAGATTGACCGAGACCGCGTCGATCGGCTCGCCGAATCGCCTGGCGTCCTCGGCGTCTTCGCGCGTGGTCATGAGGAGCCGCGCGGCGGTGGCCGTTTCCACGCAGGTGGCGACAATTTTCTGAATGAGCGAGTCCTTGATCGTCCGCAGGCGGTCGAACTCCACCAGCGAATCGTGCGATCCCGACGGCTGGCGAAAGCGGTAATTGTGCACCGCCTCGAGCAACTCCAAAAGCTGCCGGTAATTGCGCCGAGCTTGAACCAGCCATTGGTCGAGCACCTCGCGCCGCTCGGGAGCGTCGACGCGGCCGCCCCAGGTGATGGCCGCGTGCTTCCACAATTTGGCGACGGTGTTCAGAAAGCTGAGCCGTTGCTCCAGGCGATCGGCCTCGAGCTCCCACTCGGTCTGCAGCGGCTCGGCACCGTCATCGGCCAGATCGCCTTCGACGCCGTCGTCCGTGCTGTCGCGGAAGTTCATGCCGTCGTAGGCGGCTTCGAACAGGCCGTCGGCGTCCTCCTCGTCGTCGTCTTCGTCGTCGTACTCCGCACCGTAGTCCTCGCCTTCTTCGTAGGGCGACGAATCGTCGTCGAGATCGTCGTACTCGTAGTCGTATTCCTCGTCGTCGTCGTCCTCGTTGGGGTCGCCGAAGGGGATGTCGTCCCGTTCGCCCACGGTCATCTTGCCGGAGAGCCGCAGCGTGGGCGCCTGCCAGTACTCTTCGGCGTTCGCTTCCAGGTAGGCGAAGAAGCTCGCCACGTGGGGCCAGCGATCGTCGCCGCCCTCGTGCTGTTGGGACTCCACGAGCGCCAGCCATTGAAACGCCAGCGGATGAAACGAAATATCGCCGGCGTCCAGCGGCGTACGATCGCGCTGATTGACCCACTGCATCATGAGCGCGCGGGCCGCTACGGTGTCGCCGTGGTCGAGCAGCGCTTCGATCACCAGTTGAAACGCCTTGGACGAATCGAACTGATCAACGAACAGCCGCCAGAAGGCAACGTCTCCGGCGGCCGCTCCGGCCTTGTGCCACGCGTTCAGGGCGCCGGCGACTAGGTTGGCCGACACCTCGATTTCCTTCGCCACGAGGCGTTTGACGCCTTCGACGCTGGAGGAGGCAAACTGATCCCACCAACGCGCGAGCCGCGTGAGAATCGCAGAGAACTGTTCCTCGAGCGCGCGGTGGTCGACGGCCGCCGCTTCGCTCCACGCGCGGGCGGCTAGGTCGAGCACTTGTTCGACCAACTCGATCAACTCGTCGACGCGCCAGTCGTGCACCGTGTTCTCGAGGGCGGGAAACAGGCTGAAATTCGCGGCGAATCCCACGATGTTCCAGGGATCGACCAGCGCGCCGCATTCAATCGCGCGGTGCAGCAGCTCCTCGACGCGCTCGAGATCCTCAACCACGGGTTCGAGCTCGTCGCGATCGAGCGCATCGTGCCCGGAAGTCAAGCGGCAGTAGATGGCGGTGAGCATCCGCGCGGAGGCGACGCGTACAGAATTGGCCTGGCGCTCGGCCGACTCGGGCCGGCCCATGCGGGCAAACAAGAGCGCGAGGTGCACCCGCTGCAATTGCACGGCGCGGCGCCGGGCGAGCTCGTGGTTGAGATGCTGGCGAGCGCCGCCGAAAGGCTGCCGCGTGCGCTGCGCCTCCTCGCGCAGATGGTCGCCGTGCGGACCCTTCACGCGCGCGAGCAATTGCCGGTAAAAGTCGTCGCGGTAGGCGGCGATCTGCGGTAGCAGCGTGGAGAGCGTGACCGAGGAATCGTGCCGCCCCGGCGCGTCGCCGCTGGTGCCCGAGGCCATCAACATCGTCCCGGCGAGCACCGCGGCCGCTTCCTCGAGGCGATCCTCGGCGCTGATCTTGTCGCCGCCGCCGCAGCCCCAACAGCGGGTGAGCAGGGCGTCGAGCGTCATCTGCTGCACGACGAAGCGGGAATAGTAACCCTGCGGCGAGATCTGATGCGGGTCCCATTGTCCGAAGTGGTAATTCGGCCGGCGGTTCACCGGATGGTCGAAGTCGTAGGCGCGGGGATCGAGGGCGATCTCCTCCAGGCGATCGAGGTCGAACCAGGCGCGGGCCAGAATATCGGGCTCCGCTGACCGCAGGATTTCGAGCGCCCGCGCCACGAGCAATTCGTAGCGCCCTACGGCGACGCCCGCACCCTTCACGTAAAGGGCAATCGGCCGCACGTACTCGTGCGCGTACGGTTCGCTGCGAGCGCCGCTAGCGAGCGTGGCCGTGGGTCGATAGCCGACATAGTCGTTCAGCGCGGCGATGGCGCCCTGGACGATGCGCTCGCGCTGGCCCCAGGGGCCGCCTTGGGCGAGCACGGCTTCGCACGCTTCGCCGAGAAAAAACGGCCGCCAAAGGTCATCGGGCGATTGGTGGTGGAGCAGATCACGGTGAAACTCGCAGTAGTCCTGGAGCAGGCGATCGAATGCGATCTCGACGACGGCGCGGGCCTGCGTGACATCGGCAAACGCGCCTCCGCCGGCGGCGAGGCGATCGATGGCATTCGTGAGCCAATGTCGCAGGGTGGCGACCGTTGATTCTTCACGCTCCGCGGTTTCGATGGCTCGGAACAGCTCGTTGATGTTTCGCAAAAACCGGGGGTCGCGGGCGCCGGACGAGAAGTTCAAATACCCCACCACCTCGTCCAAGACGGCAGCGTCGGCGTCGGCGGGCTGGAGGCGTGGGAAGGTCACGGCGGTCCTGAAGAGATCCATGCATCGAGGCCCCGACGCCCGGCGTACCGAGGCGAGTTCCGCTTGCGGCGCAACCAGGCCGATCCGCCTCGGCCAACGAGCATTCCGGCCGCGCCGGCGGCCGGGAAACGGTCGGTGCGCGGCTGGCAAAGCACCCTCGGGAAAGGCCCGCAGGGACGTGGGCGGTCCATCCTACGTGACCGGCTTGGGAGCGGTCTAGGCGCCCCCGCGGCCGCCCCGCCCGTGCTCGACTGCCGCATGCCAAGACCTTGCGCGTGCATGCCAGCGGCGGGGAAATCTTTGTCCAGCGGCGCCACGCTGGTTAGACTGGGAACGTCGCGAAAGCTTGTGACAGCATCCGCCTTTGTCGGTCGCTTCATTCGATCAGACGATTCTTCGACGAGACCCTATGCCCATGTCTTTTCACGGCTTGCGATCCGGCAGGTTCTTCCTGACGACGCTTGCGCTGTGTGCAGCGCTGACGACGTCTAGCTGCGCGATGCGCGCGGACGCCGCCAATCAGCTCGTGTCCTACGATCAGGCGGCGCGGCTCGGCCTGGAGCGTGTATGGTTCGCCCAGGCGCCGGTCGATCCGAGCCGCAGTCGCACGAAAACCTGGTTTCAGTACTTCGATCACCTGTATTGCGTGAGCGACTCGGGCATCGTGACGGCGATCAACGCCGAGACGGGCGCCACGGAGTGGACGCGGCAAATCGGCGCCTCCGGCATCGCGGCCTTTGGGCCCGACGCCAATTTGAACTACCTGGGCGTTGTCAGCGGAGCGCGCATGTATCTGCTCGATCGGGCAACCGGGGCGGTCCAGTGGTCGCGCGAGTTGGGCAGCGCCCCGGCGTCCGGCCCCGCGCTCAGCCGCGACTATGCCTACGTGGCGCTCATGTCGGGCCGCATCGAGGGCTACAAGCTGTCGGCGCCACAGGAGCAGCCCTGGTATTACCAGTCGAAGGGGCGCACGTTCTTGCGCCCCACGACCACCGGATCCGTGGTGAGCTGGCCGACCACCCAGGGCTATCTGTATGTGAGCCCGGCCAACGATCCCGGCATCCGCTTTCGCGTCGCAACCAAGGCCGACATTGTCACCTCGCCCGCCGAAATGGGCGAGCTGCTGTACATCGCCTCTCTCGATGGCTATCTGTATTGCTACAACGAGAACACCGGGCGGGAGCAGTGGCGCTACTCCACCGGCTATCCTATCCTGAGCTCGCCGGCAATTGTCGGCAACCGCGCGTACGTGGCGTCGATCGAACCCGTGCTGCACTGCGTCGACGCCCAATCCGGCGATAGCGTGTGGAACTTCGCCGGCGCCAGCCACTTCAGCGCGCAGGGCAAAGACCGCGTGTACGCCGCCGATAAGTTTGGGAATTTGTTGGCGCTGGATAAGACGACTGGCGCCCTGATAGGCCGCATCGACACGGCCGAAGAGATGACGACGCTCGTCAACGACCAGACCGATCGCATCTTCCTGGCGAACGACCGCGGACTTGTGCAGTGCCTGCGAGAGATCGGCGCGAACGCGCCCACGCTTTATCGAAAGCCCACCGAGATGGCGGCGGTGGACGCCAAGGCCGCGACGGAGGCGGAGGCTGCCAATGCTGAATCGACCGAGGGCGAAGCGCCAGCGGCGCCCGCCGAAGGGGATGAACTCGCGGACGATGTGCTCGACGCGCCGATGGACGAACGACCCGCGGAGCCGGAGGACGGCGAGCTGCTCGATGAGAATCCGTTCGAAGATTTCGAGTGATGAGGCGCGGCGGTTGCAGGCGACGCTTGGCGTCGGCGCGGGGCGAACCCCCGGCTTGCGCCGGGGGCTATCTCGTTTTTCCAGGGCGCGGCGCGTTCAGCAGGGGGCTGGGGTTCACCACTTGTTCTGGCCCGTGAGCGCCAGAACGCTGGTCCACAATTCGCCTTCGGGGTCCATGCGCTTGACGTGGCCTGTGGACGTCGCCAGCGGGATGTGGACCAGTTGATTGTGCCATAGGCCGATGAGCATGTCCGTTTTCCCGGCCATCCCTGCGTGTACGGCGGCCCGTGCGAAGCGCTCGCACAGCAGCGAATC
Organism: uncultured Planctomycetaceae bacterium; assembly: GCA_964430075.1. GTDB lineage: Bacteria > Planctomycetota > Planctomycetia > Pirellulales > Lacipirellulaceae > Lacipirellula. The sequence continues at coordinate 42,265 of CAYSFP010000011.1, read as the reverse complement.
CACGGCCGTGGCCGGTAGGCTGCGGATATAGTAGCTGGGGTCGAAGTACTTAACGCTGACCGGAACCTGTTCGGCCTTGAGATAGGCCTCGATCTGTTCTTTGAGGAAGACGCCGATATCGGCCAGCTTTCGATTGCCTGAGGCGTCGCGTCCGCCTTCGGACTGCAGCAAATCCTGCCCCGCGCCCTCCGCAACGACGACCACGGCGTGCTCGCGCGCTTCCAGTCGCCGCTTGAGTTTCAGCAGGAAGCCGTCGTCGCCATCGAGCACGAACGGCACTTCGGGCACAAAGCAGAAGTTGGCCTCGCCGCTGGCCACAGTGGCGGACGCGGCGATGAAGCCCGCCTCGCGCCCCATGAGCTTCACCAGCCCCACGCCGTTGATGGCACTTTTCGCCTCGACGTGAGCCCGGTCAATCACTTGCTCGGCCTCGGCCACCGCGGTGAAGAAGCCGAACGTGCTGAAGCAGAACTTCACGTCGTTGTCGATCGTCTTGGGAATGCCGACGACGGCCAGCGGTATGTTGCGCCGGGCCGCTTCCTGGGCGATCGCGTGGGCGCCGCACTGCGTGCCGTCGCCGCCGATGCAGAACAGAATGTTCACGCCGCGGCCCGCGAGGAAGTCGACGCTGGCGGCGGGGTCTTGTGGACCGCGCGACGTACCGAGCATTGTTCCGCCCAAGTGGTGAATTCCCTCGACCAACTCGGGCGTCAGGGGTAGGGGAGGGCGTCCTTCGACGGGGTTCAACCCTTGAAATCCGTACCGAATGCCGAGCACCTCCGGCACGCCGTAGTTGTACATCAGCTCGAACACACACGTGCGAATCACGTTGTTGATGCCCGGGCACAGCCCGCCACAAGTAACGATGGCAGCTTTGGTCTTCGGCGGGTCGAAAAAGATGTGCTCGCGCGGGCCAGCCAACTCCAAGGCCAGTGACGAAGGTTGCTCGCCGGTGCGAAACCGCGGCTCAAACGCGAGCCGCATGTCGTCAGCTAGAAAATCGCCGACGCGGTCGCCCGGCGTGGTCGACAGCGTGAGCGGGGACCGCGTACGGCGCGGGCCGAGCGTCGTAATTTCGAGTTGCGCCTGCGTCAAACCGTTTGAGGCTGCCATTCCCATTGCTCCCTCACAACCAACCGTGCACGCGATACCACTGGACGGTTTCTGAAAATCGCTGCTCGAGCACGGCGCCAGGCTTGTATCCGAGCTGGTCGCGAATCTTGTCGTCGCTGCACACCCAGCCCGGCGCCATGGATTCCCGCACCTTGTCCAAGTTCACCAGCGAAGGCCGCCGCCGCACGCGTCCCATAACCTCGCCCAAGGCGCCGGCGAACCAGAACACGGGCCGCGGCGTGGGGACGGATGCCACCGCCCAACCGGCGGCGCGAGACGCCACGCGTCCCAGTTCGGCATAGGTGATCGCGCGATCGGCTTGCACATAATAGCGGCCTGTTCCCGGCGGCGAAGCGCCCGACGCGGCGGGCACGCGCTCGCCGCTCTGCGCGACGCGGACCAAGGCGTCGCAGAGATCCGTTACGTGGATGAGCGACAGCGAGAACTTCCGCAGGCCCGGTACGGGGTGAATGGGGACGAACTTCATGCTGCGAAACAACTGCAAGCTCGCGCGATCGCCCTGGCCGAAGACCATCGGCGGGCGGACGATCGATAACCGGGCGTCGCCGCGCGCGGCGATGGCTGCCTCCTCGGCGGCCAGCTTGCTGCGACCGTAGGCGGAAACCGGCAAATCGGGATCGGTTTCGCAGCGCGGCCGCTTGAACGTGCCCGGCCCGCCGGCGGCGAGCGAGCTGACGAACACCAGCGTCGGCGCCCGTTGCTGCTCGGCGCAGGCCGCGGCGACGGCGCGCGTCCCGGCGACATTGTCGCGATCGTACTCGCTGGCACGATAGGCGGCCGTGCGTCCCGCGAGATGAAACACGATGTCCACGTCACGGGCTGCGGCGGCCAAGCTCGCGGAATCGTCGAGGCTGCCGGCGGCGAGTTCGACGCCCAGGGAGGCCAGCAGGGCCGTCCGCGAACTCGGTCGCACCAGGCATCGCACCTGCCAGCCGTCGGCGCAAAGTCGGCGGGCGAGATTCGAGCCGACGAAGCCACTGGCGCCAGTAATCAATGCACGCTGCATGGGAAACTATCGCCGCGGCGGCGAGCGAAATCGAGGCAGTCGGAGGCGAACTCATCTGGGATATTCAAAGCATGGCCCCCGCGAGCGTCGCGAGTCAAGTAACGCTCCTGGAGTTCAACGCCGCTGTTGGAGAGCGCGACGGGTGCAGCCCGCACTTTGTATTTTCGCGATAGCGGTGGAGTTTAGGCGGTTCTCACGGCAAGCTGTACGCGACTGGGAGAGTTCGACAACGACAATTCCAACCCGGTAGCAGGGGAGCTACGCCAAGTCCGACTCGCAATTGCTCGCCCAGTTTTCGCATGGCGCGCAATTTCATGCGAACCGGACTGCGCCCAACGCGATTCCAGTCACATTCAAACCGCGCGCTGACCCCCGCGCGCAAAGGGCAGGCTGCACCCGAGCGCGACGGCTCGCGCGGGCGCAACTTGACCATGACGGCGCACGCGCCGTACAGTGACGGCCTCGCGCTCGCGCCTCTCGCAACGTCTGCCGCTAGCCTGCTCTGCGTTATGCCTGACGTCGAAGTGATCCCCGTCGAGTCGCGGCGCGACCGCCGGCTGTTCTTCAACTTGCCGTGGGATCTGTATCGCGACGACCCCAACTGGGTTCCGCCCATACGGGTGGTGCAGAAAGAGCTGCTGAACTTCAAGTCGCACCCGTTCTACGACGCCGCCGAGATTCGCCACTTCCTGGCGCTCAAAGGCGGGCGGCCCGCGGGACGCATCGCGGCGATCATCAACCACGCCCACAACCGCTGGTATCACGAGGAGCGCGGGTTTTTCGGGTTCTTCGAGTCGGTCGACGACGAGGCCGTGTCGACCGGGCTGTTCGACGCGGCCCGCCGGTGGTTCGCCGACCAGGGCATCGACGCGATTCGGGGGCCTGTCAATCCCTCGCTCAACTACGAGCTCGGACTGCTCATTGATGGATTCGACGATCCGCCGTGGTTCATGATGACCTACAACAAGCCGTACTATGCGCGGCTCGTCGAAGCGTACGGCTTTCGCAAGGCGCAGGACTTGTATGCTTTCTGGGGCCACTTGAGCATGCTGGAGGAGGTGACGCGGCGGCTCAACTCGCTGAGCAACAGTGTGCTGGAGCGATTTCAGTTGCATTGCCGGCCGCTGGACACCAAGCGGTTCGGCGAAGAAATCAAGACCTTTCTCGACATTTACAATCGTTCGCTGGTGAATACCTGGGGCTTCGTCCCCATGTCGGACGGCGAGGTCAAAAAACAGGCCGCCGGCATGAAGCTGATGATCGTGCCCGAGTTGACCACGGTGGCCGAGGTCGAGGGCAAACCCGTCGGCACGATGTTCGCGCTACTCGATTACAACGGCCGCATCAAGGAGATGGACGGCCGGTTGCTGCCGTTCGGGTTTTTGAAACTGCTGCGCAATCGCCGGGCGATTCGTCGCGTGCGGCTGATCAGCACCAACGTGCTGCCCGAGTACCAGAGCTGGGGCATCGGCATCGCGCTGGTCGCCCGGCTGGTGCCCGACGCGCTCGCCTGGGGCATCGAGGAAGCGGAGTTTTCCTGGGTGCTGGAAAGCAATGATTTGTCGTTCAAGACGCTGAAGAAGGGCGGGGCCAAGATCACCAAGCAGTACCGCGTGTACGACTTCGGGCCGCCGGATAGGACGGCGAACGCGAAGTTTATGAAGCAGGGCTAGCGCCGGTCCAACCCCTCCCGCCTCCCCTCACGTGAATCCCTTGGCCTTGAAATGCCTTACGGCGATCGAGGCAAGGGGTTTGAACTTGTCTGCGACTCCTCGGGATTTCCAGGCGATCGCGCCTTCCTCTCTCTCATTCGGAATCGTCGGTTGGTATGATAGTTTCGTGAAGGAGGCTGACATGCCAACGAGAATCGCTGACCCCCGTCTTCTCAAGGCTGTTCCCGTCGAGGTTGCCGGGAAATGGGTTGCCTGGAATGCCGAACACACGCGCATCGTCGCCCACGCCGAAACTCTGCAGCAACTCTGGCAGGTCGTGCGAGACGAGCAAATCGACGACCCGGTATTTGAAAAAGTCCCCCGAGCAGACGTTCGTTTTGTGGGGACGCGATGAAGTTCGCATATCGCGAGTACGTTGGCGTTTTTCCCGGGACGAGCGACTACCGCCTGATTCTTCGACCGGTCATTACCATTCGAATCGTGGGCCCAAAGTCGGACGCGCGGTGGGATGCTTTGGTTGATTCCGGTGCGGATGAAACGCTCTTTCCCTTGTCACTTGCCGAAGCCCTTGGCGTTGAACTCGATCAGCAGTTGACCAGCGAAGCTGCCGGCATTTCCGGTGTTCGATTGACAATTCACTATGGCGATGTTGAACTCCGAATCGAGTCCGGCCAGGAGATCATCGCCTGGAAGACGACGGTCGGATTTGTCGACTTCGGGTCGGCCAGTGACGAAGTCATCATTCTCGGCCACGGTGGCTGCTTGGATTACTTCACGGCGACATTTCATGGCGAGAACGCGGAAGTCGAACTCGAAGCGAACGCGCTCCTGCCGTCATAAATACGGAACGGAGAATGTTCAGGAACCCCGTCCCATCCGCCACTTGCGACACGCGCCTTGTTGCTGCATATTCGGGCAATCCAGCGCCCCTCTTTCTAAAATGACGACCTTCTCATCCTGGTCCACAATCATGCGAGCTCGTCTCGTCGCCCTGCTCGTATTCTCATTCGCGGCCGCACATGGCGCCGCGTCGCTGGCTCAAGACGCTGCCGTGGCTGAACGGCCCGACGTCGCCCTGCCCGCGAGCGACGCCGGCGTCCCCGGCGTCGGCCCCATCCGCGACGAGCCGTGGTTCGTGCAACTCTGGAATGATCGGCGTACGGCGTTTGCCGAGCGTGCCGGGCAGGATCGCGGGGCCTTGGTTTTTCTCGGCGACTCGATCACGCAGGGTTGGGGCGATGACTTTCGCGGCGACTTCGCAGGCGTACACGTCGCCAATCGCGGCATCAGCGGCGACACGACGCGCGGGCTGCTGATCCGACTGGAGGACGACGTGCTCGCGCTTGCCCCCGCGGGGATCGTCCTGCTCATCGGGACCAACGACATCGACGTCGGCGTGACGCCGGCCGACATTGCCGGCAATGTGAACCTGCTGCTGTCGCAGATCGCCGCCCACGACGACGAGATTCCGGTGATCCTGTGCCAGATGATGCCGACGTCCGCGACGAAGAACCGGCCGACCGACAAGATTCGCGAGCTGAACCGCGAGCTCGCGGCCGTGGCGAAAGGTAACGAGCAGGTCACCGTGCTCGACACCCACACGCTGTTCGCGAATGCCGAGGGCGATGCCAAGCCGGAGGAGTTTCCTGATCTCCTGCATCCCAACGAAGCGGGGTACGCGAAATGGCGCGCTGCGCTCTGGCCGCTGCTTGCTACGCATGGGTTCGTCGACGCCGAGCCCGATGACTTCACGCCCGAGGAAGGCTTTGAACTCTTATTGAACGGCACGGATCTCTCGGGCTGGGGTTATCGCCCAACGACGGAAGAGGATCGGCGGTCGATCGAGGGCTGGAAGCGGAGCGATCCCAATATGCCGCCCTGGCCAATTGTGGAGGAGGCGGTGTCGTTCGACGGCAAGTCGGCGAGCGACGACGGCCGCTTTCGCGTGGTCAATGGGCGGCTGGTCGTGACGACGCCGACCGAGGGCCGCAAGATTCAAAAGCTGTTGACCGTGGAAGACTTCCCCGGCGATTTCACGCTGAAGCTGGAATTTCGCGCCACGCCCAACGCCGACAGCGGCGTCTACCTCCGCGGCCGCCAACTGCAGTGCCGCGACTACGCGCTGGCCGGGCCGTACAAGAACCTGCAGAACTACAAGCCGCAGGACTGGAACGAGCTGGTCGTGGAAGTCCGCGGCAACGCGGCGCGGTGCACATGCAATGGCGAAGTGCTCGAAGCGGCGTACGAGCTGCCGGACACGGGGCCGATCGGCGTGGAGGGCGACCGCGGGCAGGTGGAGTATCGGAGGATGCGAATTCGGCGGGAGTAGGCGCTCGGCTAGGCTTCGACCTGGAACGGAAGCTTTGTTCAGCCTATTATTGAACAGGGCACACTTTCCTTTTTGCCGTTGAGCAGGCGTTCGATGACAAAGACCATTGTCGCGCAGTTCGACGGGCAAGTGCTTGTGCCGGCGGAACCCGTCGACTTGCCAGTCGGCACGCCGTTGACGATCAGGATTGAAGCCGACGACGCGGCCGCAGCCGATCGTTTTGCCGACTTACGCGCACTTGCTGTTGACCTGCCAGATGCGCCAAGCGACCTCGCCGCGCAGCACGACCACTATCTTTATAATAGCCCGAAGCGATGAATGAATCCTTCGGCGATGTGTTTGCCGACACCGTCTTCTGGATCAGCATGGTCGTGCGGCAAGATCAACATCATCAACTCGCCCAACAGCGCAGCACACAGATTCGTGGGCGAATCGTTACGACGCGCGCTGTGCTGTTGGAAACAACAAACTCGCTCTCGCGACCACAATGGCGAAGCGCCGCAGCGGCATTGATGGCGAAGGTCGAGGCTCAGCCTCACGTAGAAATCGTGCCGCTGACTGACCAACTCTGGAACGAGGGCTGGAACTTGTTCTCGAAACGACCGGATAAAGCCTGGAGTCTCACTGACTGCATCTCCTTCGTGACGATGCAGGAGTACGGGCTCAAAGAAGCGTTGACCGCCGACGCCCATTTCGTTCAAGCGGGTTTTGCCACGCTCCTTTGATTACGAGGCAAGTATCGAACGGTGGTGCGTCTCACCCCCGCCCCAATCCGTACTTCGCGATGCACCAAAATGCGTTCGCCGCGTCGCGCAGCCCGATCTTCTTCCCTTCCCCATAGCCGCGGCCGTGGTAGCGGATCGGCATCTCCATGATGCCGTAGCCCAGCCGCGACACTTTCGCGGTGATCTCCGGCTCGAAACCGAAGCGGTCCTGCTCGACGTCGATCTGCTGGAGCACCTCGCGGCGGAACACCTTGTAACAGGTCTCCATGTCGGACAGCCACTGGCCGGTCGTCAAGTTGGACGCGGCGGTGAGCAGCCAATTGCCCAGGCGGTGGACGCGCGACGGATCCTGCTCGGCATTCTCCAGGAACCGCGAGCCGTAGACGACGTCCGCTTCGCCGTGCTCGATCGCTTCGACGAGCAGCGGCAGATCGGCTGGATCATATTCGAGATCGGCATCCTGAATCGCCACGACGTCGCCGCGGCAATGCTGGAATCCGGTGCGCAGGGCCGCCCCTTTGCCGCGGTTGTAGCCGTGCAGGCAGATGCGGATGTCCGGCTCACGCTCCAGCTCGAGCAGGATCTGCCGCGTGCCGTCGGTGCTGAAGTCGTCGACGACGATGATCTCGCTGTGAATGCCGACGGCCTGCACGCGGCGGATGATCTCGACGATCGTGTCCCGCTCATTGTAGACCGGGATCACAATGGAAACGGCCAGCGACGTTGTCCGTTGCGGCGGCGCGGCCGCCAGGCTCGCCGCGTCGAGCGCCCGGGCTACGCCGAGCGTCTGCTCGGCGATCGCGAGGTTGGCCCGTAGCCGTTCGAGATACGTCTCGTCGACCACGCGGGCGCGCGGCGGCGGCGCAGTCGCCGCCGGGGCCGCGTCGTTCGGGGGAAGGGGGAGCGCGTCAGGGGTGCTCATGATCGGTCGTTGATCAGGGTGAGTTCCGTCAGGCGATCGCCGTCGTCGCGCGGCTCGGCCGAGTCGGCTGCGCGCTCCGCGCGTTCAGCCTCGTTCCACAAACTGCGATCGGGCAGCGCCGGCCACTGCCAACGGGCCTCGAGCAGCTTCACGTCGAGTCGCCGCTCCGCGGGCGGGAAGTAGGCGGGACTCGCGGGATCGTCGTACTTCGACCGGCGGCCCCAGAGCTGCGCGATCGGGTCGCTGTAGAGCAGCGTCCACCGCGGCACGTCGCGAGCCGCTTCGGCCTCCATGACGGCCCGCGTGGTGGGATAACGTTTCTCGACGAGTACGAGATCCGGCTGGCCCGCCTCGAGCACGCGCGTGCCGTCGATGGGACCTGCAGCATCGTCGCGGTCGCGCGGGACGGCGTCGCCCAGGAGCCAGTCGAAGTGCATATCGATCACTTCCTGCGGGTAGCAGGTGTCGAAGCGGCCGTCGAACTGCACTTGCAAATCGGGCGCCATCGCGGCGATCGCGTATTGCGCCCAGTTGAACGCCACGACGGCTTTGCCGCCGAGACGGTGGTCGACCATGAACTGCAGGGCGTCCACCGGATACTGGCTACGCACGACGGAGAAGTCGCTCAGTCGCCGCGACAGGGCGTAACTCTGCAGGGCGACGCACGACAGGATGAGCGTCGCCAGCGCGGCGCGCACTTTGAACGACGGCAACATGATCGGCAGCTTCCGTTCGGGATCCGGGCGCAGGCGGCGGATGGCGGAGTGCCAATGCACCGGCAACCAGAATCCGACGAGCATTGTCAGAAAGGCGATATGCCGCAGGTGCGAGCACGCCTGCCAAGCGACGAGGGCCAGGATGACAATTTGCGTCCAGTCGCGGCGTCGCTGCGTCGCGGCCAGGCTGCCGACGGTCACGCCGATCAGCGCCACCAGCGGCCAGAAGACGGGCTTGCCGGGCAGCGGCGGGGCCCACTCCGTGATCTCCGGAGGCGCGCCGCCCCAGGAGTTCCACAGCCACAGGTGCATGCCCCAACCGTAGGGATTAACGAGCGTGGCGGCGACGCAGAGCAGGCCAATGATCGCGAGGAGGATGAGGGTGCGCCAGGGGGTCGAGCCTGGCGCTCGGGCGGTTGCAGGTGTGACGGACTTGGTTGTTGGTGCGTGGAAAGCCATGTCGTTGGATGCTTCGCCGGCGATGCGCAGCATCGCGGCTGTCTTGCTCGCGTAGCTCGCGCCTCGCGCCTCGCGCCATCCACCTACGGCCAGTTCGATCATCCGGCCCAGCAGATACGCGCCGACAATGCACAATCCCGCCACGAACCCGCCGTGGGAATTCACCCACACGGCGAAGAGGGGCGGCAGCGGCGTGAGCCAGGCGACGCGTACGCGACGCTCTTCCGGCCAAGCGAAGAATGCACGGTCGAGGCACACCAGCGTGAGCGTGCAGAGCGCAAAGCTCAAAAGCTGCGGACGCATCGCGAAGAACGCCTGAAAGTTGGCGGACACGAGCACCAACAGCGCCCACGTGCTGAGGGCGGGCACGCCGTGCCGCCGGGCGGTCCACCACATCGTCGTCGCGATCGCCAGGCCCCACAAGCACTTCACCACGAGCATCAGGTGGATGCCCAGGTGCTCGACGCCCAGGGCCAGAGAGAACTCGGCGAGAATTTCGTGGTTCACCCACGGATAACCTTCGGCCGTGTAGGTGTGCGTCGCCGTGCGCGGCATTTCACCGGCCGCCATCCAATCCTGGGCATACTTCACGTGCCCCCACAGGTCGGGGTCGACCAGGTTGATCGAGAAGGGGATCGCGCATGCCAGCACCAACAGCGCCAGCACGCCGATTTTGAGCAGGTGATACTGCTCGCGGGCCTGTTGTGCGAACTCGGTCGAACACGGGACGGCGGGGGCGGGCGACGACATGGGCGTTCGACGCGCTGCGAGGGGCCGCGTCGCGACGGGTGAAGATGGGAAATCTGCGCGGCCGCGAGCGACCGCACAAGTTTACGTCCCGCTCCGTGCAGCGCCGGATCGTGCGGCGCATCAGGCACGTTTTTCCGCATTACCCCAAGCGGCGCCGTCGCCAAGTCTGATACAACCACAATCCGCGCCCACGCTACCCAGGGTGCATATTCTCCCTCAGGGCGAAACCGCCAAGGACGCCCAGAGCGCCAAGGTCGGAGGAAGGAACCGGGAGATTCGGAGTTTTTGCCGCCAAGACACAAAGACACGAAGGCAAGGGAGGTCGGTTGACCCATTTTGGGAGGCGTCCTCCTCCTCTTCGTGCCGTCGTGCCTTCGTGGCTATCCTGTTATCCCATCGCACTTGGGCCCAAGAATCCAACCAACTTTTTCAAGCTTGGCACTCGCGCGGTCATTTGGTAGTTTTCCCGTCACGCTCGCGGGCGCGCTCACAGTGGATCGGGGCAGCCGCTCGAGCGGGCGATCCATCGGCGATTCGTTCGAGGGCGACGTGGCTCCTCGCGATCGAAATTGGCTCGGCCGGCTCAAAGACTGGGTCGGCTGCGGGAAGAAAATTCTCGTCGCTCCGGGCGACGGCGCGTCGCTCGACGCGCACTATCGACATCTCGACTACAGGCCGACACGGAAGGAGGCCTCGATGAGCGCCGACCCCCAACATCTCGCCGCCGCAGGCGCTGGCTCCGCCCCGTCGCAGTCCAAGGCCCCCGTGCGCGTCCACATCCGCTGGATGATCCGCCGCGACATGAACGAGGTGCTCGAGATCGAGCGCAAGAGCTTCGAATTCCCCTGGTTCGAGGAGGATTTCATCCGCTGCCTCCGCCAGCGCAACTGCATCGGCATGGTCGCTGAGCATGGGGAGCGCGTCGTCGGCTTCATGATCTACGAGCTGCACAAGACGCGGCTGCACATCCTGAACTTTGCCGTGGCCCCGGACTTCCGCCGCCGCGGCGTCGGCCGGCAGATGATCGAGAAGCTCATCGGCAAGCTCTCCAGCCAGCGCCGCACGCGGATCACCCTGGAAGTTCGCGAAACGAACCTGCCCGCGCAACTGTTCTTCAAGAGCGCGGAGTTCAAAGCGGTGACGGTCCTGCGGGCGTATTACGAGGATTCGCCCGAGGATGCGTACCTGATGCAGTTCCGCTTCGCCGAAGACGAAGCCGCAACGCTGCCGATCAACCGCATCGACCGGCTGGCGGGCTAACCGTTGGACGCGCCGACGGCGAACTATCCTTGAGAGCACGCCGTCGCTCCGTTTGCCGTCCACTGCATGTCGTCCGCCCTCGTACCGCCGCGCCCTGCCGGCTCCCTGCAACTGGCGAGCGTGCAGTACGCGCGCGCCGTCGCAGCCCTCCTCGTGCTGCTGTATCACGTCGCCACGACCCTCGACGGCCCCGCCGCGTCATCGTTCAGCGAGAGATGGTTGGCGCCGTTCCGCTGGTTCGGCTTCGCGGGCGTCGACTTGTTCTTCGTGATCAGCGGCATCGTGATGACCGTGACGTGCTACGGGCGGCTTGGCGAAGCCGGGCAGGTCGCGCCGTTTCTCAAACGCCGCGTCGCGCGCGTCTACCCGCTGTACTGGGCATGCCTCGCCGCGGTGATCTCGATCGCCGTCGTCGCCCCGCAACTTGTCACGCGCGACAAGCTCGACGCGGAGCACATCGTCAAATCAGCGCTGCTCTGGCCGCAGCGCGACTTTCCGATCGTCGCCGTGGCGTGGACGTTGTCGTTCGAGATGTTTTTCTACCTCGTGTTCGCCGCGCTCATCGCGCTGCCGCGGCGGGCGTTCGTTCCGGCGCTCCTGGCGTGGGCGGTTGCGACCGTCGTCCTCGCGATCCTCTGGAGCGAACCCGCTCACACGGGCCTCCGCGGCAACCTTCAGCCGCCGATCTTCGCCTCCCCGCTGACGCTGGAGTTCATCGCCGGCTGCGTCACGGGCGTGGCGCTGTGCCGCCGCGCGATGCCGGCGGCGGGGGCTGCGCTCGCGCTCGGCGCCGCACTGTTCCTCGGCGCCGGGGGATACTTCGGCGCCATGAGTCCCGAGCAAGCCGCCTACGGCCTGGCCCGCGTCGCGGTCTATGGCACGGCGTCCGCGCTCATTCTGTACGGCGCGGTTGGCATGGAACTCGCCGGCCGAGTGTCCAACAATCGCGCGATCGCGTTCTGGGGCGACGCGTCCTATTCGCTCTACCTGACGCACGTGTATGTCATTCTGGCGACGGCGCAGGTTTACGCCCGCTGGCCCACGAGCGAGAATGGATGGCCCAAGACCGCCCTCGTGGTCGCGTGCATCGCGCTCTGTGCCGCTGCGGCTGCCGCGTGCCACGCATGGGTCGAACGCCCGCTGACGGCGTGGGCACGGCGGATCGTGCGTGCGTAGTGCCGCTGGTGGAGGAATCTCCCGCGGCGCCCACCTGCGAGCCGTAGGCTCGCGGCTATTCGCAACTCGCGCCTCGTAACTCGCAACTCGCGCCTCCCCATGCCCAACGCTCTCGCCCACGAAACGTCGCCGTATCTACTACAGCACCAGAACAATCCGGTGAACTGGCATCCCTGGGGGCCCGAGGCGCTCGCGCGGGCCCGCACCGAGGGCAAGCCGATCTTCCTCTCGATCGGCTACTCGGCCTGCCACTGGTGCCACGTGATGGAGCACGAGTCGTTCGAAAACGAGGCGATCGCGACGATCCTCAACGAGCGGTTCGTGTCGATCAAGGTCGACCGCGAGGAGCGGCCCGATCTCGACCAGATCTACATGAGCGTCACGCAGATGATGACCGGCCGCGGCGGTTGGCCGATGAGCGTGTTTCTCACGCCGGACCTGAAGCCCTTCTACGCCGGCACGTACTTCCCGCCGACGGCCCGCGGCGGAATGCCGGGGTTCGACCAGGTGCTGCTCGCGGTGGACGACGCGTGGAAGAACCGCCGCGACACGGCTGAAGACATGGGCGACCAGCTTATCGCCGAGCTCAAGAAAAGCGAGCGATCCACCGGAACCGCCGCGGGCGAGCTGTCGCGTAGTCTCATCGACAACGCCGTCGCCCACCTCGCCCGCACCTTCGACAACACCTGGGGCGGCTTCGGCCCCGCCCCCAAATTCCCGCATCCCATGGACCTCCAGCTCCTGCTGCGTCACTGGCATCGCACGGGCCGGCAGCAGTCGCTCGACGTGGTCACGAAGACCCTCGATCGCATGGCGTCCGGCGGCATTTACGATCACGTCGGCGGCGGTTTCGCCCGCTACAGCGTCGACGCCCGCTGGCTCGTGCCGCACTTCGAGAAGATGCTCTACGACAACGCACTGCTCGCCGCCACGTATGTCGAGGCCTGGCAGGCGACGAGCAATGCCGATTACGCCCGCGTGGCCCGCGAAACGCTCGACTACGTCCTGCGCGACATGACGGGAAGCGAAGGCGGCTTCTACAGCGCCGAGGACGCCGACAGCGAGGGCGAAGAGGGCAAGTTCTACGTCTGGGCGCCCGACGAGATCGACGAGGTTCTCGGCGAAGAAACCGGCGCCATCTTCGGCCGCGTGTACGACGTGACCGACGCCGGCAATTTTGAGGGCCACAGTATTCTCAACCAACCCAAGACGCTCGCCCAATCCGCCGCGATTTTGGGAATCCCCGAAGACAAGCTCCGCTCCCTGCTTGCCTCTTCACTTCGCAAACTCTTCAAAGTCCGCGAGCAGCGCGTTCACCCCGGCAAGGACGACAAAGTGCTCGTCTCGTGGAACGGACTGATGATCGACGCGATGGCCCGCGCGGGCGCCGCCCTCGGCGAGCCGCGGTACGTTGCCGCCGCCGCGAAGTGCGCCGACTTCCTTAATGCGAACCTTGTTCGCCCCGATGGGCGACTGCTCCACACGTGGCGTGCGGGTCAAGCCAAGCTCGCTGCCTATCTCGACGACTACGCCTGCCTGGCGAATGGTCTTATCTCGCTCTACGAAGCCACGTTCGACGCCGCGCGACTGGTCGAAGCCGCCCGCCTCGCCGACCTCATGCTGAAGCACTTCGCCGATCCCGCGGGCGGCGGCTTCTTCTACACGGCTGACGACCACGAGCAGCTCATCGCCCGCCCGAAGGAAATCGCCGACTCAAGCACCCCCGCCGCCAGCGCGATGGCCGCCACGGCTCTCGTGCGGCTGGCCAAGTTCACCGGCGATGAAAAATACCGCGCCGCCGCCGAACGCACGCTGCACGCCGGCGTCGCTTACATGCAGCAGGCGCCCGCCGCGATGGGCCAGTCGCTACTCGCGCTCGATTTCCATCTAGGCCCGACACATGAGCTGGTGCTCGCCGGCGATTTGGATAATTCAGAAACCGCGACGGTGCTTGCCGATTTGCGCCAGCGATACTTGCCCAGCAAAATCCTAGCCGCTGCAGCCGGCGACCCGCCGCCGCTGCTCGCCGGACTCTTGGCCGGCAAAGAGCCGTTCGCAGGCGAGCCCACGCTCTACGTCTGCGAAGGCTTCACGTGCCAGACCCCTGTCGCCGGCGCCGCCGCAATCGAAGGCCGCCTTGTCGCTCTCCCACGCTAATGACGGCCTCCCCCGATCCAGCCAAGCCGCAACGAAAGCAAAACTTGCCGCGAATGCCCGCTTGGCAAACCATGTGGACCCGTCCATCGACTGCGGCGTAAGATAATAACATGACCAGCATCACGCTCGCCGATTCCGTCGTTCAGGCGCTCGCCGCCAAGGCCCAGGCCGAAGGCCTGACGCTTGAAGGCTTTCTCGCCTATGTCGCGTCCGCTTCGCCCCCGCCGGAGCAGCCGCCGCTCTCGGCGGACGAATTCGAACGCTTGCTGGACGAAGCCGCCGTCCCGGGTCGAGATCCGAACTGCACATACAGTCGCGGGGAAATCTATCGCGATCACGACTGATGGCCGTTCTCGTCGACACGTGCGTCTTGATTCCACTGTTCAATCCCGACGCATTGCGCCATCACGAAGCGCGGAGCGCCGTGCGCAAGCTTCGAGGCATGCGGGAAGACCTCGTCGTCACCTCCCAGAATCTCGCTGAATTTTGGAATGTCAGTACGCGACCTTTCAAGTACAACGGCCGCGGCCTTGCCGAACCGCTCGTGGCACGCATGGTCGACTTGATTCGTCGCTTCTCCCGACTTCAATTGGAGTCGGAAGCATCGCTCGACGTTTGGCTCAAACTCGTTCAGCAATTGCACGTCATGGGCACATCCGTACACGATGCCCGCCTCGTGGCCATTATGCTCGAAGGCGGAATCGATCGAGTTCTCACCTACAACGAGGGCGACTTCCGCCGGTACAAAGTCGTGGGAATCCAACCGCTCTCGCCGCGCTCCTTTGCAACGGATTAGTTCCGCTTTCTTTGTGTTCCCTGCGAAACACGCGAAAGGCGCGAAAGCACCAAGGAGAAGATAATCTCCATTTGACATCGTCCTTCGGCCCTGCTCGAAACGAGACGGCTGCCCAGGATACATGGCGAGCCCTTGTCTTTTTCGCGCCGTTCGCGTGTTTCGCGGGCAACAATGCAACAGCCAAACTAAGCAGCGATCACTTCAGTTCGGCCAATTGTTGCGCGAGAATCGACCTGAGCTCGTCCAAGTCGCGCTCCATAAACCCCGCCTTCGAATAGACGACAACGCCGCTGGGGGAAATGACAATGGTGCGTGGGATGCTCTCTTTGGCGAACAAGGAGTACGCCTCGCGGTCCGGGTCGGGCGCAATGGGGAAGGAGAATCCTTGCTTGGAACGAAAGTCGCGTACGGAATCCATCGACTCCTCGCGACCGATGACCAGAAGTTGAAACCCCTCCCGATCGCGATAGTCGTTCCAAATCTTCTCGACGTGAGGCAGCTCCATCAGGCAGGGGCCGCACCATGTTGCAAAGAAGTTGATAAGCACGACCTTGCCCTGCGCCTCGACCGTCGAAAACGTCGAACCGTCCGCGTCGGTTAACGTGAAATCCGGCGCTTGATCGCCGACGTGAATGAGCGAAGAATCCGCGAGCCGGTCGGCGCGCAGCGCCTCGGTCTGCGCCATCTGCTCACGCCCCAATGCGGGAAGATAGACCAGCCACAACAGGGCTTGGTGAACGCCGATGAAACATGGGATCGCCGCAAGCGATAGCAGTAGACGGACAACGTGCCCTCTTCGCTGCGGCGTTCTCCAGCGGAGGATCATCAAGACCAGCGAAAATAACGCGACGGCGAGCGCGAGAAAAGACGCGGCCTCAAGCCCCATCTGGATCGCCAGAAATGATTTGGTGCTCATGCGGCCTCCGTCACGTGAACAGGCGAGGTCGCCCCTCCTGAAGCGGGCGATGGGGGTGAATATAGCCGCTCTGACAATGGCTTAACAAACATATTGTGGCCATCGCTTGTGTGACCCATGTCTTGTCTCCCGGGCCAGCGTCGACGCCGAATTTCCTCTTTCGTGTCTTTTCGCGCCTTTCGCGGGTCATTCCTCCTGCGAATCGTCCGCTTCCGGATCATCCGCGTCGTCCGTCACCTGCGGCGGGCCGATGCCGACGTCAAGCTGATCCCGCAGCACGCCGCCGTCGTCCACGCCGTTTTCGCCCACCGAGTAGACCAGCCACCCTGCGGCTGTACGCTTGGCCTTGAGCGGGCCGTCACCAAACGGATCGCTGAACGCCTCCACAGGCAAATCCAGGTCGCTCAACACGCCCGCCTCACGGCCGTTGGCGACTGTATACTGCAGGAGCGCGTTGATCGCCCGCAACGACCGCACAGTCGCTGTACTCCGCCGATTGGCGCGGACTGCGGCTTGGAATGACGAATGCAGCAAGTCGGCAAGCGGTCCAAACCCGGTCGGCGTTGGTTCATCGCCCGTCGGCATAAATGTCTCTCTTACTTCGGTCCATGGCCGTGCGAGCCTCGGCAGAATGTGCTCGTAGTAATCGAGCGGCCCGAGAAAATGTCGCTTCATGGGCCAACCCACAAGCCATTTCAGCGGCACGGGGGAATTCCACGCCTGCGCGACGCTGGCGCTCACCGAGATCGCCCGCTCCTGGCGCAGGACTCGCTCCAACAGTTGCGCGTCATCGTGCCTGGCCAACTCCGCGTCGATCGCTGCGTAGAGTTCGTCGTCTCCTGCACCGGCCAGCAGCGCTCGGTGGAGGCCATCCAAAGCAACGCTCTTGGCCGCTAAAGTGACAAGGTAGCTGACCATGCCGGGCTCGGACTGGTGGAGCCGACTCATGCGCAACACATCCAGCCAGCGCTCAGCCGCCTCCTCGGCTTGCCCATCGGCCACGAGCACGCGCGTTCGCCAGTGCGTCATGCGCACCACGGCTCGCAGGCGTGACAGCCGAGGAAGTTGGAAGTCCGAAAAGGCGCCGTAGTCCGCCGTAAAGTCCGCGGTCGACGCGTATGCTTCGCACGCGGCCGCAGCCGCGATCATTTGCTCCAGGTCCGCGTACTTGTCGAGAATCGTCCGCAAGGCTTCGAGTTGCTCCGACGTGGCGGACGCGCTCTCGTTGACATCGTTAAACTCCTTGCCCAGCGGCGTGTTGTAGAACGCCGCGTACTCCTTGCTGAACTCATCGAGTCGCGGCGTCAGTCGGTCGAACAGCACTCCCGCATTCTCGTCGCCTGGAATCTCCGTCGGCTGCAGCTCGGAGATGAACGTGGGATCGCCCTCGGCGCGAATCGCGGCCACCCGCGCAGCAAATCCTGCTTCCACGCGCCACGACATAGTCGCATTGAACGCCAGCAACAAGCCAACGAGCGCCGCCAGCCCCCAGCCGATTCGTTTGACCGCTCGCCTCGAGAACTTGAATCCCATGGAAGATCAACCTTCACGTTTCTGTATTGCCGCGTCGATCGCCGCTTCCTGATCGTCGTTCCACTCGCGCCCCGCCAGCCAAGCGATGTGACGCGCTACAGTTTTGCCCGTCTCCGCGTCGGTCGCTTCAGCCACCGCTACGGCCGTCTCGGCCAGCGAAGCGGCGGCAACCATGTCGCGGCGCAAGGCAATGTCGCCCGAGTTACGCATGCCGCGCCATCCCGACGCCCCAGTCATCCCAACGCCTAGCAACAGAATCGCTACGGCCGCCCGCGCGAGCCGACGGTCCCACGTCGAAGCCCGCAGCTCGCGCCGCACGTCTCGGAGCACTTCGTCTCGCAGCGCGCCCGGCGCCGCGGGCGCGGAGGCGAACATCTGCCGCTCCATCTCTTCGATCGACTCTTGGTTCATCGCATTTGCCTTTCCAACCGCCCGCGCAACGATGCGAGCGCCCGCCGGTAGCGCGTCGCCACGGTCGCCGCCGGCCGCTCGACGAGGACGCCAATCTCCGCGAACGTCAGCCCGCCATACGCCTTCAGTTCGACAATTTCCCGATCCTCGTCCGCCAACCGGCCCAGCGCCGCCCGCACCGCCTCGGCCTCCTCGCCGCTCGCCGGCTTAGCGGCCGCCTCCCATGGCTGGCTGCCCATCAACCGCACTTCCCGCCGGCGCCCCGCACACCGCGCCGCCCGCGCCGTCTCGTTCCGGGCGATCTCAAACACGTAGGCCGCCGGATTCTCCACTCCACGAAACCGTCGCCGGCTCTTCACGGCCCGCAAGAAGGTCGCCTGCACAACGTCGCTCGCCGCGTCGGCCGCACCCAGCCGCGCCCACGCATACCGGTGCAGCCGATCGGCGCAAGCGTCGTACAACTCGGCAAACGCCGAATCGTCCCCGCGGGCCAACCGCGCCGCCAGTGATGCCATTAGGTGCTCCGTGGGTCGCTCGCCCTTACAGACCCTCCACAACCCGCGATTTCTTCAGAATTCTTTCTCGACGCTCGTTTTTTAGAGGAGTCGCGGTAGATCGCCCCGGTTTAACGAGCCTCAGCAGCACGCGAATGCACGTCTACTGATTCGCGCCGATTCGCATGATTCGCGGTTTCCTTCCGCCCATCATCTTCTTTGTGCCTTTGCGCCTTCGTGGCCAACCCCTCCGACCTTGGCGTCCTTGGCGGTTCCTCCCCCTTGAAATCAACCGCGCATTTTGCTATGTGTACATCTGTACCAATAGGCGAACTCCGTCGAGTCGCCGACAACCATCAGTCGTAGCAAGCCCAAACCGGCAACGCGTAGTTTTTGTCCCCCGTGGCCCCGCTCCCAGCGGACAAAAATCGCCTGACTTTTGTCCTCCCTCCCGTGAACGCAACCTCGCAAAATCTCGGCTCCCAAGTTAACCCCGCCGGACAAAATCCCCGATTTTCGTCCGCCCAAACGTGTCTTTTTGTCGCGCCAAAATATGGGCACCACGCCGCTGCCGGCCTGCCCGTAATGGCCTCCAGCGAGCCGTAGGCTCGCGGCTAGTTCTCCTTCTGAACCCCGAACCCTGAATCCAGTCCCTCCCTTCCGACCTACAGCCTCCAGTCTACAGCCTACGGCCTTCCCCATGCCCGACCCCTACTTCCAGACGATGTTCGCCGACCGTATCGGCGGCGCCCAATACGGTAAAAGCACCGCGATCTACAAGTTCGAGAAGATCAAGCGGGCCAAACGTCAGGCCCTGGCCGAGCATCCCGAACGGACGCTGCTCGACTTCGGCATCGGCGAGAATGACGGGATCGCCCCGGAGCGAGTCCGCCGCGCGATGGCCGAGGAGATCAACCGTCCCGAGAATCGCGGCTACGCCGACAATGGGCCCGCGGATTTCAAGGAAGCCGTCGCGCGGTTCATGCAGCGCGAATACGGCGTGGCCCTCGATCCGGGCGCCGAAGTAAATCACTGCATCGGCTCGAAGCCGTGCCTGGCGATGCTGCCGGCCGTGTTCATCAACCCCGGCGACGTCACCCTGATGACCGTGCCCGGCTACCCCGTGGCCGGTACGCACACCGCCTACTACGGCGGCGTCGTGTACAAGCTGCCGCTGCTCGCCGAGAACGACTTCCTGCCGGACCTCGAAAGCATCCCCGCCGACGTGCGCACCAAGGCGAAGTTGCTGGTGCTCTGCTTTCCCAACAGCCCCACGGGCAAGACGGCCCCGCCGGAGTTCTACGAGCGGGCCATCGCGTTCGCCAAGAAGCACGAGATCGTCATCGTGCAGGACGCGGCCCACGCGCAACTGTCGTTCGACCGGGCCCCGAACAGCTTCCTGTCGATCCCCGGCGCCAAGGACGTGGGCGTCGAAGTCCATTCGATGTCGAAGGGCTTCGACATGATCGGCTGGCGCCTGGGCTGGATCTGCGGCAACGCGACGATCGTCCGCGCCTTCGCCGACGTGAAGGACAACAGCGACAGCGGCCAGTTCCTCGCCATCCAGCGGGCCGCCATTTCAGGACTCGACGACCCTGAAATCCCCCGCCGCATCCGCGCGAAGTACAAACGGCGGATGGAAAAGCTCGTCGCCGCGCTCACCCGCTGCGGCTTCCAGTGCAGCATGCCCGGCGGCACGTACTTCCTCTACACGCCGGCGCCGAAGGGCTTGGCCAGCGGCATCCAGTTCGACAGTAATCCTGCACAAACGGCCGAGGCCGCCAGCCAGTACCTCATCAAGGAGCAGTCGATCTGCACCGTCCCCTGGGACGACGCCGGCGCGTTCCTGCGGTTCAGCGTCACCTACGAAGCCGACGACGAAGCCGCCGAGGACGCCCTCATGGCCGAGACCGAAGCGCGGCTGAAGAACATTGGTCCGGAGTTCTAAACAATCCTCCGGCTCCCTCCCCTCGGCGGGGAGGGCTGGGGAGGGGGGATGAAGCGAATACTCGGCTGGCATGACAAAACGCAATTCAAGCGAGTACCCGATGCATCACCCCTCCCCCTCGAGGGGAGGGGAACGGAGGTTCCTAGTCGGTCCGCATCACTGCGACACAACCTCCCCGCCGTTGATCGTCAGCATCGCCCGCAGGTTTGCTGCGCCTACGTTGAAGTGAATCACTGACACGTGCGCGTCGCAGAATGCCGCGGTGAAAATGCCGCCGCGATCATCCTCGTCGCCGCGCCGCACGCCGCGTAGCGGGTCGTCGAAGTCGACCTCCCAATCCTCGGGCTTCGTCCAGGGGACGGCTCGGTCCGCCACCACTTCAACGGCCATAATCGTGTTAGATGTGCCATCCTTAATCTCGCGGTGAGACACTGTCTTGCCCTGCTCGAAGGCAGTTCCCGGACCGACCGGAACCATATACGTCGTGCGGCCTTGCGCCGCCAATCCCGGTTCGCTTGGGTCGGCGTAGATCGCCGGCATCTGCGCGATCAGCTTGCGGTTGTGCTCGCTGTCCCACGGTTCATCCAAGTGAAACTGGTTGTACAGCGCCTGCTGCTCGACGTACGGCAGAATGTGCACCCGCCAACTGAGCAGCGGCTTGCCAGAGTCATCGTAACTTGCCGCCGCAGGATAGGTCTTCTTTGCGGATTCGTGATTCAGCACTCCCAAAGCGATCTGCTTGAAGTTGTTCATCCGCTGCGTGCGCCGCGCCGCTTCGCGGGCGGCGCGCACCGCCGGCGCCACGAGCTGCCGAAACGCGACGATCTCCTCCTCATCGTCGCCCAGCGTCATCGACAACCGCCTGCCGTCAACTTCGGGCTTCAGCAGTGCGACAACCGGAATCAACGAGGCCGCTTCGCCGTCTCCCTGGACGCTCGCCGCCATAATCATCGCCTTGAGCATCGCGAGGCCCTTTTCGGCCGCGCCGCTCAGCACGGCGACCACATCGTCGCCCGCCGCCTCGATCGCCACGCCGACCACCGGACCCGGCGGCAGCTTGAGCGTGAACGCCGCCCAGGCCACGCCGTCGGCGAGCAGCTTGCCGTCGATCTCCATGAACGGCGCGGGGAGCTGGGGAAACATCTCGCGCAGCACGCGGCGGCTGTCGGGGTCGCCGAAGGCGATGAACCCCGCGTCGGCGGCCAGCAGCGTTTCGAGGGCGGCCGCCGCGGCAGAGCGCACGTCGCCCGTGCGCGAGGCTTTGAGCGTCGCCATCTGCTCCGCGGAGGCCGCGCCCAGGACGACGTTGCCTGCGGTCGTCACTTCGCGGGGCGCGAGCGCCGCCGGTCCGCGCATGCGGGGATCTTCCTTCGCGGCGGCGAACCATCCCTGGAGCACCGCGGCGACGGCCTTCGCGTCGCCGCCGGGCGCCACCTCGATCACCCAGGTCGGTCCGCCGTGAGCCAGGTCGGTCATTCGCAGCAGGGCGAAGGCGCGGACGGCGCCGCGGCTGGTCAGTTCCTGATACGTGGCTTGAACGTCCGCCGCCGCTTGTCGCGCATGGGCAACCTCGGCTTCGGTGGCGACTTCCAGCCGGGCGAACTCGTCCGCGGCCGCCGCCGCGTTCACCTTGGTGAGATCGAGGTAACCGACGGCCACGACGTCGTCGGTGAGATAGTTCGCCAGCGCGCCCAGCTCGGCGGCTGCGGCGGAAAGACAGGCCGTCGACGCTGCTGTCGCGACAACGACGATGGACAATAAGAATCGCAACATCACAATCCCCTCGCTGTGAGAATGATATTTCGATGGCAATGACGCCAAGGCTTCGCTCGCGGAAATCCCCGGCCTGCGCCGGGGGCTCATTTGACGTGCGCGTCGACGATTGCCCAGTTCTCCTAACCGCAATAGCCCTGGGCGCGAGCCCAGGGTTTCTCCGCCGCACGCGCGGCGTCACTTCGCCAACCTGATCTCGAACCGCCACGCCGCGCCGCTGAAGCCGTCGCTGAACGGCAGCTCGAGCACCGCCGCGTCGCCGTCCCATCGATACTCAAACGGCTTCCCCGTCCTTGGATTCTCCGGCACGGGCACGACCTCGATCTCATCGAGCGAAGCGGGCAGCTTGCCCGTCTCCGCGGCGTGCATGCGAATCGCTTCGACCACGCGCAGAGCGTCGGTCTGCCACTGGAGCCGTTCTTCGGCCGAGCGAGCCGCGTTGACTGCCGGCAACAGCAGCGCCGCGAGCGTGGCGCCGTAGCCGCGGGACAGCTCAACGCTGCCGAGCGTTTCATCCTCGGCCTCGCGGAGTCGATCCCGTGCAACGCGGTAAGGCTGATACCACCACTTCTCGATCGCATCGGCCACGCGGCGGTACTCGCGCTCGCTGTCGACGGCAATCACCTGCCCGACCGGCATCTCCTCGACGCGTGCAGGGTCCATGCCGCCGTCGATCAATCGCTGCTTCGCGGCTGGGTAAGTCGTCATGGCCATCGCTGCCACGCCCATCTGCACCACTTCCCGATTCGGAAAGCCGTAGCCGCTGCCGCCGATGCCCACCTGCTGTAGTTCGCTCAACCCTTCGGACAACAGACGGGCCCATTCCTCAGGAGAATGCTGTTGCGTTTCGGCGTCTCTCAAGAACGGCAGCACGCGCAGGATGTTCGACATCTCGAACCGCAAGGCGTGATGCAGCGAAATCGGCGGATCGGGCAGCTCGCTGAGCGCCCAGTACAGGTTCGGCGAATCGGGCGCCGCGATGAGATCGGCCATCGCCCGCAGCCCCATCCCGGCCTCCGCGATGCCCACAAGCCCGCACACCAGCAGCGGCTCGCCGGCGACGTCGCTGCCCATCTTAAAGTTGATCCGCAGCAGGTCGAGCGCTTCGTCGTAGCGTCCCTCGGCGATCGCCAGCCGCGCTTTCAACATCAGAAAGCGGCTCACCTGCCGGCTTTCCTGAATCTCGGGCAAGAGATAGGCGAACAAGTCCGGCCCGGTGATCTCGTCGAGCTGCCATCCCCAATCGCACTCGCGGCGCGCCGCCGCTTCGCGCAGTTGGTCGAGCGCGCCGATCGTCGCCGCCGCCTCGCGTACTTTCTCGATAGGAAACGCCTCGCCGAAGGCGCTGATCCAGTCGTACCAGTCGTCGCCGAACTTGTCCTTCAGCGCCTTGGTGATCCGCGGCACGTCCATCAGCGTGCGGTAGTACATCGGCGCCGCGTTGCCGTGCTTCACATCGATATCCCGCAGCAGGAGCCGGTGGCGCAGCGCCGGCGCCGGCTCTGCGGCTGGCGTGACCGTCATGCGGAAGATCGTCCGTTCGCCGTCGTCGGTGGATTCGGTTTCGACGGTCAACGCGGCCCGTGCTTGTGCGCCCGCCAAAGCAACGGCGAACACCGCGAGGGCCAACAGAACTTTGCGCGTCATATCGTGTCTCCTCCCCAGGCCAGGGGACGCAAGAATTCGAACACCCCATTCGCCCCGCCGCGGGCTTCGTCTTCGGCAGAGTGAGCTCGCGGCAACATTTCTTCGAGCAGCGCTCGCGTCGTCATGGCCGGCGCCATCTCCGCGGCCGCCGTCCATTCGTCGGTCGGCGCCGCCTGATCCCAGCGCGCGGAGCGCAGATTGCCCACGACCGCGAGCGGCTCCCCGGTTGCAAGCCGCCGCGCCGCGGCCAGGCTCTGCAGGGCGGCCAGCCACGCGTCCTGCGGCGCCGCCAGCGGCGCCTCGGTAGCAGGCCGCGACGCGTCGACAACGTGCTGCGGTACGGATGACGGCAGCGCCTCGTCACGCGCCGGCCCCGACGCTGGTTGCGAAAGCCTGAGCGTGATCGCCACGGCCAAGGACGCCGCCAGTGCCGCGCTGGTCATCGACCAGGCGACAATGGCCCCCCTCCCTTGAAGGGAGGGGACGGGGGAGGGATTCCTGACCGTGGCCTCGGTTTCCGCGGAGACGCTCATGCCGGCGCGGTGATCGGCAGTCTCTCCGCTAACCCCTCCCTTCGAGAGAGGGGCCAGCACGATAGAGGGTTGGCGGAGCACGAGCTTCGCTTCAGCCGCCGCCCAGCCGGCGCGGTACAGCAGCTCGTTGCGGCTCAGTCGCGGCGCCACCAGCGGCTCGCTGGCTAACTGAGCTTCGCACGCGGCCAGTTCGTCGGGCAGCCGCAGGTCGTCGCTTGCGTTCATTTCGTCCGGCATGATTTGTCTTCCCGGGACGGCACGTCCCAAATTCCGCGGAGCTGCTCGAGCCCCGCGACGTAACTTCGCTGGGCGCCGCTGCGCGAGCCGCCCACCACTTCGGCAATCTCCTGCCACGCGAGCTGGCCCCACACGCGCAGCACGACCACTTCGCGCACGTCGGCCGGCAGATGCGCGAGCGCGTCGACAATCTCCGTCCGATCCGCGGCCCCCACAGGGTGCGCCTCGCCGCGCGAGCCGCTCGCGGCCTGTTCATGCCCGGAGCGCCGCCTGGCGGCCCGCGAAGCATTGAGCGCCCGGTTTCGCACGACCCGGTACAGCCACGCGGACGGATTGTCGGGGGAGTGCGGCTGCCGCGCGAGCTCGATGAGCGCCTCCTGCACGCAGTCGTCGGCCTGGGCGGTCCACTGCCGCGCATACAGGGTCAGCGCGGCCGCATGGCGGTCGAACATCTCGGCGATCAGCGTCGCGTCGACCGGCCGTGTCATGCGGACTCCCGTAGGTTGCTTCCTTGGATGAGACACCGGCGGCGTAGCGCCCTTCCCACGAAACAGCGATTCTTTTGTCGCCTGTCCTCGAATCCCCCGCCTGGCGTCCACGAGTTGCCGAGAGCGCGCCACGCGATCGGCATTTCTGGAACGACGTGACGACGGCCGATTGCGCTCCGCCCCAGGGGCGCGACATGTTGGCACACTTGCGCACCGCTGACCGCGGCATCCCCCAACGACCCGAAGTGGCGCTGTGCCAACCCGTTAGGACTGCTCTCCAAAGTCTCGACGGGCTGGCGCCATTCTTGCTCTTACTCGGAAAGAACCTTGCTTTCGACGCACCTTCGATCGACTCCATGGCCCGTCCGAAGGCCTGTGCCAGCAGGACTTGCAGGGGAATGACTCTTCGTGATGCGAGTTCTCGCGACGATTCTGCAAGAAACGGGGGGAGGACGCTTATGAACGGGAACCGAGTTTTGATATTCGTCGTGGTCGCAGGAGGCCTGTCGTTGTGCGAACCGGCAGTTGCACAATGGTATCCAGACAGCAATCCTGTGGTCGTGACATTTCTTGATCGATATGACGTGCTCGAAGGGTCCTTCCACAACTTGCCAGACCCAGATGGTCAGACGGATCTCTCGCTTGACGTCTTTATGACTTGCCAAGATTTCTACGATTCTTCGGCAGATATCGAGGTCTGGTTCGGTTGGATTGATCCCGCCAAGCCGCCAAGCGATCCGCCGAGCACCAGCCCTGCCACGACGTTCCGAGTATCGCCTGGCCAACTGAGGCACGTCATCCATGACTTGACGCTTCCATTTAATCCGACGCGGGTGAGCTTTCACATTCAGCATGCCGGCGGGGGCCAGCCAGTTTTGGTCCACGGCACATTTTATCACGGGATCATTCCTGAGCCGAGCACCTTCAGCCTCGCGGCCATTGCCTTGGGAGCCATGGCGCAAGGACGCGTCGCTAAACGACGCCGGCTTGAGGCGTGGCGCCTTTGAACATCAAGCATGACCCTTGGCAGGGGGGCGAGCCATGTGGACAATTGAACTCTGTTTACGCGTTCGATGTCAGAAATTGCCGCCTCTCCCATGTCTCAAGCCCTGCTGCTGATCGACCTGCAGAACGATTACTTCCCCGGCGGCGACTACACGCTGGCGGGGATCGAGGCGGCCAGCGAGCGGGCCGCGGAGCTGCTCGCGCGGTTTCGGGACGCGGGGCGGCCGCTCATCCATGTGCGGCATGAGTTCGCGAGCGCCGAGGCGCCGTTCTTTCGGCCCGGGACGCAGGGGGCGGAGATTCATCCGTCGGTAGCGCCAGCCGCGGGGGAAACGGTCATCACTAAGGGTGCGGTGAACGCGTTTCAAGGGACCGATCTGAAGCAGCGGCTCGATGCGCTCGGGGTGAGCGAGCTGGTGATCGCCGGCGCCATGAGCCACATGTGCATCGAAGGGGCGACGCGGGCCGCGGCGGATCTGGGCTACAAGTGCCAGGTGATTCACGACGCCTGCGCGACGCGCGAGCAGACGTGGGGCGGGCGCGTGGTGTCGGCGGCCGACGTACACGCGGCGTCGATGAGCGCGCTGGGGTTTGCGTATGCGGAGGTGCTGGGACTGGAGGATTGGCGGGGGTAAGGAACAAAGGCGTCAGAAACTCTGACGCCTGTTCCCAGGCCGCGCTGGCAGCACTTTGCTTACTTCGCTTCAATCAACCCGATCAGCCGGTCGCAGCACTGCTTCACGAACTCCGGGTCTTCCGCGCCCGCGTCGACCTCGACGACCTCGATGGTCCCCGGCAGGCTGGCCTTGATCGCGGCGAAAAAACGTTTGTCGCTCTCGGGGTTGCGCAGCGGGCCGCCTTCGATGCCGTAGCGGCTCGTGCCGCGCAGCGGGAGCATGAACACCGCCTTCCCCTTGGTGTGCTGGAGGCGTTTGCCGATTTCGCGGCCCACTTCCTCCAGTTCCTCGGGGCTCAGCCGCGGAGCCGCGATGATGGGGCTGTGGAACACGTTCTGGTGGTTCTTGTATTTCTCGGGCAGCACGTGGGCTTCGGCGAGGAAGATGCCGATGTGCTCGGCGCCGCCGGGGGTGATCACCTGCGGCAAGCCGAGCTTGCCGGCGGTGGTGAGGCGGTCCGGACCGCCGGCGCGGAGGGCGTGGTGCAGCTCGTCGCTGATCTCGCCGAGGGCGTAGTCGAACACGCCGGCGATGAGGTTCTCGCGCATCATCTGTTCGAGGGCCCGGCCGCCGGCGCCGACGGCGTGGAACAGGATCACCTCGTAGCCTTTGGACTCGAGATAGTCGAGGGCGTACTCGGCGCCCTTGGTGAGCACGCCCAGGTTGGTCATGCCGATGAGCGGCTTGGAGCCCTTGGTGGCGGCGGCGTGCTCGACCTTGGCCATGCCGCAGGCGGCGGCGGCGGCGTTGGCTAGGACACGGCGCATGAAGGGGTTGAGGCCGATGATGTCGCTCACCGAGAACATCATCATGATGTCCTTGATGCCGACGAAGGCGCTGGTGTCGCCGGCGGCGCAGGTGGAGACCATCAGCTTGGGAAAGCCGTAGGGCAGCGACTGCATGACCTGCGTGGCGCTGGTGGTGCCCTGCGTGCCGCCGAGGCCGATCACCGCGTGGGCCGTGTTGGCGGCGACCATGTCGCCGACGAGTTTCGAGGCGCCGCGGATCATCACCGGGGCGGCCTGCTCGCGCGTGGGGTCGGCCAGCAGCTTGGCGAGCGAGGAGCCGCCGGCTTCGGCGACCTGCTCGCGGGTCACTTCGGCTTTGATCGTCGCCTGGCCGACGACGCCGATGTCGACCAGCACGGCCTGGCAGCCGTTGTGTTCGATCTGCTCGCGGAGAAAGGCGGTCTCGCGGCCCTTGGTATCAAGCGTCGACAGGACTACGACGGACTTGGACATGAAACTTGCCTCGTTGAATGGGACGCGGATGAACGCGGATTGGACGGATTACCGCGGATCCGAGAAGAGATCATGGAAAGAAAAAGAGTATCCACATGAGTTGCCGGCCGCGACCCAAACTCAATCTGGTTCTGATCCGCGTTTCATCCGCAAAATCCGCGTTCATCCGCGTCCAATTCTCGGATCGCGGCGGAGTTTACTTGGAATACCGCAGCGCCGCGAAGCGTTTGCCGGCTTCGAAGACGGCTTTTTCGATCGGCAGGCGCTCGGTCGACGAGCCGGTCCAGATGCCGTCGCACGCCGCGTGGTCGAGCATGTACTGGGCCTCCTCGGGCGTTTCCATCGCGGCGCCGTGGGCGATGAGGATCACCTCGGGCATGATCTTGCGGATCTTGTCGTTCACTTCCTTGGTGCGGGCGGCGGTTTCCTCGATCGTCTCGCCCGAGTCGTAGCCGCGGCGGCCGCCCTTGGTCGTGCCGGCGTGGTAGCAGAACAGGTCGGGCCGGGCGCCCTCGATCATCTGCAGGCTGTCTTCTTCGGTGAACGCCACGCCGATGGTGACCATGCCCAGCGCGTCCTTGGCGAGCTTCAGCATGTCGATCTCGTTCTCGAGCGTGACGCCGCACTTCTTGAGCACTTTGTAGATGTTGCTGTCGTGGTCGATGTAACTAACCGACGGGCCGATGTTCGAGACGCTCATCACGCCGAGGGCCTTGATTTGCTCGAGGAAGGCGTGCATGTCGCGCAGCGGGTCGTTGGCGTTGATGCACATGCAGACGAAAGCGTCGCCCTTCATCGCGGGCAGCACGTCCTCCTGCGTGTTCTTGAACACTTGCTCGTTGGCGTTGACGATGGGCCACAGCATGGCCATGGTGCCCAGGCCGTTGGCCCGCAGGCGGGCACCGTGAAAGGTGTTCACGCAGTCGGCGCCGGCCTCTTCGAGCATGCGGGCCACCAGGCCGCTGGCCGCGCTGGAGATGAGCACGGGCGTGCGGCTCTGGACCTTGGCGCGGAGCTTGGTAAGAATCTTCTCGCGAGTCGTGCGGGGAACAATCACCGAAGTCGGGCCTCACATTACGGTTCCGCGTGGGGATGAGCGTCCGGCCATCATAGCAAATCTGCTGGCTTGTGCCGTAGGCGCCCGGCAGGGCAATCTCGCTAGTTTTTTCTGCTCGTCAGTTTTCTCTCGCAAAGGCGCAAAGTCGCGAAGGGAGACGCGAAGGCGGAAATGAGAGACGATGGGCCCGTGGTCAGTGGTTGGTGGCTTGGAAACTATGGACAACGGGCCACGGACAACGGACTAACTGGCACTGCCCTCATTTGTTTTTCTTTGCGTTCCGAACTTTGCGCCTTCGCGCCTTTGCGAGAAATCTTCCTCCCACCCAACCGAGTGAGACCAGCGCCTGATGACCCCGCAATTGGCTGTGATCTTCGACGTGGATGGCGTGCTGACCGACTCGTATCGGCCGCACTTTTTGAGCTGGCAGCGAATGTTCGGCGAGCTGGGCGTCGCGTTCACCGAGGAAACGTTTCGCGGCACGTTCGGGCGGACCAATCGCGACATCTTCGGCGAGCTGTACCAGGGAAGCCTAGCGGAGGAGGAAATCCGCCGGCGCGGCGATCGCAAGGAGGAGTTGTATCGCGAGATCATCGCGGAGGCGTTCGTGGCGATTCCCGGGGCCGTGGAGCTCATCGACGCGCTGGCGGCCACGGGGTTCAAGCTGGCGGTGGGGTCGTCGGGGCCGCCAGAGAACATTCAGGTGACGCTCGAGAAGTTGGGACGGGCGTCGCGGTTTTCGGCGATCGTGACGGGCGCCGACGTCGAGCGCGGCAAACCCGATCCGCAGGTGTTCCTGCTGGCGGCCGAACGGTTGGGCGTGCCGCCCCAGCGATGCGCGGTGATCGAGGACGCGCCGCAGGGCGTCGAAGCGGCGAACCGCGCGGGCATGACGAGTATTGGCCTGTTGGGCACGACGACGCGGGAGAAGCTGTCGCATGCGCGGATCGTCGTGGATCGACTGGCGGAGCTGTCGCCGACGAAGATCGCGAAGCTGATCGAGGATCACGCGTCGGAGCGGATGTCGTCGTAAGGACATGCCGCGAAGCTGAGGCAGACTGAAATGGCACGCGGATGAACGCGGATTGAACGGATTCGCGCGGATCAATGCAGCTGCATTTGAACACTTTGATCTGATCCGCGAAAATCCGCCAAATCCGCGTTCATCCGCGGCCAATTCACGCCATGCGAAATCTTGTTCGTGACCTCGCCACGGTGATCCTGATCAACTCTCCGCCGGGGTCAGACCCAGGACGATGTCGAACTTCGCTTCCAGCTCGTCCTTGGCGGACGCCAGCGGGGCGAAGTCGATCGTCACGCTCTCGCGTTGAGCCGGGTCGCGGATGCTCTGGTAAATGCCATCTCGCTCGTTGCCGGGCTCGCCGGCAACGTACATTTGGGTGGTGAGGATCCGCTTTCCGTTCTGGTTGATCGCGAAGTGGATGTGCGGCGTGCGGCCGGGATAGGGCACCGGCTTCACGGTGCGGAAGTAATACTCGCCGCTGGGCCCGGTGAGGAACCGGCCGTAGCCCTGGAAATTGGCGTCTCGCTTCTCGCCGGCGCTGCCGGTGTGGAGGTACACGCCGTTGCCGTCGACTTGCCAGATTTCCACGACGGCGCCGCGTAAGGGATTGCCGGAGTTGTCGAGCAGCCGGCCCGTCAGGTGCGTCACCTCGCCGACCGCCGTGCCGCCGTCGTTGATCAGCAGCAGGTCGTTGTCGGTGTCCAGCGGCATGCGGTCGGGGTAGAACGGCCCCTCGGTCGAGGAGGGAGTCAGCGTGAGGGCGTCGGCCCACACGCGCGGCGTCGCCAGCGCGGCGGCGCCCAGCGCCATCCCGCGGACAAAATGGCGACGGGTGGACGGGTTCGACTCGGTCGGCGGCATGATGGAGTCTCCAGCGACGCATTGACAAGAGGTTGGCAACTAGCCGCGACGCTACGCGTCGCAGGTGAAGCGGCACGATGCAGCGACCCGCGCGGTGCGCTCCGGCGATGCGTAGCATCGCGGCTGATCCGCAAGCGAGGGGTGCGTCTCGCGTGCTTAAGTGCAGTCTACCGCCGGCGGGTGGCGACGTACAACACAAGTCCCGCGATCACCGGCGCGGCCCCGGCCAGGGCGAGCCAACGGGTGTAAGTCACGCTGCTGTAGAGCATGTACGCACTGGTGGCGCAAAACACCAGCGGCGGCAGCGGATAAAGCGGCGCGGCGAACGGCCGATCGCGCTGCGGCTCGCGCTGTCGCAGCACGATCATGGCGACGCCTGTCGCCAGAAACAAGGCCCAAAACACCGGCGCCGTGGCCGCGACGAGCGTTTCGAAACCGCCGAAGTATTGCGCCCAGGGCAGGCCCGGCGCCCCCACGGCATGGAGCAGCGAATCGACGGCGCCGCGCCCGCGCTCGGTCCCCACCGCCAACACCAGTGCGAGCGTGACTCCGGCCTGAGCGGCGAGCGACGCGCGGGGCGCGCCCTGGCCGGCTGTCCAACCGCCGAGCCAGCGCATGGCGCGGTGATCGGCGCCAAGCACGGCGAACACGCGCGCACGGGACAGGATCATGCCGTTGATGGCGCCGAGGGCGGAAATCATCACCAGTCCGCTGACGAACTTGGCGCCCACCTTGCCGACGGCCTTGTCGAGCACCGCGGCCGCCGGCGTGGGCGTGGAGCGCGCCGCGTCGAAGCCGAGGGTCAGGTAGGCGGCGTTGATGGCTAGGTAAATGAGCGCGATCGCGGCCACGCCGCCGATGAGCGCGAGCGGCAAGTTGCGGCGGCGATTGCGCACCTCGGCGGCGACGAACGCCCCGTCGCTCCAGCCGCCGTAGGCGTAGAGGACGAAGACCATGGCGAGACCGAAGGAGGGGTTGGCGGGTTGCGCGCCGGGCGCCGGGGGCGGGGACGCCCCGGCTCGCTCGGGGGAGGGAGGCGCGATCGCGAGCCAGACGCCGGCGAGGATGACGGCGGCGAGGCCGACGACTTTCGCGAGCGTGAGGATGTTTTGCGTTCTCGCGCCTGAGTGCGCCGTCCACGCATTGAGCAGCGTCATGCCGATGATCGCAGCGACGGCGAGCCACACAACGGCGCTCGTCGGCAGGGCGAACAGCTTGACGCCATAGTCGCCGAAGGCGTAGGCCATCGCGCCGAGGTTGGCGGCGAAGACGGCCGTCAGTTGCGCCCAGCCGAAGAGAAAGCCCGCCCAGGGACCGAACGCGCGAGTGAGGTACTCGTAGTCGCCGCCGGAGCGCGGGTAGGTGGTGGCCAGCTCGGCGTAACACAAGGCGCCAATCAACGAAAGCACGCCGCCAAGCGCCCACGCGCCGAGCGCCTGCCACGGGCCAGTCGTGTTCTGAAACACTAAGGGCGAACTGCGGAAGATCGCCGTGCCGACGACGATGCCCACGACCAGGCTGATCGCGTCCCACAGACCCAGAGGCGCATCGCCGGAGGCGTCCGGCGGTGCGGACGATGTGCGTATCGCGTCGGTGGGCGGGGCGTCGCTCATGGCTGGTGGTCAAACTAGCTCGCCCGCGAGCCGGCGAAAAGAGCACCGAGTCGCATTGCAATCATGCGGCGGCGCGGTTTGAATGACGTCGGCTCCGCTAGTACCCAAGGACGCAACGATGGCCAACGACAGCCTGGAACCCGGTCTCGCCCCGGCCAAGGAGCGGCTGCTGTCGCTCGACGCCTTTCGCGGCATCACGATGCTGGCGATGGTCGTGGTGAACAATCCCGGCTCCTGGGGCGACGGGATGCGCTACGCGCCGCTGGACCATGCCACGTGGCTCGGCTGGACGCCGACGGACCTTATCTTTCCGTCGTTTTTGTTCATCGTGGGGACGGCGCTCGCCTACTCGCTGCGCAAGTACCGCGAAGGAGCGACGATTTCG
The DNA here is from genome assembly GCA_964430075.1 of uncultured Planctomycetaceae bacterium. Taxonomy (GTDB): domain Bacteria; phylum Planctomycetota; class Planctomycetia; order Pirellulales; family Lacipirellulaceae; genus Lacipirellula. The sequence continues at coordinate 9,319 of CAYSFP010000011.1, read as the reverse complement.
CGGGCCGTGTATGGCCGCATCTTTCGGCGGACCGTGATCCTGATTCTGCTGGGCATCTCGCTGGACTTGTTCACGCACGCGTGCGCCTTGTGGTTCGGTCACGAGCCATCGATGCGGTGGGATACGCTGCGTTACCCGGGCGTGCTGCAGCGGATCGCTCTGGTGTACTGCGCGGTGTCGCTGCTGGCCCTGCACACGAGCTTTCGCGCGCAGGCGATTTTTGCGGTCGTCACGCTCGCGGCGTACGCGGCGGCGCTCACGTGGCTGCCCAATCCGGGCGACAAGGCGGCCAACATCAGCGACACCGGCAACGTGGTGCGGCTGGTCGACAGTTGGCTGCTCGACCCCGCGCACTGGTACACGCAGGGCAAGACCGAGAAGACCGAGCCCGAGGGCCTGCTGAGCACCTTCCCGTCGATCGTCAACGGCCTGATCGGTTACTGGTGCGGGCTGCTCATCCAGCGCCGCGGCGTGAGCTACCGCACGGCAGGGCTGCTCGTGGTGCTGGGCACCGTGCTGTTCGGGCTGGCGCTGGCGTGGAATCCGTGGGTTCCGATCGGCAAGAAACTGTGGACCAGCAGCTTCACGCTCTTGACCGTCGGGTTCTCGGCGATCGGGCTGGGGATTTGCCTGGCTGTGTTCGACGTGGCGGGATGGCGGAAGCTCGCGCGGCCGTTCGAGGTGGTGGGCGTCAACTCGATCACCGTGTACCTGGTTTCCGACTACATCGCGATTTTGCTGGACATGATGCCGGTGAAAACGGCGGACGGGCAGATTCCGGCGAAAGAGTGGATCTATGAGAACGTGTTCGCCGCCGCGATCGAGCCGGTGAAAGTCGCGACGCTGGCGTTTGCGCTGACGCTCATGGCGCTGCTGTGGGCGATGGCGTGGGGGATGGAGCGCCTGGGCTGGCGGGTGCGGGTGTAGCGTTGCCGCGTCTCTCCGAGACTCGGATTCATCGCGTCTCGGAGAGACGCGGCCACAGGAGCGACACGACCACCAGCGTCGCGAACCCCAGCGGGATCGTCACGATCCCCGGCTGGCTGAACGGCATGGGGGCGTCGGCGGCGGACAGGCCGTAAACCTTTTCGAACGTTTCGCCGCTGAGCAGAATCCACGTGAGCGAGCTGAACATGCCGACGAGCACCGCGGCGATGATGCCCTGCCGCGTGGTGCGCGGCCAGAACAGCAGCATCACCAGCGCCGGCAGGTTTGCGCTGGCCGCCACACTGAACGCCCAGCCCACGAGATAACTGACGTTCAGCTCCTTGAACAGGATGCCCAGCACGATGGCGATCACGCCGACGACGACCGAGGCCAGCTTGGCGATCCGCACGCGCTGGTGATCGGTGAGGTGAATCGAGCCGACGCTTTCGATGAGGTCGTGCGTCACGGCGCCGGCCGAGGCGAGGATGAGGCCGCTCACCGTGCCGAGCACCGTCGTGAAGGCAATCGCCGAGATGACCGCGAACAACGATTCGCTCATACTGCGCGCGAGCAGCGGCGCGGACATGTTATTGTCCGTGGGATCGAGCGCCCCGCTCGTCATGGCGCCCAGGCCCATGTACAGCGTGAGGATGTAGAAGAACCCGATGCACGCGATGCCGACGATCGTGCTCTTGCGGGCCGCGGCTTCGTCCTTCACCGTGTAGTAGCGGATGAGGATGTGCGGCAGCGACGCCGTGCCGCAGAACAGGGCGAGCATGAGCGAGAGGAAGTTCAGCTTGTCGAACAGCTTCTCGCTACGGATGCCCTTGAATGTGGGCGATTCGCCAGGCCGCAGGATTTGACTCCCCGGCGTGGGCGTGGGCGTGAACTCGATGTGCGTCGCGCCGTCGTCGTCCTTGCGCTCGCTGCGCGACCACAGGACGACCTCGCTCTGTTGCAGCGTGCTGAAGAACTCGAGCGGCCCGAGCGGGCCGGTCTTTTCGACGTCGCCGGGCAGGCGGCTGATCGAGCCAACCGGTTCAATGCGACCGCCGCCTTCGCTCGCCCCGGCGGGCAGGCCGTTGATCAGCGTCGTGCCATCGGCCTGCTTCACAATTGTCTGCGGCACCGTGGGCAGCGGCTTCGCCTCGAAGCCGCGCGCGAGAATCATCATGGTGAGAATCGTGCTGAACACGACCAGCAGCGAACCCTTGATGAACTGCACCCACGTGGTCGACACCATGCCGGCGGTCACAACGATGAGAATCACCACCGTCCCGACGATCACAACGCCGGCCCAGTGCGGCAGGCCCAACAGCGGCTGCACCAGCACGCCGGCGCCGACCATTTGCGGGATGAGGTAAAACACGCTCACCGCCAGCGTGCTGGTGCCCGCAGCCAGCTTGATGCCGCGCGAGTTGAACTGGGCGTTCAGCGCGTCGGCGAACGTGAACTTGCCCAGCCGCTTCATCGGCTCGGCCACGACGAACAGGGCGACGATCCAGCCGGCGAGATAGCCGATCGAGTACAGGAAGCCGTCGTAGCCGTAGAAGGCGATCATGCCGCAGATGCCGAGGAACGACGCGGCAGAGAGATAGTCGCCGGCGAACGCGACGCCGTTGACGAACCAGGGGATCTGCCCGTGGGCGGCGAAGTAGCCGGCGGACGACTTGGCCTGCTTGCCGAGGTAGAAGCTTAAGGCCAGTGTGACGGCGACGAACGCGGCGAAAACGCCGATGGCGAGGGCGGAGGTTTCGTGGATCATCGGGCGGCGCTCTCGTCGGCGGGGCAGGCGGAGGCGCCGGGGTCGGGACGACCCGGCTCGCTCCGGGTGGGCGGCGAGTTGTCGCGGCAGAGCCAGCCGTAGAGGAGGGCCAGCACGAGCGCGGCGGCGATGAGGCCGAAGCCGTACCAGACGGCGAGGTTCACGCCCGCGGCGGGGGTGCGTTCCATCGTGGCGGGCGAGAACGCGGCGAGCGCGACGAAGCCGCCGTAGAGTGCGAGATACGCTGTGAAGAGTACGAGCCCGATGCGGGCGCTGCGCGTGGGCATGGGCGAATTGAGAGTGCGATCTCTTTGGCGATTGACAAGGGGCGCCGACCTGTTGGGCAGTTTCTCCGAAACTGCCGATTCCGAGTCTCGGAGAGACTCGGCAACACGTGGGCGTCGCGTGCTTTGAGCATGCCCAGCATACTCTGCCGCGCGGCACGACGAAACCGCTACGGCGTCGCTTCCGCGGCAATCGCCCTCACCGTTGCGAGTGCTTCGCGCACATGGCGATCGGCGACGAACTGACCGCTGAAGACATGCCGCACGACGCCGGCGCGATCGATCACAAACGTGACGCGGCCCGGAATGAGTCCCAGCGTCTTCGGCACGCCGAAGGCCCGCCGCAGGGCGCCATCGGCGTCGCTGGCCAGTAGAAACGGCAGGCGGTGCTTGCCGGCGAACTCCTCGTGCGACGCGGCCGAGTCGCCGCTGACGCCGATGACGAGCGCCGCCGCGGCGACGAAGTCCTCGTACGCGTCGCGGAAGGCGCAGGCTTCTTTGGTGCAGATGGCGGTGTTATTCTTGGGGTAGAAGAAGAGGACGACGGGGCGCTGTCGGTAGAGGTCGGCAAGTCGAACTTGGCGGCCTACTACGAGATCGAGCGTCACATCAGGCGCGGAGTCGCCCGGCTTGAACGGCGGCATGTCTCTTTCCTCGATTCAGAACCCCAAGTCTGCCGTTCGCCAGTCTCCTGTACATGGAATATACTGCTATGGGACGCAATTCTTAACGGACTGGCTGCACATCATGGCTACCGTAGTTTCGACGCACATCGAAGTTGGCGAGGACGGCATCGCCCGGATCGCCGGAACGCGAACCAAGGTAGCGCTGGTGATCGAGGACTATTTGGATCGAGGTTGGGGACCCGAGACGATTCGCGAGAACTACCCCGACCTCTCCCTCGCTCAAATCCATGCGGCGTTCGTCTACTACTACGACCATCAGGCCGAGTTCGACGTCCAGCTTGCACGACGGCGACGCGAGACGCAGCAGGCGCGCGACGTTATGCCTGAAACGCCAGGCCGCACGAAGTTACGGGAAACGGGACTGCGTCCGTGAGCGTCGCGCTGTACATGGACGCCCACGTCCCCTGGCCGCTCACCAATGGTTTGCGCCAGCGCGGCGTCGACGTGGTCACGGCGCAAGAGGACGGGACGGACTCGATCGACGATACGGAGCTGCTGCAGCGAGCGACGGCGCTGGACCGCGTGGTGTTCACTTACGACAGCGACTTCCTTCGCGCAGCCGCAATTCTCCAGGCGCGTGGCATCCCGTTCGCCGGGATTGTAATTCTGCGCGGCAAAGGCGTGGACCTCGGCCAGTGCATTGACGACCTGGAGCTGATCTGCAAAGCCTACGATGCACACGACATCGAGAATCTCGTCGAGTTCTTGCCGTTTTCGTGAGCGGCGCCGAAGTCCTCGTACGCGTCGCGGAAGGCGCAGGCTTCTTTGGTGCAGATGGCCGCGTTGTTCTTGGGGTAGAAGAATGGGGACGACGGGGCGGCGATGGTGAAGTTCGGCCGTGTTGATGGCTTCGCCATGATGCAGTGGTATCGTGACATCAGGTGCACATTGGCCAACACGCACTGCATCTGCCGTTTACTCAAGGACCAGCAGCTTGAGCACTGTCACCAGACAATCGGCGTCCGAGACGTCGTAGACCACGCCCATCGGTCCGTCAAACGCGATTCTGGTGACGCCGTGACTTGCCTCGCCGATGCTTGCAGGAAAGCTGCTGAGCGCCTTTTCGAGCCGATTAGCCGCAGCGGCCAACTCGTGGCGATCGGCGGTCTTCATCCAAAGGTCAGCCAGTTCATTCTCGGCCTCGGGTTTCCAGACGACCGTATACTTCATGACGCTTGGAGCCGCGCGAGAATCTCGCTGAGCGTCCGTCCGCCAGGCGTTTGGCGTCTTCGCTCGAGCTCCTCTTCGGAAATCTGAGCGTGCGCCCAGTCATAGAGCAGACGACGATACAGCTCTTCGGACAGAAAATGTCCCACGGGACGGCCTAACGAATCGTAAACACGTGCGTCGTCAACGCCGGTCAGTTTCGCCAGTTGATCGTCGTCGAGATTGAAGCTGACCATGCGGCAGATCTCCTGCTCCTATTCTACACCACCTGCTGCGGCGCATTAATCCCCGGCGCCGGCAAGTTGGTGAACCCCATCAGGTACTCATCCACCGCCCGGGCCGCCCCGCGGCCTTCGTTGATCGCCCACACCACCAGGCTCTGCCCCCGGCGGCAGTCGCCGGCGGCGAACACGCCTTCGACGCTGGTGGCGAACTTGCCGTGCTCGGCGGCGAACGTGGTCCAGCCGCGCCGCGGCTGGACCACGTTCAAACCGAGCATCTCGCCGACGTTTAACTCGGGGCCGACGAACCCCGTGGCCAGCAGCACGAGGTCGGCGGGCCATTCGTGGTCCGTTCCCGGCATTTCGGTGAACGGGGCGCCGCCCGGGGCGGGCTGCGACCAGTCGACGCCCACGGTACGCACAGCCTTGACGCGGCCGTGGCCGTCGTCGACGAATTCCTTGGTGAGAATGCTGTATTCGCGTGGATCGTCGCCGGTGACGGCCGCCACTTCGGCATGCGAGTAGTCGATGCGGAAGATCCGCGGCCACTCGGGCCAGGGGTTGTTGGGGGCGCGGTCCCGGGGCGCGGGGGCCAGCAGCTCGAAGTTGACGATGCTCCTCGCGCCGTGGCGCAGGCTCGTGCCGATGCAGTCGGCGCCCGTGTCGCCGCCGCCGATGACGATCACGTGCTTGTCTTTGGCGGAGATGTACGTTTCATCGGCCAAGTCCGAGTCGAGCAGGCTCTTGGTGTTGCGGGTGAGGAAATCCATCGCGTTGTGGATGCCCACGAGATTGCGGCCCGGGCAGCGGGCCGTGGGGTCGAACGACCGCGTGGCGCCGGTGCAGAGTAGCACGGCATCGTACTCGGCGACGAGGTGCTGCGGGTCGATGAACTTCACCTCGCAGCCGCGCTCTTGCATGATCTGCGTCATGTGGCCGGCGGGGAAATCCTCCGGGCGGCCGACGTGGGCGCAGGTGACGAACGCGACGCCCTCGTCGCGCATCTGGTCGACGCGGCGCTCGACGACGCGCTTGTCGAGCTTCATGTTCGGGATGCCGTACATCAAGAGGCCGCCAATGCGGTCGGCTCGTTCGTACACGGTGACGCTGTGGCCGGCACGGTTGAGCTGGGCGGCGGCGGCGAGGCCCGAGGGGCCGCTGCCGACGATCGCCACCTTCTTGCCGGTGCGGTACTCGGGCGGCTGCGGCTCGATCCAGCCCTCGTCCCAGCCGCGGTCGATGATCGCATTTTCGATGTTCTTGATCGTCACCGGCGGATTGGTGATGCCCAGCACGCACGCCCCTTCGCACGGCGCCGGGCAAGTGCGGCCGGTGAACTCCGGGAAGTTGTTGGTCTTGTGGAGCCGGTCGAGCGCGTCGCGCCACCGGCCCTGGTAGACCATGTCGTTCCACTCGGGGATGAGGTTGTCGATCGGGCAGCCGTGATTCGACTGGCAGAACGGCACGCCGCAGTCCATGCACCGCGCGCCCTGCTGCATGAGGTGCTCGACGGGCGCCTGCGTGAAGATTTCGAGGAAGTCCTTTGCGCGCTCCACGGGATCGCGGTAGGGGACTGGCTCGCGGGGAAACTCTTTAAATCCGGTCGGTTTGCCCATGGCTAACTTGGTATTGAGTCGAGGGGATCTCTCGCAAAGGCGCTAAGGCGCAAAGGAAGAACGCAATGAATGGACGTAAAAGAATCATTCTTGGAGGCCATTGACGATGCGTGTGATTCCGTCGCGGATGAGCACCTCGTTGAAGTTGATTAGGAGGCCGAGCCGTTTGTCGAACAGGCGGAGGTAGGTGAGGAGCTGTTTCTTGTGGATGGGCAGGACGGCGTCGATGGATTTGACCTCGACGATGACTTTGTTGTCGACGACCAAATCCAGGCGGTAGCCTTCCTCAAAGCAAATGTCTTCATATCTCAGCGGCACAGGCACTTGTCGGACGACCTCAAGGCCACGCCGTCTAAGCTCGTAGGCAAGCGTGACTTCGCAGACCGATTCGAGGAGTCCGGGACCAACCGTTGTGTGGATCTTAAACGCCGCATCGACCACCTCTTTGGAAATGGCGTTTTCGTCCATACCCACCTCAATGGTTTGATAGACTCTGTGTTGGCCCAATCGCCTCCTTTCCACTCTTTGCGTTCTTCCTTTGCGCCTTAGCGCCTTTGCGAGAGACGCCTTGCTCGATCGCGTTCATTTGAGTGGTACGGCCGGCAGCCGTTTCAATTGCTGCGTTCTCGGATCAACGACGATGCCAACGGACTCCAGGGCGGTCACTCCCAGCAACGGCTCACAGTCGTCCGGTCCAAAAATGAGAGTCGTCCCCACGACTTCGCCCATATACTCGACGCGACCGACGCAAATGCCCAGTTTTCGCTCGGTTCCATCGCCGAGCAAATAACTTCGCTCGGTCTCAGGCTCCAGTCCGATCGATCGTAAGGCCGCGCCAGGAACCATCGTGTCGATCGCACCCGTGTCGACCAGGAACAAATCTTCCCATGTCCGAGTATGGTCGGCTGGATTGCTCACTCTCACGGTGACGTGGGTTAGTCCCATGGGTTCCGCCGTGTAGTTAAACGCTCTCTTCCGAATCTGAAGCCGCTTGACGTGCGTCATGATTTCCTCCGCCTCTCGGTTTCAAACCACTGCCGGCTCGGGCCGCGCCTGCTTCGCTTTGCGCTCCAGCAGCACGCGTTTGTAGTCCTCGGGCATGACCTTGACGAACTGCGGCAGGGTTTCGTCCCAGCGGTCGAGGATATCGGCCGCGACCGTGCTGCCGGTGGCGTTCTGGTGCATCTCGATGAGCGCCTTCAGCTCTTCCACATCTTCCTCGGCCACGACGTCCTCGGGCTCGACCATGCCCATGTTGAGGTTGAGCAGGAAGGCGTCGCGGTCGGGCGCCCAGACGTAGGCCACGCCGCCGCTCATGCCAGCGGCGAAGTTGCGGCCCGTGGGGCCGAGCACCACGACGCGGCCGCCGGTCATGTACTCGCAACCATGGTCGCCCACCCCCTCGATCACCGCGTGGGCGCCGCTGTTGCGCACGGCGAACCGCTCCGCCGCGCGACCGCGGAAGAACGCCAAGCCGCTGGTGGCGCCGTACAGGCACACGTTGCCGACGATGATGTTCTCTTCGGGGACGAACGTGGCCTGCTTCGACGGGTAGATCACCATCCGCCCGCCGCTGAGCCCCTTGCCGACGTAGTCGTTCGCGTCGCCTTCGAGCTCGAGCGTGACGCCCTTGGCCAGGAAGGCGCCGAAGCTTTGCCCCGCCGAGCCAGTGATCTTGTAATGGATCGTGTCGTCCGGCAGCAGGTCGGCGCCGTAGCGCTTGGCGATTTCGTGGCTGAGAATGGCGCCCACGGTGCGGTCGGTGTTGATGATGTCGAACGACTCCTGCACGCGCTCGCCGCGCTCGAGCGCGGGTGCGGCGAGCGGCACGAGCGTTCGCACATCGAGCGACAGCTCGAGGCCGTGGTTCTGGGCCTGCGTGCAGTACGTGCCCGCCTCGGGATACGGCTTCTTGGCCGGCGTGAGCAGCCCGGTCAGGTCGAGGCCGTCGGCCTTCCAGTGGCGGATCGCGTCGTCGGTCGCCAGGCAGTCGACGCGGCCGACCATCTCGTCGATCGTGCGGAAGCCGAGCCGGGCCATGATCTCGCGGGCTTCCTCGGCGACCATGAACAGGTAGTTGATCACGTACTCCGGTTTGCCGTTGAATTTCTTGCGCAGCTCGGGGTCTTGCGTGGCAATGCCGACCGGGCACGTGTTGAGGTGGCACTTCCGCATCATGATACAGCCCAGCGTGATGAGCGGCGCCGTGGCGAAGCCGAACTCCTCGGCGCCCAGCATCGCGGCGATCACCACGTCGCGGCCGGTCTTGATGCCGCCGTCGGTCTGCAGCACCACGCGGCTGCGGAGGTCGTTCATCACCAGCGTCTGGTGCGTCTCCGCAATGCCCAGCTCCCAGGGCAAGCCGGCATGCTTGATGCTGGTGAGCGGCGAGGCGCCCGTGCCGCCGCCATCGCCGGAAATGAGGATATGGTCGGCGTAACCCTTGGCCACGCCCGCGGCGATCGTGCCGACGCCCACTTCGCTGACCAGCTTCACGCTGACGCGCGCCGATGGATTCGAGTTCTTCAGGTCGTGAATGAGTTGTTTGAGGTCCTCGATCGAGTAAATATCGTGGTGCGGCGGCGGGCTGATGAGGCCCACGCCGGGCGTCGAGTAGCGAATCTTCGCGATGTAATCGTCCACCTTGCGGCCA
>CAYSFP010000010.1:46105-60591 GCA_964430075.1 uncultured Planctomycetaceae bacterium | reverse complement strand
GATGGACTCGACCGGCGCCGAGATCAAGGACGTGATCGAGGCGGCCACCGAGGAGGATGCGCAGGCCACGATCCGGCAGATGGGATACTTCGTTACGAAGATTTCCGTCAAGAAGAGCCGGAAGAAGGCCGAGGCCGGCGGCCCCAAGAAGAAGCGGGGCTTCGTCTTCGGCGGCGTCCCAAGCAAGCACCTCACCACGTTCACGCGCCAGCTCTCGATCCTCCAGGACGCGGGCCTGCCGATTCTGCGCTCGCTCCGCATCCTGGCCGAGCAGTCCAAGCCGGGGCGACTGAAATATTCGCTGGAAGATACGTGCGAGGCGATCGAAGGCGGCGACACGCTCAGCGAGGCGATGGCCAAATCGCCCAAGGCGTTCGACCGGCTGTACGTCAACATGATCAAGGCCGGCGAGGCGGGCGGCGCCCTCGAGGTGATTCTCCAACGCCTCGCCGACTTCAAGGAGCGATCCGAGTCGCTCAAACGCAAAGTCAAAAGCGCGATGATCTACCCGATCGTCGTCATCACGGTGGCGGTCGGCATCTTGACGTTCATCATGATCAAGATCGTGCCGAGCTTTCAGTCGATTTTCGAGGACTTCGGCCTCGAGCTGCCGGTGCTGACGGTCTACCTGATCAACGTCGCCGAATGGTGCACGAATTACTGGTACCTGATCCCCGGCATCCCGATCGCGATCTGGTTGACCGTGAAACTGATCCGCAAGTTCCGCGCGGGGCGGATGGGGTGGGATCAGTTCGTGGTCAAGGTGCCGATCTTCGGCAACCTGATCGAGAAGAACATCATGGCCCGCACGAGCCGGACCCTCGGCACGCTGATCGCCTCGGGCGTGCCGATTCTCGAAGCGCTGAACATCACGCGCGAGACGGCCGGCAACGCGGTGTTCGAAAAGATGTACGGCAAGGTGAGCGAGCGGATCCGCGAGGGCGATGCGATCGCCCAGCCGATGAAGGAATACTCGAAGCTCAGCTTCCACCCAGTCTCGGCGTTTTTCTGGTTCGCGTTCATCGGCGGGCCGATCGGGCTGCTCATCTACATGCTGAAATACCGCCAGCGGGTGGTGGACGACATCGTGGTGAACATGGTGGACGTCGGCGAGGAAACCGGCGAGCTGGATACGATGCTATACAAAGTCGCCGACACCTACGACGAGGAGGTGGCGGTGCTGACCGACGGCCTGACGAAGCTGATGGAGCCGCTCTTGATCCTGTTTTTGGGCGGAGCGGTGGGTTTCATCGTCATCGCGCTGTTCGTGCCGCTGGTCGACCTTATCAACAACCTGTCGGGGTAGGAAGGATTCACCGCAGAGGACGCGGAGGACGCGGAGAAAAGCCATTTGAACCGCTAATAAACGCTGATCGACGCTGATAAGAAGGGGGAGGATAAATAGCTTTCCTGATTAGCGGTTATTAGCGTTCATCAGCGGTTCCTTGTCTTTCTCCCCTCTGCGACCTCCGCATACTCTGTGGTGAAATTTCCCTACGGTACACTGTTTGCGTAGTCCCCCGCGGTGGGGATTGAGGACGCGTAAAACGCCCGGAAAACGGCCTGTGCGCCTTCGTGGGCGTTCGATTCTGCATGGCGAAATCATGCAGGTCGGCTCATTTTGCGACGCTCGTCCTGAACCGAACCGCGACGCTGAAAACCGCGACGCTAAAAGACAGAAGACGCCCAATCCCGGAGTTTTTCGTTATGCCAAGGACCGCTGCGAATCCGTGCCATTTCCTGGCTTCCGCCCGCAGGGGGGCGCCGCGGGGCTTCACACTGACCGAGCTGTTGATCGTGATCGCGATCATCGGCGTGCTGGCCTCGCTGGCGGCGATGGCCGGCAAGGCGGCGTGGGACGCCTCGTCGCGGAGCCGGATCACGCTGGAAATCAGAAACATCAGCGGGTCGATCGAGAACTTCAAGAACGATTTCAACGCCTACCCGCCCAACGGGATTCACGACGGCTCGACGGCGATGGGGAACCAGGTGGTCAGCGACTTCGTCCGCGTGATGAAGAAGGGGTTTCCCCGAATGCACCAGGACGAGGAAGCGCTGGTGCGGGCCATCGGCGGCCAGACGGCGAGCGGCCCCACGTTCTCGCTCCGCGGCCAGCCGCTGCAGAACGGCCTGACGGCGCCCGAGGCGCTGGTGTTCTGGCTGGGCGGCTTCAGCAGCGACCCGCAGTATCCGCTGTCCGGCCCGGGCGGCCCGTCGTTTCTCGATAACGCGGGCGGCGAGATCCTCGAGGATCGGGACCGCCGGTACGAGTTCGACCTGTCGCGGCTGGGGCCCCGCGGCGGCGACGGCGCGTTCAACGGCAGCGACAATCGGTACGTCCAGTACACGGTGACGATCAACGGCCAGCAGCAGCCGCGGCGGATCAACTTCTGGCACTACCTGGCGCCGGGGTCGGAGCAACCGCTGGTGTACTTCGACTGCTCGCGCTACAAGCCGCGGGTGTACGACCCGCCGGCGGCCATCGGCACGCCGATCTACGCGCTCAAGCAACTGCGCGCAGGCAAGTCGTCGTCGACGGCCGTGCAAGAGTCGGACATCGTGTTCGTCAACGACGGCAAGTTCCAGATTTTGCACTGCGGCATCGACGGGGATTGGGGCGTCGACGACTTCGAAGCGATGTCGTTCAGCGCAAGCGGCGTGAACGTGCTGACGTTTCCCGAGGGCCCGTTCATCGGGCCGATCGAGGACACGCTGACCAACTTCACCGACGGGACGCTGGGATCGGCGGCGGAGGAATGAAGATGGGGATGAAGTGGGCAGTGGGCGGTGGGCAGTGGGCAGTAACAAGCCCGAGCGCTCGCCGTGCGCTTGCTTCAAACACTGCCCACCGCCCACTGCCCACTGCCCACTCGCGGCTTCGCCGCGGCGTCACGCTCATCGAGCTGCTGATCACGATGGCGATCATCGCGATCATTTCGACCGCGATTCTGGGCACGGCGCAGAGCGCGATGGAGAACGCGCGGCGCAGCCGCACGCGGACCACGATTGCGAAGATCCATGCGCTGATCATGGATCACTGGGATTCGTATGCGAATCGGCGCGTGGATGTGAACCCGGCGATTGTTCAGGCGATCGATTTGTGGGCGACTGCTCCCGGGCTGAGTCCGCAGGACCGCAGCCAGCGCAACGCGTGGCGGGGGCAGATGATGGCTGACGCGCGCCTCTTGGCCCTGCGCGAGCTGATGAAGATGGAGATGCCCGATCGCTGGAGCGATGTGATCAACCAGGGCCTGCCCACGGGCGGATTGCAGCAGCCCAACGCGCCGGACATTCTCGCCTCGGCGCCGGCGCTGGCCCGCACGTACTTCCGGTTCTTGAAGGCGGCGGAGAACAATGCGGACGAGGATACGGTCATCCAAAATCAACAAGCCGAGTGCCTGTACTTGACGGTCATCTACGCCACGGGCGACGGCGAAGCGCGGACGATGTTTCCCAACCAGGACATCGGCGACACTGACGGCGACGGGGCGCCGGAGTTTCTCGACGGCTGGGGCAATCCGATCCGCTGGATCCGCTGGGCGCCGGGCTTCGGGTTCAGCCAGACGTCGCTGATGACGGGCGACGGGGACAAGGACCACGACCCGTTCGACATCCTGCGGCGGGACTCCCCCAGCGTGATCGAGAGCGTGTCGCCGCCGAATTTGCCGGCGCCGCCGGTGGGCATGTACCCGCCGGCGCTGGGCTTTCACGTGCAGCAGATGCGCAATCGGAATCAACGGGCCGCGAGCGAGATGGCGAGCGGGCTCACGCGGCTCACCGCGTTTCGGCTCGTGCCCTTGGTGTGGTCGAACGGGCCGGACGACGAAGGCGGCATCGTGTTCGGCGACGCGAACAACACGCCGGCGACGCTCGATCCGTACGCCCCCAACGACCAGGACGATCTGCAATTGGGTCAACCCGATCCGGATTCCAACGCCTGGCGGGACAACATGCACAACCAACTGGCTGACTGATCGATGGCCGTGAATACTCGCCCAACCGCCGCCGCTGATGCGCTGACCAGCCGCGATGCGACGCATCGCCGGGGCGCCGCCGCTGTGCGCCGCCCCTCGATGGCGTGCGGCGGCGGTGCGCCCCTGCGAGCCGTAGGCTCGCGGCTAACGGGGGCTTCGGAGGTGGACGCCACTGGCGTGGCGCCCGTGCTGAACCGCCGGGCGAGTCCCCGCGTCTCACTGGCGACGCGCCAGTGGCACACGGTGATGCCTCGCGTCTCCGACCTACAGTCTACAGCCTACAGCCTCCAGCCTAATTTCCCCCGCGGCCTGACGCTCATCGAGCTGTTGGTCACCATCGTGATCATGGTGACGCTCTTGGCCGGCGTGCTGCCGGCGATTTCGCCGAACAACGAGGCCCGCAAGATTCGGGAGGCGGCGCGGCAGCTCACCTCGCTGCTGGCCCAGGCCCAGGCCCAGGCGGCCCGGGACGGCCGGCCGGTGGGCGTGGGCTTCAGCGACGTGTGGACCGACACCGACAACGACGGCCTGGTCGACCCCGGCGAGACGACCGGCATGGCCCTGGAGGCGTCGATCGTCGCCGAGCCGCCGGCGTTCACAGGGTTCAATAGCTCGGCCTCGGTCCTGTTTTTTGGTCACGTCAATCCCAATGACCCCAACTATGCCGACGATGTCCAGTACGCGCTCAATGGCAACTGGCCCCAATATCCAGTCAATGAGAATCCTCCTCCGCCGCCTCTCTTAAACGTACTGTTCGTTCATGGCGTGGGCGGAGAAGCGGCGCAAGGCCCGGATCGCCAAGATCCCAGCGACGCGATCCCGCCGCAGATGTTCCGCGCCGGGCGGATGGATCGGGACGACTACGAAATGGACGAGCCCGGCGACATCATCAAAGTGGGGGAGGAGCTGTTCGAAATCATTGAGGAAGATTGCGACGACTTCGATGATGCCGACAGCCAACCGGACACCGAGATCATCAACGGCGTCACGTACTTGAAGCCGCAGAAGGTCGTCACGGTCCGGTGGCTTACGCATCGCAATCGATTTCGGTTTGATCCCTCGGGCGCTCCAAACCAGGGCACGTATGCGTTGATGCCCCAGGGAGCCAAGTCGTACCGCATCCGGCGGCGGCCGACCACGAATCTGTCGCCCAGCCGCACCGGGGCGCAGCCGGTGCAGTTTCCGCGGGGGATCGGGATCGATCTCGATCCGACCGAGGGAAATGTGTCGCTGGCGATCCTGTTTTCGCCGAACGGGTCGGTCGAGGCCGTGTATCAGGACGGCGAGAAGATGGATCGGCGCGAGCCCGTGCACATCCTGCTGGGCCGGGTCGAAAACGCCAATCCGCTGGTCGGCAATTCGCGGCGGCCGGGGACGGGGAACTACGTCTTGCAGCTCGACAACGAGCGGTACGACTTTCGCGGCGGGCTCGACGACGACGAGCTGGAGCAGCGCCGCGAGGAGGTGAATTTGCTGAACGCCGACAGCCGGTGGGTGACCGTCACGCCCGAGGGCCGGGTGCTTACCAGCGAGAACGCGGTGTTCGATCCGCGGTTGCCGCAGTTCCTGAACAACCTGCAGGGGACGGATGCAGAGCAGTATTTTCAGCAGCGCGACCGGCAGCGCGACGCAGCCCAACGGTACGCCCGCAATTTGGAGAGCGAAACGGGGGGGTGAGGGGGAAGGCTGTAGGCTGTAGACCGTAGGCTGTAGGAAAGAGAAGAGGATAGTGCCGTGCGAATTGTGATGCGCCAACACGAGACTGCTGATCGCCGGGCCGCCGCCGCGCCGCTCCGTCGGCGTTCGGCCTCCGACCTACAGCCTACAGCCTACAGCCGACAGCCTCTCCGCCGCGGCATCTCCCTGCTCGAAGTCCTCATCTCGATGTTCGTGATGCTGTTCGGGCTGTTGGGCGTGGCGATGATCTTTCCGGTGGGCAACCACTACGCCGTGAAGGGCGAGCAGTTCGACCGCGGGGCGGCGCTGGCGAGCACGGCGTTCGCGGAGCTCAAGTCGCGGGGGATGCTGCGGCCGGCTGTGCCGAACGAAACGCAGTTTCGTGGCGTGTGGCAGTTTCCGGACAACAACCTCGTCATTGGGACAAATGGACAGTTCTGGGCAGGTCCTGGTCCTTCGATTCCCACACTGGCCTATGTGATTGACCCGATCGGCGCCGCAGAGACAGACCCGACCGAGTCGTTCGGCAATTTCTTCCCCTACGGCGGCGGCGTCGACGGTCAGACCAACCCCTGGCAGTCGAGCGCGGTTCCGTGGTTGAACGCCAACGTTTGGCCGGTACGCCGCATCACGGTCCCGGGTTACGACGGACGGAAGCTGCGGCCGCGCGTGGCCGAGGCATTGTGCCGGCTGCGAGACGACTTGTCGGTCGAACTACCCGAGCAGGGCGATCGCCCCGGCATTCAGCGGTGGGCGACGATCGACGCGAATAACACGCCGCGAATTGCGTACGACGACACGCCGATCGCCCGGAGCTACGTCGGCAGCTACTCGTGGCTGGCCACGGTGCTCCCGGTGAATGAGGAATCCCGGCTTGGCGTGCAGCCGGGCTATCCGCAACACGGTTCGCACTTGTACGAAGTCTCGGTGGCGGTGTTCTACAAGCGGGACATGCCGCCGGGGCCGGAGTCCGAGCGGAGCCTGCCGGCCGAGCTGCATCCCGGCGGCGAATTGCTCATGTATCTCCACGGATCGAATGCCGGCGACGATTACGACGCGCTCGACGCCGCCGTGGAGGACGTCCGCCCGGGTCAGTGGCTGGCGCTGACAGGCGTGCACCCGACGTCGGGCAAGTTTCTGCTGAATTGGTATCGCATCTTATCGATGGACGTCGACACGATCGACGAAGACGGAGGCCCGTACAACGCGCAGCGGCACGTGATGCTCGACGGGCCTGACTGGCCGCCGCCGCCCACCGGGCAGTCGGCCGTGAGGAACCTCCGCGCGATTCTGCTGCCGGGGATCGTGGGGGTGTCGACGCAGACGTTGCAGTTGGAGAGGGAGTGAGGAGAGGGTTCAGGGTTCAGGGTTCAGGGTTCAGGACGGAAGAGGGGGAAGGAGTCAGGTGTCAGTTGCGGGATCGCCCCATTGACTCCTGATCCCTGACTCCTGACGCCTTCCCTGATTGGGCTTGGGGCAAAACAAGCTCGGGACTTGAAGTCATGTTTGGACAGAAGAAGAAAGTTGCGCCTTTGCGGTCGTGCGTTGCGAGAGCCTCGCAGAATCTCCGTGCGCGCTCCTCACATTCCGCATTCCGCAATCCCCGCCGCCGCGGCGTGCTCCTGCTCGTCGTGCTCAGCCTGCTGGTGCTGTTTCTCATGGTCGGCACGGCGTTTATCGTCGCGGCGAAGCACTCCGAGAAGGCCTCGCGGGCGATCAACCGCAAGGCCATGGCGGACGCCAGCGCGACGGCCCGCGGCAATCTGCTGGACGAGGTGCTGCGGCAGATCGTGCGCGACACGGCCAACCCGGCCAGCTCGCTGCGCACGCACTCGCTGCTGGCGGACATGTACGGGCTCGACGGGTTCGCGCTGCAGTCCGTGCTGCGCGTGCAGTGGGCCAAGGGGATGACGGACCCGCCGGCCGATTCCGTCACGGGCATTCCGGCCGGCGCCCAGACGGGCTCGCAGGGCATCACGCTGGGGCAGCTCATCCAGTTCGACGTCGAGAATTTCAATGGCCTGAGCCAGCTCGACAGTGCGTATTGCGGGCAAGTGGCGACGTTCACCAGCGGGCCGGCCAAGGGGGCGAGCACGCGGATCGTGGGCTATACGCCCACCGGCCCGGGTTCCGCCACGTTCACGGTGATGACGGTTCCGCTGGCCGACGGGTCGAAGTTGACGAACCCGTCGCTGCTGACCCGTTCGCGAGTGCTCGTCAACGGCCGGCCGTTCAACGGCACGGGCGTGGGGTACGACCCGTCGCCGCGCCCGGCCGGGTACGAAGGGCCGCTGCTCGACGCGAAGGAGAACGTCGGCGGCAACTTGTACGAGATCGCGCTGCTCCCCAATGCGGCGTACTTCAATTGGCAGAATGTGCAGTTGGCGTCCGCGCCGCCGAATGCGCCGATTCTCTATCGCGGGTTGACGCCGGCGAGTTGGGCCTACTTCGGCCGCGGCGGGCCGGATGAGTCTTACGACGCGGCCGATTTCCAAAACATGATGCTGGGGCTGTTGTCGCAGGACGATTCGGACGACCCCAGCGACAACGATGCCAAGCCGGACGATACGCAGCCTCCCGGCAACACGCTGGACCGGATGATCCTGCCGTCGCTGCACCGGCCCGAACTGATCAATCACATGTCGCAGCGGCTCGCGGCCGCGGGCGGCGACCCGCTGATGTCCGGCGCCGCGGCCAGCCGGTTGCTGTTGCGGCGGCTGTGGCTGCGGCCCAACCCGCTCGATCACCCGCTGTTCACCGGCAGCTCGCGCGAATACGAGACGTCGCTCGTCCAGTATCGCAACGACCCCGGCGACGGGAACGCCCAGAACGACATGCTCGCCCGCGCGGTGTTCGGCCCGTGGGACGTGGATAACGACAACGACGGGTACCGCGATTCGATCTGGGTCGACTTCGGGGCGCCCGTGATGCTGGGCCCGCACGGCAAACTGGTGAAGCCGCTGGCGGCGATTTTGTGCGTCGACCTCGACGGGCGGATCAACCTCAATACGGCGGGCACGCTGGATACGACGGGGATCATTCCGAACAACTCGCTGGCCCAGGAAAATCTGGCCGAAGGCACGTTGAGCGGCCGGACGCCGCGCGGCATGGGCTGGGGGCCGGCGGAGATCTCCGCCAGGGCGGCCATCGGCAATCAGAGTTTCGGCCGGCTGTCGGCCGGTGGAAATTTCGGCGGGAACCTGGTGGCCGGCAAGTACGGCATGGACGTGCGGCCCGGCCGCGGCAACGCGGGCGGCCCCGCGGTGTTCGACGCGATGGCCCAGGTGAACCTGACCGGCTGGCCCCAGTGGGGCGGCCGCGGGGGCACGCAGTTCACGCTGCCGCCGGACTTGCGGGCCCGTTACGGCAACGGCATCAACGACTACGGCCAGTTGGTGATCGAAGCCACGTTGTCCTCCGAGCGTCCGAGCGTTCCCGGCGGCCCTGGCGCCCTGTTGGCCGATTCGCCCTACGAATTGGACCTGTACGGCGAAGGCGCCGACGGCCAGTCGGGCGGTCAGGCGGTCGACGCGCCGTTCTCGGAAGCCGAGCTGGAGAAGCTGCTCCGCGCGTACGACATCGACGCCACGGCTCTGCCCAGCCGGCTGGGGCTCTTGGGCGGCGGCCGCGATCCGCGCGAGCGGAATCGGATCACCACCTCCAGTTGGGACGTGCCGATGCCGATGGTGACGCTGACGCACGAGATGGCGCCGATGGTGGAGCCGGGCGATGCGCTCAACGCCCTCTCGCAGCCGTATCGCGTCACTCCGCAGACGACGGCGGAGCTGTACGAAGTCCGCGTGCGGCATGTGCTGGGCTTGCCGAAATGGCCCGAGCCGCTCACGGGCGACGTGAACGATCCGGCAACGCCGGTGGGACAGGTGCGGGCGATCGTGCGGCAACTGCTCGCGCCCGAACTGGCGGCGGGTGGGCGGCTCAACGTGAACCGGCCGTTTGGGAACGGGCGGGACGACAACAACAACGGCGTCGTCGACGAGCCGGGCGAGGATCTGGTGGCCAACCAGACGAAGGTCTGGCAACGGTCGCCGGACCCCTTGGCCGTCGCGGATCAGATTCCGCCGAATTTCGAGGCGGTCGATTTCGCGCCGCTGGACGCGAGCGGCAAAGAGGCGCTGGAACCCAACTACCAAGTGACGCTCGACGATACGGATTCGATGCTGCAGCGGCAGCTCTTGGCGCGGCACCTGTATGTGCTGGCGCTGGTGAACACGGCGCCGACGAACTTCGGCGCCGCGGGGGCGAACCAGGCGGCCGATCGCCGGCTCGCCGCGCGGGCGGCCCAATGGGCAATCAACGCGGTCGACTTCCGCGACGCCGACAACATCATGACGCCGTTCGAGTACGACTTGAATCCGTTCGACGGCTGGGAGCCGGACGGCGATCTCAACACGACGGCCGACCACGCGGGACCGGACGGCGCCCCCAACACCGCCGACGACACGGTGGTGTGGGGCACGGAGCGGCCGGAGCTGGTGATCACCGAGGTGTTCGCCACGCACGACCGCAACACGACCGACGAGGCGGACGAGGATCCCAATCAAGGCGAGCAGGCGGGCGATTCGAGCGATCCGCTCAACGAGCCGGGCAATGAGTTCGACCAGTTGTACCGGCCGCGGGGCTCGTTGTTCCTCGAGATCATGAACCCGTGGTCGGCCAACCCGGCGTCCGCGGCCGACATTCACAAGATCATCGGCAACACGGACCAGGGCATCGACCTGCAGCAACTCGATCGCGAAACGGGGACGACGCCCGTGTGGCGGCTGGTGATCTACCGCGATCCGGACCCGACGAAGGATCCCGACGATCCCAATCCGCGGAACCGGCCCGACGACGTCGATCGCAGCGTGTACTTCACGGGGTTCGATCCGGCCGACGGCGACACGACGCGCGGCATTCAGCCCGTGCAGGGCTGGAACGACGCGGAGGACGGCGTCGCGTTCTACAACGACTACTCCGATCCCAATACGCGCGACATTCCGCCGGTGCGCCCGGGGCGGTACATGGTCGTGGGCTCGGGGACGGAGCAGACGCCGGGCTCGGGCATTTACACGTCGCATTTCGGGCAGCGGCTCGATCAAACGCCCTCGGAGCGGCCGCGGAAGCCGCTCCGCAGGATCGAGATGAACGCGCGGCCGACGCTCGCGGCGCCGCCGATCCGGGTGGTGGACAATGCGACCGCTGACAATTCGACGGCGATCGTGGCGCCGCTGGCGAACGAAGGGGCCGTCTCGTTCCCGATGGCGCCGCCGACGGAGAACCAGGCCCGCAACGATCAGAATACGCGGTTCACGGCTTTGGCCGGCGACAATTCTCTGTATATCACGGACATCGCGGTCATCAATGCGCCGCGGCGATTGACGATTTCCGAGCCGGCGATCGGTTATCCGACGCGGGTCGGCAACGTGCAATTCGTCAACACGCGCGACCAGCGCAACCCCCGCGATCCCAGCGAGGACGGCTACTACGCCGCCGGCGGCGATCCCTCGCAGCCCAAGGCGATCGACACGCCGCTGGACAACGGCGATCCGGGGCTGATGACGATCGGGACCACGTACAACCACCGCCAGGTATTTCTGCAGCGGCTGGCGAACCCGCTGATTCCGTTCAATCCGCCGGCGGGTCAGGCGGGGCACAACGGCAATCGCCCGGTGAATATTTACCGCACGGTCGACCGCGCGGTCTGCAACCTCTCGGTTTACAACGGCCGGCTGGGCCGCACGCAGGAGGAGAACGGCCAGCGCAATACGGCCCTGCGGGAAGGCTTTTCGAGCCTTGAACGCGGCTTCCGCGGTCAGTGGGTCAGCGGCGGGCAGGACTACAACCTGTGGGCCGTGCAGTCGCTCGACCGTCCGTCGCGGATGAATAACGAAATGACTCGCCGCGGCATTCGGGCCACCGGCACGGAGTATTCGGTCGGCGTGATTCCGCCGGTCACCCTCGGGTTCCTCAACCGGGCGTACATGGATAACAACGCCCAGACCGACGTCGAGAAGCGCGTGCGGCCGGACGATCCGTTCCCCTGGCTGGCATGGAACAATCGGCCCTACGTGAGCGGCAACGAGCTGATGCTGGTGCCGCGCGTGCGCAGCTCGCTGCTGTTGGGATCGTTCATGATGTCGGACGACGACAACCAGTCGCCGTACGATACGACGGTGAACGACGCCGCCGCCGGCCAGCAGCAGGATCCGCGGACGCCGCGCCGTGACGAGGATTACGCGCCGTTTCTCCACCTGGAGAACTTCCTGTACGACGAGGAGGCGGACGGGGCGAATCCGCAGAACGCGCAGCCCTCGCATCTGTACCGGATGCTGGAGTTCGTCGAGACGCCCTCGTTGTTCGTGGGGTCGTCGACGTGGCTGAACCCGCAGATTTACATGCAGCCGGCGGCGTCGACGAGTGTGCCGCGGCAGCCGGGCGATCCGCTGCTCAACCTGCTGCCGCCCTTCAACCGCGTGTCGAATTTCCGCGATCCGGGGAAGGTGAACCTCAATACGGTGTTCAGCGCGTCGGTGTACGGCGGGTTGTTCCACAGCGACGAGGTGGACGCCGGCGACGTGCGGCCGGACGCCAATGGCGACGTGCACCCGGGGCCGCGGTGGGACGCCAATGACGATTCGTTCATCCGCTCGCGGCGCGGCTACGGGGGCGGCAACGACGACATGCTGGCGCTCAATGGCGCCTGGCCGACGTTCTTCGCCAACCCGCTGCGTGCGCCCGGGGCGGCCCAGTACGTGCCGCTGCCGAACATGGTGCGCAAAGGCGTCGAAGTGACGATGCTGCGGAGCACCTCCGCGAGCCCCAGCGTGGTCGACGATTTCCCGTTGTTCTACGCCAACACGGATCGGGACTACAACGACGCGGAACGCAACGCGTTTTTCCGCTACGCGCCGATGACGCGGCTGGACAACCTGGTGACGCAGCGTTCGAACGTGTACGCGGTGTGGGTGACGATCGGGTTCTTCGAGGTGCAGCCGGCGCCGCCTTGGTCGGGGACAGGCGCCGTCGATCAGGCCGCGTTTGCCAGCGACATCAACGTGTACAACCGCGTGTACACCGACGGCTACACGTTTGGCCGCGAGAGTGGCCTGGACGAGGGGGACGTGCGGCGGCTGCGCGGCTTCTACATCATCGACCGCACCCGCCCGGCCGGCTTCGAGCCGGGGGCGGACCACAACATCGAGCAGACGATCCGCCTGCGGCGGCGGATTGAATAGCCGGAAAACTTACCACGGAGGCACGGAGGACACGGAGGAAGAGAAGATTTAACCGCTGATGAACGCTGATAGACGCTAATGGGAATTGTTTTATTAGCGTCCTGTTAGCGTTCATCAGCGGTTTTTCTGTCGTCTCCGTGCCCTCCGTGCCTCCGTGGTTATCCCCCTCCGGCGGCTGGGGCAGAGTGTCCTGAAGTCGGCCCAAATTGGCCTCCCGCGGTCGGAAATTGATTGACAGCTTTGCGGGATTGAAGGAATCATAGAGGGTATCGGGGCAAGTCTTGCGGCCCCGGACGGCCCGCCCTACGCGCCCGCCGTCCGCAGGCGGGTCGCCCAGCGGCGAAGAGGCAATCGATGAGGTTTTCGCTCCTAAGAGTTTTTCACGCCCGCGGCCGGGGCGCCGCTAGTTGCCGCGCGTGCGCCACCGGCGCGCCGCCAGTGCCGAGGCGCCGAATGAGTCTCCAGTTCTCACTGGCGACGCGCCAGTGGCACACGTGCATAAAAGAGGCTCTGGCGGCGGCGGTTGTGTTGTTACTGCCGGTCGCCGTGCGGGCCGACATCATTGGCGAAGGCGACGTGTCGCCGCCTTCGAACATGCTTCCCATCGAGGGCGAATTCCCCATCACAGGCCCGATCATCGTGGGCGGGACGAGCGCGACGCCGACGTTTCCCAGCTTCGGCCGGCTGGTGGTCGACACGCCGGCGTTCACCGATCCGCTGATTTCCGATGAGGGTTACATCGGGTTCAATCCCATCGGGATCGGCGAGGTGATCGTCACCGGGTTTGCGGGAATCCTTACCCCGCAGTCCGAATGGCGGATCAACGGCCTGCTATCGGTAGGAACCCAGGGCGTGGGTTATCTGAACGTCACCGGCGGCGGCCTGGTTCAATCGGGATTTGCTGGGTTGACGGGGGGCAGCGACGCGGACGCGATTATCGGTCAAGAGGCCGGTTCGCAGGGCTTCGTCTTGGTGCGCAGCATCGGCTCGCAGTGGGTGAACACGAATCTCGTCGTCGGGTTCGAGGGAATCGGCCGCGTCGCGGCGGAATTGGGAGCCACGATCCATACGCTCGACGAAGCGATTCTGGGCGACGAAGCCAATGTCGGGCAAAACGAACTGGGCATGGGCTACGTCCTGCTCGACGGGCTTGGCACCCGCTGGAACGTCGGCTTCGGCGATACGCTGGCCGGCTCGTCGACGGGCACGCTGACGGTCGGGCGCGAGGGCCGTGGAACCGTGGAGATCCGCAACCAGGCGCTCGCCGTGGTGCGCGACGACGTGCTGATCGGCGACGTGAACGGCTCGTTCGGACAGGTCTTCGTGTCAGGCCTGCCGGCGGGAATTAATGAACCGCTGCCTTCGGGTCAGGCGATGATGTGGACCTATGAGAATCTGTTCGTCGGCGGCACGGGAACGGCCGTGGGCGAGCTGCATATCGACAATTTCGGCATCGCGCGGGCCGACGGCGCCACGACGATCCGCTCCCGCGGCCTCGTGGAGCTCAACGGCGGCACGCTGCTCACGCCGACGGTGACCAACGCCGGCGTCATCCGCGGCGACGGGCGGATCGAAGCCGGCTCGATCACGAATGACGGCC
>CAYSFP010000010.1:0-46095 GCA_964430075.1 uncultured Planctomycetaceae bacterium | reverse complement strand
AACGCCGCGGCGACCGCCAATCACCGCGAGCGGCTGTGGGTAACGGGCGAAGTGACGAACAATGGCGACATCGAATCGGTGGGCGGCGAGATGGAGTTCGAGTCGCTCGTGACCAACAACGGGCCCGACGGCGATATCTACGGCAAGGACGCGATCTTCCGCTTCAACGGCGGACTGGACAATTCGGGCAACGTGTTTTTGGACAACACGACGATTTGGACCCCCGGCACGTTCCAAACCCAGGCGGCCCTCGTGCTGGCGCCGAGCACCTCGACGCTCATCGGCGACCTCGACATGGCCGGCTCCAATTCATTCTTTATCGAGCTGGGCGACCCCAAATACAGCAGGCTGGAGATCGCCGGCGACGCGGCCGTGGCCGGCCTGATCTCCATCGGGTTGAGCCAAGACTACAATCCGGAGATCGGCGACTCGTTCGAGATCATGTTCGCCGACGACGGCGTGGCGGGAACGTTCAGCAGCGTAGCGGCGCCGTTTATCAACGGCTTTTCGTTCACGGTCGGCTATCTGCCGAACGCGGTGGTGATCAACGTCGAGGCGGGCGGGGTGTTCAACGCCGACTTCGATATGAACGGGCAGATCGACGGCAACGACTTTTTGATCTGGCAGCGCGGCCTGGGCATAACGACCGGCGCGACGCTGGGCGATGGCGACGCGAACGCCGACGGAATGGTTAACGCGGACGATTTGGCCGTGTGGCGCTTCCAGACGGGCCAGGGGCCGAGCCGGCCGGCGTTTTCGGCTGTGCCCGAACCCGCCAGCTTGGCCCTCCTGCTGGCCGCGGCGGTTTTGTTGCCCATGGCTCGCAAAGTGTAGTCGTCTCGCTGGAGCGAGACGAAATTCCTCTCGCTTCAGCGAGAGGCGTCCTGCCGAAGATTCCTCTCGCTCCAGCGAGAGGTCTGCACTTGGATTGCCCCCGCGCCGCCGTCGCGGCTAAAATCGTGGCGTCATGTCCACGCGTCCTCAACTGCTGAGCGATCACTTTGGCCTCGTGCTGCTGGTGGCGGCGCTTGCGTTCGTCGCGTGGCGCGTATTCAGCTCCGGCGGCGGCCCGACGCCCGTGGCCGTCGGCACGCCGCTGCCGCCGATGGAGGCGCAAGGGTGGCTCAACCTGGCCGAGGACGAGTCGTTCGACCCGAGCGGCGAGATCGTCGTCGTCGATCTGTGGGCCACGTGGTGCGGGCCCTGCCAGGAGGACATCCCGCGGATGGCGCTGATTGCCGCGGAGTACCGGCCGCGGGGCGTGAAGTTCGTCGGCTTCACGCAGGAGACAGCCGAGGATCTCGAGCGGATCGAAGCATTCGTCAAACGCATCCCGGGCTTCGACTGGCCGGTGGGCTACGGGGCGATCGAAGTGATGAAGGCCCTCGACCCCCCGGGCATCCCAACGGTGGTGGTGTTCGGCCGCGACGGCAAAGCGCGGTGGAGCGCCCACGGCACGTACGGGCTGCAGCGGGAGCTGGACCGAGCCCTCGGCGAGCGGCCATCCAAGGAAGAGTCGCCCGCGGCGTGATAGCCAGCGGGAATAGGCCGCGGATGAACGCGGATTGGGCGGATTTTCGCGGATCGGAAAGAAGGGGAAGGAACGCTAATAACCGCTAATGACCACTTATCCGGATTAGTGTTTATTAGCGTCGATTAGTGTTCTTTTCTTCTCTTCTCTTTGAATTCTTTGCCTTGATCCGCGTCCCATTCCCAGCCCAGCGGCGCGACTGGGTTGGCCCCTACGGCAGCTTCTCGCGCACGTAGGTGACCGTCGGCTGGGCATCGGGGCGGGCGTTGAAGGCGGCGTAGTCGGAGGCGTAGCGCAAGCGTTCGCCCTTGCGTTCGGGGACGCGGAAGTTGTCGCCTTTCTGCAGGATCACCCGGGCCAGCGGCATGCCGCCGAAGGAACGCGTGCCGGCCGACTCGACCGGATACCAGCGGCCCTGGCCCTCGGCGTTTTCGAGGTAGAACTCGGCATATTGGTGTCCGTCGACCCACACCATGCGGGCCGGCACGTTCAGCGTGCGGCACATGGCCACGAACACGGCCGAGATGGCCTGACAGTCGCCGACGCCGTCGGCGAGGGCCTTCACCGCCGGTTTGTCGTCGCCGAGCTGGTAGTTCACCTTGGCGAGCGCGTGGTCGTAGAACGCTTCGACCTGGCGCCAGGCTTCGTCGTCGCCCGGCGGCGGGTCGAGCGCGGCGAGGGCCTCGGTCGCGGCGGCGCGGATCCGACGGTCGCCGGCTTCGATGAACGGGCTTGCCGCCAGATAGACCCGCAGCTCGCGCGGCACGCGGCGCGGGATGCGGAGCTGCGCGGTTTCGGTGGGCGGCGCCTGCGTGCGGGTGCGCACCTCGAACGTGACGTAGGCGTGGGCCTCGGCGCCGGCGGTCAGCGAGGGGATGGCGATCAGCATCTGCCGGACGTCGGGGATGTTTTCGCGGAATTTGAGCTCCTCGACCTGCGGCGAAATGTCTTCTTCGACCAAGCGGACCGTTTGTTCGGGGCATGCCAGTGGCGCGGCCAGCAGAATGCGCACGTCGCGTACCGCGCCGCGCGCGGCGACCTTGGCGCCGAGCTTGAACCGCGTGACCGTTTCAGGGCCGAGAGTGACGGCCGTGGGGTCGGCGTCGGCGGCCGCAGTTTGGGCGCGAGCCGTCGTGGGTGCGCAAACGCTCGCGATCAGCGCGAGGGCGGGGAGCCTGCGGGCGAGTCGCCTAAGAACGGCCGGAGGAATCGAGATCATTTCATCACGTGGGGAATGACTCCGTCTCTTGATCACTGCGCAGCTAATGAGCCGGGCTGGCGCTCGGCTCTCGGCTCTCGGCTGTCAGCCAGGCGAAGAACGCGCGTGCTTTCTGGCTGACAGCCGATGGCCGATCGCCGAGAGCCGTTGCCGGCAGGGGTTCATTAACTACGCAGACCTCAATAATAGGCCCGGCATTTATGCCGGGTCAGCTTGATTTGCGATGCCAACGGCCGAGCGCGGGAGATTGCCCATCGTCGGCGGAGTAACGAGGCCGAATTCAATCTGCGGGCTGTTTCGGCCGCGGCATACCGCCGATCGAACGTGGCTCGAAACGCGGCCGGCGCAGAACGTCATGGGGGCGACCCGGCGGGAGCGCCGGGCCTATTGAGTTGCGAATCGTCGTGAACTCGGCCGAGGCGCTCTCGCGGGCGCGGCGTAAACGCCGCGGCTCAATGCGATCTGCCGCAACGTGTCGCATGGCGGCGTTCGGCTCTCCTTTAGCATAGTCGCTCGCCTTTCGGCCGGGGCGCATTTGTTCCGATCGTTTAGCGCAACAAAAAAACCGAAAGCCGCTCGCCGCCGCGTTCAGGATGGCGCGGCGGGAGCGGCTCGGTTGTCGCGTCGAGGATCTCGACCAGTCCGGAACGGGAGTTCGGTATTTTATTACATCGGGTACGGCAAGGGATTGCCGTTGGCGTCGACGGTGCTAGGAGCGAGCGTACCGCCGACGACCGTGCCGGCTGACTGGGCACAATTGCAGTCGGCGCCGGAGACATAGCCGCCGAAGTAGCCGCTGCTGACGCCGGTGGCCGCACAGGGATCGTACTGCATGCAGGGGTCGCACGCCGGGATGCACATGGGCGCTTGCTGAATGCAGATGGGGGCCTGTTGCTGCATCATCGGCATCGGAGCCATGACCGGCGCGCCCATGGAGATCGGCGGGCTCAGCGTGGCGGGCGGGCTCAGCAGCGTGCCGCAGGGCGAGCCCTTGGCAAACCAGTTCTTGCACCGGCCGACGCAGCCGGTGCTCGCCGACGCCAGGACGGCGCAGGCCAGCAGAATCGTTAGCTTCCTCATGGTCGATATCTCCGCTGCCGTCGCGTTCGGGAGGGCGAAGGCGCGTGGGGGAGGGATGGGCGTCCGATGCTCAAGAGGCGTCGGAGGGGGGCACGCAACTCTACCCCGCGGGGAATGATGTGCAAATGAAACGCGATGATTTTTTTCCGCGACGCCGGGCGGCGCGCGCGTTGAAAAAATGCTACGTTTGTAGCGAGTGAGATCGCGCGCTCGCCCCTCGAGCGTCTGTAGCGCGGTTTATGGATAAAATGACGGTGATGATGGATATCTTGCCGGGCGCGATCCTTTGCAGGCGGTCGCGGCTGTTCACGCGAGTGATCGCGGCGCTGGCGGCGTTGCCTGCGGTTGGCGTCGTTTACGCGGCGACTGCCGCCGATGCGTCACCGCTGGAAATCGCCGTCCCTCATGCGGCGAATTCGAGCTCGCAAACTGCGAGCGATCAGATTCTCCTGGTGAGCACGCGCCGGCTGGGCACGCGATGCGACGCACAGGCGATGGCCCACGGCCTGCACTGCGAACGGCGCGAGCCTGACGGCCGGTGGGTCCACCAGTCGTGGGATGCGACGCTCGCCCAGTTTGCCACGCCGCTGCCGACGGTGATTTACGTGCACGGCAACCGCGTGGACAGCGGGGGCGACAAGTCCCACGGGCTGGATTTCTACCGGTGGCTGGCGGCGCGCACGAATTCGGAGCCGCCCTTGCGCTATGTGATCTGGTCGTGGCCGTCGTCGCAGATTCGCGGTCGGTTGAAGGATTACGAGGTGAAGGCGGCGCGGACGACGCCGTGCGGTTGGCAGCTCGCGTGGGCGATCGATCAGATGCCCGCGAGCACGCCGCTGGCGATCGTGGGATACAGCTACGGCGCGCGGTTGACGACCGGCGCCCTGCACTTGCTCGGCGGCGGTCGGATGGGATCGCTGCAACTTGCGCCCAGGGCGAATCCCCAGCGGCCGCCCCTGCGGGCGGCCTTGGTGGCGGCGGCGATGGACGCGCACTGGCTGCGGCCCGGCGGGTTTCACGGCCAGGCGCTCAGTCAGGTGGACAACCTGCTCTTGGTGAACAACCGCCAAGACCCAGCGATGCGATTCTACCCGCTGTCGCCGGTGGGACACCGCATGCCGGCCCTTGGCTACGCGGGGCCGACCGGGCGCGCGGCGCTGGGCGAGTATGCCGACCGCATCCAGTCGATCGACATGACGGGATCCGTGGGTCGGCATCACGCCCTGAGCGAGTACCTGGCGGTCGCCAACGGCTGGGGCGTCAAGATGGCGCAAACAGTCGTGGCGCCGCTGCCGGCGGCGAGCGTTGAGGGCGAATCGTCGCTGGCCGGGCGCGATGCTGCCAGCGCGCGCCAATAGCCTACCAATTCGCGTCTCGGAGAGACGCGACCACGTGGCCGCGTCTCTCCGAGACGCGAATGAGCTGTTTCGGAGAAACAGCTCAACTTCATGCTTTCTGGGCGCCGGCCTTGCCCGACTCGACCGCGTACGATGCCTTCACCACCAGCGGGGCGCCGGGCTTGGTCACGTCCTCGACGATACAGTAGTCGCTGGTGAGCGTCGTCGGCGTAACGGTCGTGCGAACGTAGCCGCGCTGGGCGTTATGGTACTTCACGCCGGGATTCTCGGCATACAGCGCGTCGAGGTAATCCGGCTTCTCAACGCCATTGCCGCTGCTGGAGAGCGACGTGACGACGAATTCCGTACCGACGACGGGGGAATCGGCGCGGCGATCGTTGAGCCGTAAGTCGTTCACCCAGTTGTTGTGGATGTCGCCGGTCAGCACGATGGGATTCGGCACGCGGCGCTCGTGCATGAATCGCATGAGATGGTTGCGTTCGTAGGCGGCGCCGGGCCATTGGTCCATCGAGTAGCGTTCGACCTCGCCGGGGGCGCGGTCGACCAGCGCCATCATCACCTGCTGGGCGAGCACGTTCCACGCCCCGCCGGAGGCGATCAGGCCCTGCTGGAGCCAGTCGCGCTGGGCTGCGCCGAGCAGCGAATTCTTCGGCGACATGGCCGCCTCGTTCAGCGGCGAGCTTTTGTCATCATTCGGTTGATCCGTGCGATATTGCCGTGTGTCGAGGGCGAAGAATTCCGCGAGTCGGCCGAAGGCGAACTTGCGGTAAAGCTGCAGGTGCGGACCCTTGGGCAGCGAGCGGCGCCGCAGCGGCATCATTTCGTAGTAGGCCTGGTAGGCGTTGGCGCGGCGGGCGAGGAAGTCGACGGGATCGACGTCGGTCTGTTCGCAGATATCGCAGGCGCAGTTGTTGTCCAACTCGTGGTCGTCCCACACGACGATCCACGGGCATTGGGCGTGCATCGCCTGGAGAAGCGGGTCGGTTTTGTACTGTGCGTGACGGATGCGGTAGTCCTCTAAAGACGTGATCTCGTGGTCCCCCGAGTGCTTGCGCACCTGGTCGTCTCGGCCGGGACCCTCGTAGATATAGTCGCCCAGATGAAAGACGAGGTCAAGGTTGTCTTTCGCCATGTGCTCGTAGGCGGTGTACAGTCCCGTCTCGTAGTGTTGGCAGGAGGCGAAACCGAAGCGGCACTCCTCCGGCATGGCGTTGCGGCGGGGCATCGTGCGCGTACGGCCCGCCGGGCTTTCGGCGCCGGCGGCGCGGAACCGGTACCAGTACCAGCGATCGGGCTGCAGGCCGTCAACCTCGACGTGCACCGAATGCGCGAGTTGCGGCGTGGCCATGGTTTTGCCGCGCTGGACGATCGTGCCGAACGAGTCGTCATCGGCGATTTCCCAGGAAACTTCGACATTGTCAGCGGGCATGCCGCCGAATGGCTCGAGCGGCTTGGGCGCCAGACGCGTCCACAACACGACGCCGCGGGGAGCGGGATCGCCCGAAGCGACGCCGACCGTGAACGGATCGTCGGAAAACTTGGGCGTCGGCGCCCCGCCGCGGGCGCGGCTGCCTAGCACGCACGCGCTCGACAGGCTGGCGGCGTAGGCCAGGAACAAGCGGCGGCTCACGCCGCCTTCGTGGCGGACCGCGTCGTGAAGTTTCGAGAGGTCGAGCATGGCTGGGCTCCTTGCGCGGGGCTGGGGCAGGGGACGTGAGGGGCTTTCGCGCTCGTGCGCAGTCTACTCGGGGTTCGTTAAGGATTGAAGAGTGGCCGCGCCGAGCCGGCGCGAAGCGGCGGCGATGTGCATCTCCTCATTTTGACTTGCTGACGCTACTGGCCGATCTGCAGGGCCCCCTCGCGGCCGCCGAGACCGGGCAGCCAGTGGAGCGTCATTTCATCCTCGAGGTCGGCGACGCTCGCCCGCAGCGCGTGCAGCCGGACGTGAGGGGCGTAGAACTCGGCCGGCACGATCAGCACGTTGTTGCGGTTCTCGGAGTGCAGCTTTTCGAGCACGTGCACGAGCGACCGATCGCCGTCGCCGACGGCGATGCGCGTGCGATGGAAACGGCTGTCGCGGGTGAGCGGGTCGTCCGATTCGAGCGCAAGCCACTGGTCGACAAGTTCGGGCGGCGCGTCGTCGGGCAACACGATGACCGTGGTGCCGCCGAACGGCCCGGGGCATTTGGGCAGCACGCCGGGCTGAGTCGCGGCGTTCGGCGAGATGTCCGTCGAGATCGTGGCGGACGTTGTCGCGTCGGGCGCAGCAGTCACAACGACCACCGCGGCGCCCGTCTGCTCGCCGAGCCACATCGCTTGCAGGCGCGCCCAATGGTGAGCTCGCGGCGAGGCATTTTCCACCACGAGATATCGCCGATCGGCAAAGTTCGGCATAGGCGGCGGCGTGGTTTGCAGGATGCCGGCGACCAATCGCCGTTGCAACCATTCGACGGACAGCGGGACGCCATCCTCAGGCCCGAACTGCGTTGAGACGCCCACGCTCTCGTAGGCGGCAAGCTCGTCCTTCCACCAATCCTGCAGCTCTCTTGGCCCGGTCACTTGTAGGCTGCGATGCGGAGTGAAGCGTTCGTCCCGATACTCGGGCAGCGGCAGCGCCAGATCCTTCAACTTCGTGAACTTGGCTGGCCGCAGGGCGATCGCTTGAACCGGCAGGCGTTCGGTATGCACGGCGACGGCCGCGGCCATCGTGGCGCCCGCGCCTTCGCCGGCGACGCAGACGCGCTTCCGCACGATGGGAAAATGCCGCGCCGCGTAGGCCCAGATTTCTTCGACGCCGGCGACCAGTGCGCCGGTGTCTTCAGCGAATGTCTCCGGCCAGAACCAGCGCCCGCCGACGACCAGGTCGAAGCCCAGTTCCTTGTAGGGCGGCTCGACGACGATGATCGCGGCCGACGCGCCGAAGAGTTCTCGGCAAAGCGGCATCGACTCCTCTGCGGTTAGCCCCTCGTCGCCCAGCCAAATGAGCAGCGGCGCCGGCTGCTCGGCGGTTGCACTCTCGGGCAGGTGCAGCTTGTACGCCAGCTCGCCGCCAATCGCCACCGTGCGTTTGCCCTGGTCGATGTTCGTGGCTTGGCGTTCGACGATCGCTTCGTAGTCGGCTGCGGGCTTGCCCGTGCGGCGATACGTGCTGGGGTTCGTCGCGGGGATAATCGCGACGGTTTGCACCTTGGCCTCTGGTTTGCGTTTTCGCAATTGTGCGACGGCGCCGTCCCCATAGGCCGAGTGGAAACCGCCGTTGATGTGCAGCACGAGGTGATCGGGATGGTTGTCGAGCGCGTCGGCGCAGGCCTCGCCCATCGCGTTGTCCCACAGCGACTGGACCGAGTAGAGCCGCTCGTCGTCCGACTCCGCCGTCATCATGCCGGCATGGCTGCGGATGGCGTTGTCGACGCGCTTCCAGTAGTCGGGCGAGTTCGGCAGATACTCTCGCGGCGTTTGCCCTCGCTGGTCAGCGTCGAGCGCCGCGACCGCTTCGGCGCCGCCCATGGCGACCTGCGTGCGAAGCGGCGCGGGGAAGTTCGCCGCGACGACGGGAGCGCCGGCTTCCTTGGCCTTCTCGATCAGCGGCCGGTAGGCTTCCTGGTAATTCGACCAGGGGCGGGCGGCTTGCAGAAACGCCGCTTCGTCGATCTCGCCCGCCAGGTAGCGGTTGAGATCGCCCTGCACGTCGCGGTCGAACATCTCGAGCGCGAGCACTACCTTGCCTTCCTTGGCCGCCAGCAGCCGCTCGTAGACGGCCCGTTGAAAACGGTGCGTCGTTTCGTCCGTGTGTTGCTCGCCGAGGAACACTGCGTCCGACGCCGCCAGCTCCTCGATCAGCTCGTCGAACGGCACGCGCTCGTCCGAATCGCCGGCCAGCACGATAAGCGAGTCCATCAAGTCGGGCGCCGTCCAAGTGGGTTCTTGCGCGTGCAGACTCGGCGGGCCAGGGAGAAACAAGATCAATACCGACAAAATCGAAGAGAAGCGCGTGTACCACTGGCGCGTCGCCAGTGAGAAGCGGGGACTCGCTCGGCACTTCAGCACTGGCGATGCGCCAGTGGCACACAAGAACACGCGCGACTCCAAAATACGCGTCAACGAGATGCGTCGCATGATGCCTCGAATCGAATTCTGAATATCAGCGGGAATGAAGCGCCAGCACATTCGGCCGCGCAACGTCGACATTCGACCAATTGGCGGCGTCTGCTGCTAGACGTCAATTATCGCGCGGCCGAACGCAAGATGGTCGCCACGAGGGCCGTCCATCCCGTCTGATGGCTGGCGCCGAGCCCCCGGCCGGTATCGCCGTGGAAGTACTCGTGGAACAGCACGAGATCGTGCCAGTGCGGATCGTCGACGTAGCGCTGCTCCACGCCGTGGCACGGGCGGCGGCCCCTGCCGTCCGGCAGGAATAGCGACGCGATGCGGCGCCGCAGCTCCTGGGAAACCTCGAGCAGGTTCTTCCAGTGGCCGGAGCCCGTGGGGCACTCGACCCGCACATCCTCGCCGTAGAAGTGGTGGTAGCGTTCGAGCGCTTCGATCACCAGAAAGTTGACGGGAAACCAGATCGGGCCCCGCCAGTTGGAGTTGCCGCCAAACAGCCCACTGGTCGACTCGCCGGGCACGTAGTCGACGCGATGTTCCCGTCCGTCGGCCCATAGGACGAACGGGCGGTCGCGGTGGAATCGCGACAACGCCCGTACACCGTTCGGCGCCAGAAATTCATTTTCATCGAGCAGGTAGCGAAGCATCCGCTGGAGCCGCTCCTGCGACGGGATGGCGAGCAGGCGGCGGCCGCCGCCGCGGCGCGCATTGGCATCGCCGTTGACCTCGCCCGGCGCGTGATGCGACTTGTCGCAGTAGGCGATGTGCCGTCCCAGGTCGGGTCGGTGCTTGAGGAACCACTCCATCCGCTTGCGAAATCCGGGCAAGCGATCAATCTCGGCCTGTTCGAGCACTTCGACGGCGAACAGCGGGATGAGGCCGACAATGGAGCGGATGCCCAGAGGGGCGATCCTGTCGTCGACCTTCAATTGATCGTAGTAGAACCCGTCGCCCTCGTGCCACAGGCCTCTGCCGCCGAGGGTGTTCATCGCGTCGGCAATGTGGACGAAGTGCTCGAAAAACTTCGAGGCGATGTCCTCGTAGGCATTGTCGTACTGGGCCAGTTCCATGGCCATGGCGAGCATCGTCGAGGCGTAGAACGCCATCCAGGCGGTGCCATCGGCCTGTTCGAGCCGGCCGCCGCCGGGCAGCGGTTTGGAGCGATCGAACACGCCGATGTTGTCGAGCCCCAGAAACCCGCCGGCGAACAGGTGATTGCCCGCGACGTCCTTGCGATTGACCCACCAGGTGAAGTTGAGCAACAGCTTGGTGAACACCCGCTTCAGGAAGCCGACGTCGCGATCGCCGCGCGGCGCCGTCATTTTGTACACGCGCCAGCAGGCCCAGGCGTGCACGGGCGGGTTGACGTCGGAGAGCGCCCACTCGTAGGCCGGCATCTGGCCATTGGGGTGCAGATACCATTCGCGCAAAAACAGCTCGAGCTGCCCCTTGGCGAATTCGGGATCGATCGTCGCCATCGGCAGCATGTGAAACGCCAGATCCCACGCCGCGTACCAGGGGTACTCCCACTTGTCCGGCATCGAAATGACGTCGCGATTGAACAGGTGCGGCCAATCGTGATTGCGTCCGCGCTGGCGCGTGGCGGGCGGCGGCGGCTGGTCGGAGTCGCCGTGAATCCAATCCTTGATCACGTAGTGGTAGAACTGTTTGGTCCACAGCAGCCCGGCATAGGCTTGCCGCGCGACGCGGGCCGCCTCGGGCCCATTGCCGCCAGGGATATGCTGAGCGTAGAACGCGTCAGCTTCCGCCACGCGCTGGGCAAACACGTTGTCAAAGTTTCCGAACGGCTCGGCCGTCGCGTCGTCGGCCGCGCGGAGCCGAAGGCACACGACGGCGTGCCCGCCTGCGGGGATCTCTAACTCATAGTGAACAGCGGCCTTGGTGCCGAACGGCCGCGGGTTGACCGCATCGACGTCGCCATGCACGACGTAGTCGTGAAAGGCGTCTTTCACATACCGATTGCCGTCGTCGACGCCGAACGCGCGACGCGCGTTGGTTTCGTTCTCCGTGAAAAGCAGCTTGGGCGGTTTCGAGGAATGGGCGCCATCCAGATCAAGGTGAAACTCCCCCAGCGTCGCGTGTTTGGCAATCACGCGCGTCGGACCGTCCGCCGCGAGCCGCGGCTTCACCTCGCACCCTTCGTGCGTGCAGCCCCAGGTCCACGAGTTGCGGAACCACAGCGTCGGCAGAAGGTGGACGGTCGCCGCTGCGGGGCCGCGGTTCGCGACGGTCAATCGAATCAAGATGTCGTTGGCCGACGCCTTGGCGTACTCGGCGAAGACGTCGAAGTAACGGCCGTCGTCGAACACGCCCGCGTCCGTCAATTCAAACTCGTCGTCGAATCGCCCCCGGCTGCGATTCTCTTCGACCAGCCGCTCATAAGGAAACTCGGCCTGAGGGTACTTGTAGAGGCCCTTCATGTAGGAGTGCGTGGGCGTCGAGTCGAGGTAGTAGTAGCACTCCTTCACATCCTCGCCGTGGTTGCCCTGCGGGCCGGTGAGGCCGAACAGCCGCTCCTTGAGAAACGGATCGCGGCCGTTCCAGAGGGCAACGCTGAAGCACAGCCGGCACTCGCGATCGCAGATGCCCAAGAGGCCGTCCTCGCCCCAGCGATACGCGCGACTGCGGGCCATGTCGTGCGAAAAGTAGGTCCAGGCCGCGCCGTCGGGCGAGTAGTCCTCGCGCACGGTGCCCCACTGCCGCTCGGCCAGGTACGGCCCCCAGCGCTGCCAGTTGGCTTCCCGAGTACTGGATTGCTCGAGGCGCAGATGCTCGGCGCTGGCGGGCGCGGCTTCCGCGTCGCTCAGCGTTTCGTGCAGGGGATCGCGCATCTTTACTGAGCTAGCCATGAACCAACGCCGCCGCCGCGGAAATACCAAACTACGCCATGCGATTTTAGCACTTTTGACGCGCAAGCGTCGCCGGCGCGTCCCTTTTCGGCCGCGGTCAGCAAGGCGATGAGAGCATGCGGCCGAACGGTGGAGTTTTGTTGCCGGGCGATGGCTTTCGACTTCGATGCGTCGCCAGGACAGCGATTTTTCCAAAATAGTTGCGTGATCGGCCGCGTTCCGGCGACTATGACGCTAGTCCATGCTCGTCACTCGGGGAAACGCTCGAGTTTTTGCCGAAACCCGTCCGCCCGAACCTTGTTGCAGGATTTTCTCCGGTCATCACCCCAAAATCTCTGCGTGAAACGGTACATTCGCTCGCAGTCAACTTTTCCACCGCGCCGGCCAGCCGATGGCATTGATTGAGCGCAGCCTGCGGCGGTTCGTCGCCGGAAGAATTCACGGAGGCCCACGAGGTGCCGATTGACTGACGCCGACTTGTTGCGTGATGCCCGACGAGGCGACGCCGAAGCCTGGCGCACGCTCTATCGGCGCTACCTGCCGTTGGTGTGGCGGCAGGCCTACGCCGCCGTTGGTAATTCTCACACCGCGGAGGACATCACGTCCGAAACGATGCTGGCGCTGCTGCGTGGAATTGATCAGCTCGAAGCCGAAGCCCCGAAATTGGCCGGGTGGCTGCGAACCGTCGTCCGCCGTAAGGCGACGGACCATTATCGCCGGTCATCGCGGCTGCTAACGCGTGCGAACGGGCCGTGTGGCGAACTCGAGCAAAGCGCCGCCGCGGCCGAGTTGCCACATGCACTCGAACACGAGGAATTACGCCGTCAGGTGGTGCGCACGCTCGAAGAAATCGCGGACAGACACCGGATCCTTCTCGAATGGAAGTATCTCGACGATCTCGACGTTCACGAGATTTCCCAGCGACTCGGTCAAACGGCAAAAGCCGTTGAATCGGAATTGTATCGAGCCCGGCGATCGTTTCGCCGTCAGTTCGAACGGCACAGGCCAAGCGATGATAAAAGCGTTCCGTTAAGAGCCGATCCGGCGCGCGATGCGGTCTCGTAGGCCAAACAGGGCAACTATGCGCGAAGAATCCGACGTATCTGACGATCCCCAGCTCGTACGGCTGTTAAAGTCGTACGGCGACGGGCCGGCGATGCGACCCGAGTTTGTTGCCGAGTTGTGCCGGCAACTCGACGATCGTTTTCTCCAGGAGCGGTCCTCCGCGTGCGGACTGATCAATTCCTCGGCATCTCGCGGTCCCGCTTCGCCGAGGCTTTCAGCCGTCGATGAGTCGCCGTTGATGGTGTCCGATTCGAGACGGTTGCACGGGTTCAGTCGCGTCCGGGCGGCGGTCTTGTTCGTTGCAGCGTCGTCCTTGCTGGCAATTGTTGCCGCGTGGAACGGCCGTCCCGCCTACGGTTGGGCCACGATGATCGACGCGCTCGATCGAAGCCCGTGGGTGCGGGCTGAGGCGACCAACGGCTTTGGCAACGTCAGTGGCTGGGGCTCGGCGAAGAATGGCGTGTTCGCCGTGCAGAGCGACAAGATCGTCGAGTTCGTGGACGGTCGACGAGGGTCGCGAAGCGCATTCCGCCGCGATCAGAGCAAGCTTTACGAGGTCACGGGCGTCAAATTACCGCTTTGGCAGTGGGAAAACGAAGTCGTTCGACTGTTGATCGGACTCGAGTCGTTCGCCAAACCGGACTCCCCGGCGCCGCTTGGCGAAGCCGTGCGAGTGACCGTAGAGAGCGAAACTTGGACGCGAGTCGAGCGCGAAGGTCGAACGCTGATCGAATTGCAGGTTGCCCTGCGAATTCAAGCAGAAACGGGGGACGTGCGCCGCGTCGCGTTGCAGCTCTTGATTGACCCCCAGTCGCATCTGCCGCTGCAATGCTGGCTCTTGAATTCCGCTGGCGAAAAGACGCAGTCGTTCAAGTTCGATTATCCCCAGGACGGGCCCAGCTCGATCTTCTCGCTTGGAGTTCCCGCCGCCACGCCAGTCGTGAAACTCCAGTCGGTGAGCGACCTCGCCTCGCTACGACATAGCGAAGCACTCAAGTCGGAACCCGCGACTTCAAGCCGCGGGGACGAGATCGCCAAGAGGCTTACAGACCGCCTCAACCACTCGGCCGAATCCCGCGCGCTTCCCGCCGACGTTGGTTGGTCCCCTGCGGCCGATCCGCTGCCGGCAAGCGCCCTTTCGGAACACGTGGACGCCCAGCTCGCCGCCCTGTGGCGCTCGCACGGCATTCAACCGACCGAGGCGGCCGACGATCTCGAGTTCATGCGGCGCGTCTATTTGGATCTCGCGGGCCACATCCCCCGCGTCAGCGAAGTTCGACGTTTCGAGGTCGATGCGTCCGTGGATCGGCGCGAACGACTGGTTGACCGATTGCTCGCCGATCGCGACCACGCGACGAATCTCGCCGCCGTATGGCGGCGCATGCTGCTGCCCGATGACGTCGATCTGTCCCGGTTCGGCGGGCATGAGAAGTTCGAGGAATGGCTGGCCGAGCAGTTCGGCGCCAATGTGAGTTACGACCAGATCGTGGGCAAGCTGCTGTTGGCCGAGGGGCGCGTTTCCGAGCCGGGCCCGCTGTTGTTCTTCGGCGCCGTTAAGTTGAATCCCGAGGAGCTGGCCGCACGCACGTCGCGCGTCTTCCTGGGAACTCGCATGGAGTGTGCGCAGTGTCACGATCATCCGTTCGACAACGTCACGCAACGCGACTTCTGGAGCTTCGCGGCGTTTTTCGCCCGCATTTCACGCCCCCAGGGAAAGATGGAGACGACCTCTCCGGTCTTGCGGGTGCACGACAGTCCGTTTGGCGAAGTCACCCTTCCTGAAACTGACGAGATTATCCGGCCGAAGCTGCCGATGACGGATGCCGAGATTGAAGAGATTGAAGAGATTGAAGAGTCCGACGACGCGCCTGCGCGGCGTACTCAGCTTGTCCAGTGGCTGACCGCGCCGACGAATCCCCACTTTGCCCGCGCCGCCGTGAACCGCGTGTGGGCCCACCTCTTCGGTCGCGGATTGGTCGAGCCCGTGGACGACATGCGGCCAGATAACGCCGCAATTGCCCCCGACGTACTCGACGCCCTGAGCCGCGACTTCGCCGCCAGCGGATTCGATCTGCGGCGGCTGCTGCGGGCGCTGGTCTTGACGCGCGCTTATCAGTTGTCGAGCCGGACCACGACCGACGAGCCGTCACGGGCCCAAGTCTTCGCACAGATGAATATCA
This sequence comes from uncultured Planctomycetaceae bacterium, assembly GCA_964430075.1. Taxonomy (GTDB): domain Bacteria; phylum Planctomycetota; class Planctomycetia; order Pirellulales; family Lacipirellulaceae; genus Lacipirellula. Next base: position 30,685 of record CAYSFP010000010.1, on the reverse strand, counting down.
AGACGCTCAACGCGGAACAACTCTACGACTGCATCGCGGTGGCGACGCAGCAAACCGCATCGCATGGCGATTCGACGTCGCCGGCGTCGCTCGCGCGTTTTGCCGACAATGACCGGCGGATGTTCATCGAGCAGTTCCGCTCCCCGGGTCAGCCAGTCGACTACCATGCCGGCATCCCGCAAGCGCTGACGCTGATGCACGGCGCGCTGGTGCACACGGGATCCGACTTATCGACAAGCGGTCTGCTGCGGTCGGTCGAGGCGCCATTTTTTACGACCGACCAGCGCGTCGCTACACTCTACCTGGCTACGCTTTCGCGTCGTCCGACCGATTCGGAGCGGGCATTGATCGCGAGCATTCTGGCAACGGCCGAGGACGAAGCCGCGCGGCGCATCGCGCTCAGCGACCTGTTGTGGGCGCTGCTGAACAGCGCCGAGTTTATGTTCAATCACTAAGAAACGACCAGCGACTGCGTGGACGCCATGTTCGGATTAAACCTGATCGACCGTCGATCGTGGCTGCAGACGATGATCGGCAGCGCCTGCGGCGTGAGCGCCAGCGGCTGGATGCCAGCGCTTGCGCAGCAGTTGGCCGCCGATCCGCGTCGCAAGCGCCACTGCATTCTGCTTTGGATGTCCGGCGGGCCGAGTCAAACGGACACGTTTGACATGAAGCCTCATCACGAGAACGGCGGCGAATTCAAAGAGGCGTCGACCAACGTTCCCGGGGTCCGCTTTAGCGAGCATCTGCCGCAGCTTGCGCGGCATGCCGACAAGCTGGCCATCGTGCGCAGTCTGAATACCAAGGAGGGCGACCACGAACGAGGCTCCTACCTGATGCATACGGGGCGACCGCCCATGACGGTCATCAACTATCCGTCGATGGGCGCCGTGCTGGCCAAAGAACTCGCCGCAGCGGAAAGTCCGTTGCCGCCCTATGTGAGCATTGCGCCAATGCGCTCTTTCGGCCGCGATGGCTCGGGACCTGGTTTTCTCGGACCTCGACTGGCGCCGCTGATCGTCGGCCGGCGCGGCAGCCCGACGGGCGCACCTGAGGGCGGGTTTGCGGAGCTGGTCGTCGATGGCATCAAACCGCCGGACGCCGTTCAGCATGGGCAGGTCGAGCGGCGCATGCAGCTTTGGCAGGCGCTCGAAGACGACTTCACGAGAGCGCATCCCAGCGCGGCGCCGCGAGCTCATCGCACCGTGTATGAGGCCGCCTGGCAGCTCAGCCGTAGCAGCGCGGCCGCCGCGTTCGACCTGAGCCAGGAGCCCGAGGCGGTCCGCGAGGCGTATGGTCGCGGCTCCTTCGGTCAGGGCTGCCTGCTTGCCCGAAGATTGGTCGAGCACGGCGTCCCGTTTGTGGAAGTGTCGCTGACGTCGACGGTCGCGGGCGCCTTCGGCTGGGATACGCACGCCAACAACTTCGCATCCGTAAGATCGCTCTCCGGAGAGCTCGACGCCGCTTGGGCCTCGTTGCTGAACGATCTTCAGCAACGTGGTCTGCTCGAAACGACGACGATCATCTGGATGGGCGAGTTCGGCCGGACGCCAAAGATCAATGCTCAGGCCGGCCGCGATCACTTTCCTCGAGCGTGGAGTTGCGTTCTGTCAGGCGGAGGAATTGCCGGCAGCCAGGTTTACGGGCGGACAAGCGATGATGGCATGGCCATCGAAGAAGACGGCGTCGGCGTTGCCGACGTGCTCGCGACTTTGTGCGCAGCGCTCGGCGTCTCGCACGTCAGTGAAAATGAATCCAACACGGGCCGTCCGATTCCGTTGGTCGACGGCGTTCCGATTCCCAAGCTGCTGGCGTAGCCCACATGCAACCGACGTATCGGAACAAGGCGATGGCCGTGCGGGCGTCGGGCCAGCCCGGCGAAGAGCGCCCGACGATCATTCGGACGTGGGCTCGTTGGGCGACGCGTCTGACGGTCGTGGCTGCCTTATGGTCCCTCGATTCGAGGGCAGGAGCGGCGCCCCCGCCCAGGCCGTCGGTGGATGCGACGCCCATCGCCGCATGCGACTTGCAGCTGGTCGGCGCTCGCTCGCTCACTGCGCGCGCTCCCGCATCTGCGGAGGTCGCAAGTGTTCGCTCGACCACGGACGTGTTGGCGAATTATGAACCGTCGAGCAGCACAGATCGTCAGCGGGACGGCGACGTCGATGCCGGGGATCCGTGGATACGACTGCTGATCGCCGGCCGCCGCGGCCCAGTGGTTGTGGACGTCGCCGTCTTCATCGATGGCCAACCGTTTCGCGCGGCTCGGGAAGCCTGGATTGACGAGCTGATGCAGCAGGCGGCTGCCGAAGGCGGGCCGGAAGGCGGGCCGAGTTCCGACGCCGTCGCGCCGGGCGGCGCCTCCGCAGGCGAGGTCGTCGCAACGCCCGCTCGCGGCGCTCCGACGAACGTCGAACGGCTGAGGACCTATCTCGCCGTGGCCGGGCCAGACGTCGATCGGCGGGAGACTCGCTGGCTGATCGACCAGTGGGGATCCGGCCCGTTGCTGCTGGTGCTCGAGCGAAGCATCTCCTGGCAACGCGCTCGCGAAGCGCCGCTGTGGGCGTGGTTGGACGCCGATGGCGACGGCGCGCTGAGCGCCGCGGAGATCCAAGGCGCCGAGAATCGCTTGAACATTGCGGACAAGGACCGGGACGACGTCGTGTCGCTCGACGAGCTCCGCCGACTCGCCAATCGGCCCGCCGATCCGCCCTACCCTCTGGGCAGCTCGCTTTTCACGGTGCTCGACGCAGGGACGAACTGGGCGGATGTGACGTCGAACCTGTCGAAGCTGTACGGAGTCGATGCTGCTGAACGCACGCCGCCGCGTTCGCTCGCCGCGGGGCGCGCCGATGCAACTCTGCGCGTCGATCTAACGACCGACGACGATGCTGAAGGCGGCGTGTACGTGATCTCCGCGAAGGACGAAATCACGCACGCCGCGGAAGGAATCGCTGCCACGGCCGAGGCGATCACGATGCGCCTAGGCGGCGGGGAGTTTGAGTTTTCCGCAGCGCAACCGCCGAGCTCGAGTCTGGCCGTCCCTCAAGTTGCCGTGGGCGCCGTCGTCGACGGCTATCCCCTGACGCGGAGACTCGACAGCGACAACGACGACCGGTTGACCCGGCGTGAACGGCGGCACGTGACGGCCTTGCTTGCATCGCTCGACAACGACCGCGATGGGCAATTGATGTCCGATGAATTTCCCATTACGGTCAGGCTCGCCGTCACCTTGGGACCTCACGTGCATCTGTTATTGAGCGCTCCCAGCGCCGCCGCGCCGGGCGTCGAAGCGCCCGAGGAGGCGGCCATGCCGACGCCGCCGCAGTGGTTTGCCAGTATGGATCGCAACAGCGACGGCGACGTCTCACGAGACGAATTTCTCGGCGCTGCCGAGCAGTTCGACCTCTTGGATGCGGACAACGATAGCCTCGTTAGCATTGCCGAAGCTCTCGAGCACGGCGACGTCGAAAGCGGACGCTCGGATTGACGCGCACCGCAGCGAACTTGAATTTCTTCCCACGAGAACAGCATGTCGACCAATAGCCAACCCGTGCTTGCTCCTCACGCCACCGTGGCGGAGGTCGACCGCATCGTCGACGACCTACACGGCAAATACAGAAAGATGTGCGAGGAGCTGTCGGGCGTCATCGTCGGCATGAGCGACGTGACCGAACAACTCATGATCGGCATTTTGTGCCGAGGCCACTGCATTCTTCAGGGCATGCCCGGGCTCGCCAAGACATTGCTCATCTCGAAGCTCGCGGCCCTGATGGATCTTTCGTTCCACCGTATCCAGTTTACGCCCGATCTCATGCCCGCCGACATCACCGGGGGCGACGTCTTGGAGGAGGATCACACGACAGGCAAGCGGACGTTTCGGTTTCTCAAGGGCCCGGTGTTCGCGAACTTGATTCTCGCCGACGAGATCAACCGCACGCCGCCGAAAACGCAAAGCGCGCTGCTCGAGGCGATGGAAGAGCGCCAGCTCTCGATCGGCGGCCAGACTTATCCGCTGCCGCGGCCGTTTTTTGTGCTGGCCACGCAGAACCCCATCGAGGTCGAAGGCACATACCCGCTTCCCGAGGCCCAACTCGACCGCTTCCTGATGAAAATCAAGGTCGACTATCCCAGTCGCGACGATGAGTGGGAAATCTGCCGCCGGCAGACGACCGAATACAGTTACGACATCGAACACGTGATCGACTGCCAAACGTTGCTCGCGTTGCAAGCCCTCGTGCCCAAGGTGGTGGTCGCCGATCATGTGTACGAAGCGGCCATCGATCTGGCCCGCATGACCCGTCCGGAAGAGGGCAAGTTGCCGCAGGAGCTGCGCGACAAGGTGCAGTACGGCGCGGGACCGCGGGCGAGCATCGCCCTGCTCATGGCGGGTAAGGCGCGGGCCCTCCTGCACAAGCGGTGCCATGCCACGACCGACGACATTTATGCGGTGGCGGCGCCGGTGCTCCGACACCGCCTTATCCCCACATTCAACGCCGAGGCGGCGTCGCTCGATACCGACGCCATTGTGAAGACGCTGGTCGATCGCCGACGGGCCGCGTCGCGCTAAAACTCGGCGCTCGAGAAGGGAATTCCTTGACTATCCCGCTGGTCGCCAAACTTGTGGACCGACTTCGGCAGCGGCAACATAAGCCTGCCGCCGGCGGGCAGTCCGCGCCGCGGCGCCTGCCGCTCGTCGCGCGGCGGCCCGCTGGGGGCCGAGCTCCGCGCTCCGCGCCCCCTACGGATGCTGTGTTCGACCCGCAGATGCTGGCGAAGTTGGGCAGCCTCGAGCTGATCGCCAAAACCGTCGTGGACGGTTTTCTGTCAGGAAAGCACCGCTCCACTCATAAGGGCGGTTGCCGCGATTTCGCCGGGTACCGCCCCTACGCGCGCGGCGACGACATCCGGCAACTCGATTGGCGGCACTACGCTCGCTCGGACCGCTACTACGTACGGCAATTCGACGACGAAACGAACCTGCAGGCGCTCTTGATCGCGGACGCTAGCGGCTCGATGGAGTTTGGCTTATCGACGGTCACGAAATGGCGGTACGCGCAAATGGCCATCGCCAGCGTCGCTCACCTGCTGCTGCGGCAGCGGGACGCCGTCGGGCTGGCCATCGTCGGCCAACCTCCGCTGGATTTTGTACGGCCCATGTCGAGCGCCGCGCAACTTCCGCGGGTCCTCAACATGCTCACCCCCGCCAAACCCGGGGGAGAATCCAGTCTTTCCAGTGCGCTCACGGCTCTTCAGGGGCGCCTCAAGCGCCGCGGCATGATCGTTCTGTTTACCGACGGCTTTTGTGATGTGCCTGGACTCAAGCAAACGTTGGAACAGTTCTGCCTCCGCGGCCACGACGTGGTCGTCTGTCAGATCCTTGCGCCCGAGGAGCTGACGTTTCCCTTCCGCCGCGACGCGTTGTTCGAAGATCTCGAGTCGTCAGGCAGGCTTCGAATCAACCCCAACGCGATCCGACGTCATTATCAGCAAGAGTTCCAAGCATTCATGGACGAGCTCCACGAGAGCATGGTTGCGATCAACGTCGACTTGATGACCATGACAACCGCCGACGATTTGGGCGAGATTCTGGCCTACTACCTGCACCGCCGAGCGTCGATCAAGACGTTAGGTCACGCGCGGGCGCGCTCGTGACGCAGGTTCGAGACACACCTCCTCTTATACCGTAAACTTCGCGCTCGTACGACATTGCAGGACGCCAACCCTTGAGCTTCCTCAGCGCCGCATTTCTGTTTGCCTTGCCGCTCGCCGCGGTCCCGGTGGCGATCCACCTTTATCGGAATCGCCAGCGCGAAACCATCCGCTGGGGCGCGATGCGGTTTCTCTCGAAAGCGAACACCAAAGGCCGTACGCTCGAGCGCATCGAAGAAGTGCTGCTCATGTTCCTGCGGTTGGCGGCCGTGCTGGCGCTCATCTTCGCCCTCACCCAACCGATGGTAAAGAGTTCCTGGTTCGGCCACGGCGTCGTCGGCGAGACGATTCTCGTGGTCGACGACTCGCTCTCGACGTCGCGTCTCGTCGACGGCCGATCCGTCGCCGAGCGGCTTAGGCAGCAGGGCTTCGAGCTGATTGAAGACCTCCCCAGCGGCCAATCCGTGCAAGTGATGCTTGCTTCCGGCGCGGAATGGGCGACGGCCGAAGGAGTGGTCGCCAACGACGCCGGGAGGGGGCGCCTGCGGCAAATCCTGGAAAGCGTGCAGCCGACCGAGGGGCGGGCCCAACTCCTCGACTGCCTACTCGCCGCAGTTCACTTAGAGGCGCCCGAGGGGCTCGCCGCGCGCCGGGTTCTGGTGCTCACCGACAAGCAAGCCTCCAGTTGGCAACTCGAGTCGGACGCGGGCTGGCGGCAACTTGGCGAGGCACTCCAACAGGCTCCGCTACCAATTGCCGTCGAAGTCGTCGACGCCGAACTTCCCGATCGGCAACTGAACAACCTGGCCGTCACGAATCTCGAGGCGACGCGGACGCTCCTTCGCCCCGGGGAACAGGCCGAGCTATCGGCCGAGGTCGTCAACTCCGGCGACGTACGCAGCGGCGAGGCCGCCATCCAGTGGGTGATCGGCGACAACGTGCTGCAAGTCACGCGTCTTGGGCCGCTCGATCCGCGCGGCCGATCGCGCGTCGCCGCAAGCGTTGAAATCGAAGCCGCGGGAATGCATCTCGTGTCCTGCCGAATCAACGCCGACGACGACATCCCTCTCGATCAGAACGACTCCCTCGTGATCGAAGCCGCCGAACATTCGCTGATACGACTCGTCGAAGAGCCCGCTCCGTCGGGCCGGTTGCTCAAGACGTCTGAACTGTTTGCCGCCGCTCTCGGGCATACGGGCGAGCAGTCCGAGGTGTGGCAATCGATATTCCGCCCGGAAGTTGTTGATCCCCACACACTGCTGGAGCGCCCTCTCGCAGATGTGCGCGCGATCGTCATTGATAGTCTCAGCGATCTCGATCGGGCGACTGTCGAACGACTGGAAGAGTTCGTTCGCACGGGCGGGGGACTGTGGGTTGGTCTGGGCGACGACCTCGATCGCCATCGCTTCAATCGCGACTGGTACAGGGATGGAACCGGTTTGAGTCCGCTGGCGCTGGAGGTCGTCGAGACGCTGGAGGCGGGCGACGAATTGACGTCGACCCTTCGTCCGCCATCGCGCACGCACGCCGCCACGGCGCAACTGGCCAACACGACGTCTCTCGACATCGATGAGGCCCGCCTTCGTCAGCGTTGGAAGTTTGCCGATCGACCTCAGTCGGGAGATCCCGTTTCCGCGCTGCTGGAGAGCAGCGATGGCAAGACGTTCGTTGCCGAGAATTTCGTCGGGCAGGGTCGAGTGCTGGTGCAAGCCGCGCCGCTCGGGCTCGAATGGACGAATCTGCCGCTGCTGAAATCGTACGTCGTCATGATTCGCGATTGGCTGGCGTACATCACGGCGCCCACAAGCTCCCGTTTCAATTTGTCGCCGGGGGCGCCGATCGTCGCGGCGGCCAGCGGAAAGCCCGCCATCCTCGTGACGCCCCGGAGAGGCGAGTTGTCGCTCAGCGCCGCCGGCACAGGTTCGAGCGCACTGCTACGCTACTCGCGGACGACGTTGCCGGGAATCTATCGCCTGAAAATGACGAACAATGATGGCTCGATGGATGAATTGCCATTTCGAGTGGCGCGCAACGCCGACGAGTCGCAGTTGACGCCGCTCGCCGATGCAGAACTTGCCCAGTTGACCGACGCCGGGATCACGTTTCTGGGAGCCGACGCGGCCACGTTCCAGACGACGGCGGCCCTGCCGGCGCACCGCGAGCCGCTGTGGGGCGTTCTGCTCGCGGCCCTCGTGACGCTCCTTGCCGCTGAACTGCTCGTCGCGAGCCGTATTTCCCGGCAACGATCCGGTTGGAATTCCCTGGGCGTCTCGTGACGCAAGTCGCAGATCGCAACGATGCCGACGAACACTGAAGTCATCGAACAGCTTTCCTGGGACGGCGGCGTCGCGCTCGAGGCCGCGCTCGTCATCGGGCTTGCGCTGTTCTTGTTGGCTGCTGCGTCCCTGTGGAGCGAGCGCCGAGCGCTCGGCGTCGGCCGAACCGCTGCCCTGTTCGGACTTCGCGTGGTCGCCTTCGGCTGCGCCCTCTGGATGCTTGCCGGCCCCACGCGATTGCAAGTCACCCGGCAAACCACGGCACAGTCCATCGCCCTGCTGGTGGACGGCAGCGACAGCATGGACGTCGTGGACGCCTCCAACGCCATCGCGTCAACGCGTTGGGCGCTCGCCGGCGACGCGAACTTGGCCGGGTCGAACACGCCACGATGCGACTGCTTGCGCGTTGCCCTGGGGGCTGCGCTTGCCGATTACGAGCGGCTTGAACGATACGTCGCGGAGCATCGCGGCATCAAGCACATCGAGTCGGCCGTCGCATCGGCAAACGCCGATCTCGACCGAGCGGTCGTCCATGCCGAGGAGCTCGTGAGGCATCTTCAAGAGGCCTCCGCAGTCCAGCGGGCGTCCGGCATTGTGACGCTGCTCGACGGGGGCGTACACGACTCCCTGGAGCGATTTCGCGACACGATCCACGCCCCGCCCGATGCGATGTTGCACGAGAAACGCGCAGCGCTGCTCGAATCGATCCGCGACGCCTTGGCGAGCGCACTGCAGCGCGCCTCGGTACTCGGCGACGACCTGGCGGCCGTCGATGCAGAAACCCTGCAACGGCAGGTGGTCGAATCGGAAGCAACGTCGCGTCGCCAGAAGGCGAGTCGGGCGCTCGACGCATTCGAAGCCGTTCTGGACGGCAAGGTCGCGTCTCAGGTCAATTTTCGCCGATTCCGCTTCGATGCCGCGGTCACGCCGATTGGCGACGACCGATGGACGGCGGCGCTCAACGCTCCCCCGTCGAGGGACGAAGCGCCCGCCAGCTATGACGTCGCGAAATTAGATAGGCCAAGCGCGGCAACGAACCTGTCCTCCGCGTTACGCCAGGTGACGGAGTTAGCTGGTAAGGAATCGCTGCAACTTGCGATTATGCTCACCGACGGTATGCATACCGACCTCAACGCCCCGCCGCCGCTGGAGGTCGCCGCCGAGCTCAGGGACGTCCCGCTCTTTATTGTACCGGTGGGCAATGCGAACACGGTGCGCGACATCGTCCTCCACCGCGTCGAGGCTCCGGCCGCCGTCGCGCAGGGGGACTCCGCGGCCATCGACGTCATCGTCACCGCGCATGGCTACGGCGGCGAAGCGTCGTCCCTGGTGTTGAGGCGTCAAGGCCGTGAAGTCGACCGCCGACAACTGCAATACCAAGGCGCGAACAGCGACCTGCGCCTGCAATTATCCGCGCGTGCCGATGACCTCGGCTGGCACGAATACGTCATCGAGGTGGAGCCGCTCGAGGGCGAGGCCAATCTTGCCAACAACGTCATGCCCGTATCCTTCGAGGTCGTGCGGAACCAGATTCGCGTGTTGCTCGCCGACGGGATCGGCCGCTGGGAATATCGCTACCTGAACCAGCTCTTTCGCCGCGAGCCGCACATCGAGTTCGACGAGCTTCTTTTCTTACCCGACGTGCATGGAACCGGCGCGCTCGCAAGCGATCCCAAGTTTCCCGAGGACGCCGACGGCTGGGCTCGCTACGACGTGGTGGTTCTGGGCGACGTCGACGATCGACAGCTTCCGCCGCGCAGCCAGCAAGCGCTCGACGAGTACGTGCGAAAACGCGGCGGCCGCTTGATCGTGATCGCCGGGCGCGATTCCATGCCTGACGCCTATGTCAATCAACCTTTGGTCGGCTTGTTGCCGGTCGAGCCCGCCGCGAGCGCTCTGACGGCCAATGGCTTCGCGCTGAGTCTGACCGACGAAGGGAGATTGCACAGTGCGATGCTGATCGAGGATTCGGCGGCGGACAGCCGCGAGGCATGGCTCGAAACGTATCGCCGCTTTCCGGTCTATACGATGTCGAGGTACTGTCGCCCAAAATCAACCGCGCGCACTCTCCTGGAGGCCGTTCCACGACGGGCGGCGGTCGCTGCCGAAGGGGCGGGCGATCAGGCGGAGTACGCATTTCTCAGTTGGCATCGCATAGGCGCCGGCCGGGTGGCGTATCTCGCGGCGCCCGAGACCTTTCGACTCCGTTTTCGCCGCGGCGACCGCATGCATCACCGCTTTTGGGGCCAAATGCTGCGCTGGATCACCGCCGCCGACGCCGGCGCGGGGACCGATCAGGTCCGGATCCAGACCGATCGGACGCACTATGCCGCGGGCGAAAACGTGGATGTCACGGTATGGCTTAAAGATTCGTCGGGCCGGCCGCTGACGGGCGAGACGGTCGCTGCCGAGGCGACGACGCTCGCCGGCAACGTCGCCTCGATTGAGTTGACGCCCGACGCGGACGTGGCCGGCCGATACTTCGGCGCCTTGTCGGCGCTTCCGGCCGGCGCCTACCAGATCGTTCCCGTCGGTCGGGTGATCGATGACTTGCTTCCGGCGGAGGACGATGCGCTGCGCGTCCAGTCGACGATCACGATCACTGCGTCCGACAGCCTCGAAATGCTCAACACGCAATGCAATCTGGCGCTCCTGGAACAACTTGCCGAAGTGACCGGGGGCCAGGTGATCGCGCCGACCGCGATCGGCGAGGTGCTCGAGCTGGCGTCGCTTACTCCGCAGTCGAGCGAGCAGGTGCGGCGCACGCCGCTGTGGAACCGCTGGAGGTATTTGATCCTGATCTTCGGATGCCTCTGCACCGAGTGGGTTGTCAGGAAAGCCAAGGGGTTAGTTTAAACGCGGCGACGTGTTTTGTTCTTGTTGGGAGTTTTTATGAACCAGCCACCAATGTCTGCTGCGACGCCGCCGGCGATTGTGAATAAGCTGCGGCTGGTCCGCCGTCGCAAGCTGCGCGTGCACGCGACGAGCGCCGTGGTGGCCGCCATCGCGGTGTTGCTCGCGGCCATGAGCGTGTCCATGCTTGTCGACTGGCTGGCGGCCCTCTACGACTCGGGGTGGCGCCTTGTCCTCACGTCAGCGGCCATCGGCGCCGCCGCCCTCGCAGCCGTCGCGTGGTTGGCCCTCGCCCGGCACTCGCTCCGTTGGCAGCGCGTTGCCGAGGACGTCGATCGGCAACTGCCCCAGTCCCAAGAGCGATGGGCCACCGTGGCTCACGTGGAGCGCACGGCGCCAAGCCGCACGCGCGTGCACCCCGCCATGTTCCGCCGCGTGGCAACCGAGGCGTTGAAACTGGATTCGAGCGTTCAGCCCGAGAACGTCGTCGCTCTCTCCCCGTTGCTCAGGATGCTACTGGCGCTGGCTGGCGTCGTGCTTGTCCTGGCCGTTGCGATCGTGGTCGATCCGCGACAAACGTTCGTCCTGATGCGCCGGTTCTGGTCGCCGAATTCGTTGGTCTCGGCCACGGAAATCGTCCTTTCCACAGGTGATGCGGTTGTCGGCCGAGGCGAATCGTTCGACGTGATCGCAACAATCGAAGGCACGCTCGTCGACAAGGCGACGCTTACCCTGCAATCGGATGCTGGCCGCGAGGAGACAATCCCCCTCGTTGCCCGCGGAGAGCCGCCCGTGCGATTTGCCTACGGCGTCGAAGCCATCGAGGAGCCGTTGAAGTACCGACTGCGTGCCGGCGACGGACAGACCCCATGGCATCGCATCGACGTTGCGAGCCGTCCCGAGTTAGGCGATGTCCTCATTCGCGTAACGCCGCCGGAATACACCGGAGAGGTGCCGTCCGCGTACCCGGAGCTGTCGCGACAAATCTCGGCGCTGGCCGGGAGCCGTTTGGAAATCGCGCTGCGTCCGAAAGCCCCCGTCAAATCGTGCCATTTGCGACTCGACGACGATCGATCTGCCAATTTGTTGCGCGACGATGAGGGGTGGTATCGCTGGACCTCGATTCTTGAATCGGGCTTTACCCTGAATGCGATCTTCACCGAAGCACACGGGCTGACGAACGATCGGCCGCTGTCGTGCAGGTTCGTCGTGGTCCCCGATGCGCCGCCGGCAGTTGAAGTGCTTACGCCCGATGATGAAATCGCGGTCCAGCCTGACGACACGATTGAGATTACGTTCTCCGCAAGCGACGACGTCGGCGTCGGCGCGGCGGAGTTGATTGTGTACGACAATGAATCGCGCGACGGCGAGACGCCTCCCATTGCTACGATTCCCATTCCGCTTGCCGATCAGGTCGGCGATGCCGAGATCCGCCAGACCGTTGAACTGGACCTCTCGCAGTTCGAGCTTCAAAACGGCCATGAGTTGAGCTACGAAATCCGCGTTCACGATACGCGCGGAACGGCGCCGAACTCGGGCGCGGGCAATGTTCAGGACAGCGAGAATCTCGCGAACGCCGCGCCGTGCCAAGATGAGGAGAGGGCTGATGCGCCCGCTGCGGATTCGCTAAGCGTTTCGTCGTCATCCGCCGCCGCCTCCGAACCGCAAAGCGAGAATACGGCGACGCCGAGTCCTGCCGACGCCATGTCGCGCCGTTCGCTCGATGTGCCCCAATCATCGTCCAGTCGCCGCATGCGAATCACGGTCGATCGGTGGGCCGGCAGCTTCTCGGGCCAGCAGCGGATCAAACTCGAACTGGCCATCGCGCCGGAGCTCGAGGCCCTCGATCGGACGCTCGCCGATGCCCAGCAAACGGCCCACGGCGTCCTCGAGGAGCTCCAGGCCGGAACGGCCTGGCGACACGCCCACGCCGCCGAAACGTCCAGTGCCTTGCAATCGATCGACCGCGCGAAGCAAATCATTGCCAAGCTCGAGCGACTCACGATCGACACGCCGTACGCATTCGTCGGTCTTCAGGTGACGGACATCGGCCTGGCTCACGTGGAACCCGCTCGCAGCAAGCTCTGGCTAGCGCTGCAGTCGTCGGACGAAGACCGCCCCGCCGCCCTCGGCGACGCCTTGCAGCACCTCGGCCGGGCCCGCGACCTGCTGTTGGAGCTTCAAGGCCAGTACGAGCGGACGAGCCGGGAATTCCAGCTTGCCGAGGCGGTCGAGCGCGTGAAGAAGATGTACCAGGTCTTTGTCGAAGACTCGCAGACGCTGCTGAAAACGCGAGACGACGATCCTTCTCGATACAACCGCGCCCTCGCGGAGTTCGACCTCGACGACGACTATCTCAAACGGCTGCAGGAAGTCCTCGAGATGCGCCGCGACCTGCGCGCGGAGCTGGCCCGCATTCTCGCTCAGGACCCCAGGTTGCTTCGCAGGTTTATGGACGCGTTGCAGAATCGTTCGCAGAACCTGCGCGAGGAGCTGGCCGATCTGCACTCCGCGCAAACGGATCTTAACCGCGAAGTCAAGGCACTGGTCGCAGCCGAAGAGGATGATCGAGCTCGCATTGAAAACCTCATGCTCTTGCGACACGTGAGCGCGGCGTCCGACCTGCAAGAACAGGCGGGCGACCTGCAAAGTCTTTACCAAACCTGGCTTCCGCTGGATCGGCAGGGTGAAGATGCCGACCTCGTGGCGGCTACGAACACGATTCAGGAAATGGCGACGAGCGGCGAGGCGCTGGAATCCGCCGCTGCGGCGTTTGCAAGCACGGCGCAGAGTCCAAAGGCGCCGCCTGGATTGACTTCAGGCGCACCCGATGCACCCGCCCCGAGTGACGCGCTCGACTCCTCAATCGCATCGCTCTTGCAAAACGCTCAAGGGTTTTACGACACGTTGCTGAAGCTGGAAGCGGCGTTGCGACAACTTGCAGTCAGCAATAGTTCGCCGGAAACGGCAGGATTCGCCGCCAATCGATTGCTCAACGCGCGGTTGCTCGTCAGCGACGTCTCCGCCTGGATCCGGCAACTCCAGGCCTATCAAGACGGTCAGCCTGCCGCGGCCTTGGAACTATCCCAGTATCGCCTCGCCGCGGCGACCGAACAGTTGGCCGCTAAGCTCGGCGGAATCGAGCAATCGCTCGCCGCCCTGCTCCAGCTCCCAAGGGGCGGTTTGCCGAAACCGATCTCGGACAAGGCGCGCGAATTCCTTGCCATCCTCGATAACCAAACGTTGCCCAACCAGCTCGCGGCCCTGTATTCGCTTCGATTGAGTCAATTGCCGCGAGCAATGGACCGCCAGCAGGCCGCTGAGCTCGCACTCGGCAAGGCCGAAGACGTTTACGACGACTTGATGCGTCTGGCGATCGAGCAGTTGGACAAGCTGCCGGTGCAAGATCCGATCTCCGATTTGCTGGACGACCCGACGCTGGACGAGCTGCTCGCCATGTTGGAGCAGGAACCGCCGCTGGACGAGTTGCTCGGCATCCCAGCGAGGCCGTCGAATCTAAGGATTGTTGACGACTGGATGCAGTCCGGCGGAGGCGGAACGACGATGGGCTCGGGCATGCAGATGCTGATGAACCAACTGCAGCAGGACCAGCAGCGAGCAAGACAACAACTCGATCGCAGTTATCGTCGGGCGATTGCTCGTGCACTCAAGGAAGCAACGCCCCGTCGAGCCAACCAATCGGCCGGAGCGGCGGTGCTGTCCGATTGGAATACTCTGGCTTCGCGATTAAGCGACGACCTGCAGCAGGGACGCGACAAGGCGCCGCCCGAAGAATATCGCCGGGCCATCGTCCATTACTTCGACCACATCAGCCGCACGATCGCCGAATCTGACAGTCGCGAGCCACGAAACGACGCGCCATGAAGCTTTGTAGGAATTACGCGGTTGCAGCTCTTGTTTTGGGAGCCCTCCAGGCGCCCACGTCAGGACTTCGTGCACAAAGCGGAGCGGCCGCATCAGGCGACGCGGCTCGTCAAGCGGATGCGGAACTCCCGACCGACGCGGTCGACGACTCAGGCGAGGTTTTGTCGCCTGCCGAGTGGCAGCAGGTTGATCGGGCCGTCGACCGGGCTCTTCGCTGGTTGTCCGCGCAGCAACACCCCGACGGATCGTTTCTAACGTTGCCCACCGGGCAACCCGGCGTGACTTGCCTTTGCGCGATGGCGTTCATGGCCCACGGCCACGCCCCAGGCGACGGCGCCTATGGGGCGCAGATCGAGCGGGCCACGGAATTCGTCTTAGGCTGCCAAAAACAGAACGGTCTCGTCGCGCTGGTTGGTCCTCCGGGAGCCCCGATCTCGCGCCTCGTCGTGCACGAAGTCGGCACGACGGCTGCATACAATCATGCGATCTCGTCGCTGATGCTGGCAGAAGTTTACGGCATGAGCGACCAGCGGCGACGCGATCGCATGGCGGCGGTCATCAAGAAGTCGCTGGCGGCCAGCCTTGAAATGCAACGTTGGGCGAAGGACCGTGAGGGCGACCGCGGCGGCTGGCGCTACCTTCACGACCTGGACCGCTCGGATTCCGACCTGTCGATCACCGGTTGGGAGCTCATGTTTCTTCGTTCCGCGCGCAATGCCGGCTTTGAAGTGCCCGACGAAAGCATTGATGATGCGGTGGCTTACGTTCAGGGCAACTTCTCGAAGCATTTCGGCACGTTCGTCTACTCGATTGGAGACGACGAACACGACCTCGACGATGAGCGCAGCCGCGCAATGGCCGGCGCGGGCGTTCTCGCGTTGGCCCATGCGGGCTTGCACGGGGCGCCCGAGGCGTCGAAGTCGGGGGAGTGGATCCTCCAGCAAGACTTTGCCAACTACAACAAGGTCGCCCAATTTGCCACGGGGTGGCAGCACGATCGCTACCACTACTCCGTGTTCAATTGCTGCCAGGGCATGTATCAACTGGGGGGACGCTATTGGCGCGAGTTTTATCCGCCCACCGTTCGAACGCTGCTCGCCAATCAGCTCGCGGATGGTTCGTGGGAGGCAGAGAGCCATCAGACGGATTCCCAGTTCGGCAGTGCGTATACCACGGCCCTCGTCGTGTTAACGCTCGGCGCGCCAAACCAACTGCTGCCCATCTTCCAACGGTAACGTGCGCAACGATGCCCGCCGAGCGCCTCGGCAAGGACGGAACGATGACACGAGGATCTGCCGTCCAACGGACGTTGATCTCACTCGCAGCAAGAGCGAGCCCCGCGTCGCTCATCGGCGTTGCGATCTTCTTGCTTTGCGGCGTTTCCGCATCATCGCGTGCCCAGGATGCTCGAGTCTTGGACGAAAACCAGCCGTCGCCCGCTGACGTCCTCAGCGCCGCCGAGTGGAGCGAGGTCGACGCGGCCGTGAATCGCGCCCTTGCGTGGTTGTCGGCCCAGCAGCTCGCGGACGGTTCGTTTCCGACCATCGACAAAGGCCAGCCCGGCGTGACATCCCTTTGTATGATGGCATTCATCGCCCACGGACACCTGCCCGGCGAGGAATCCTATGGGGGGACCATCGACCGGGCGGCAGATTACATTCTGCAATGTCAGAAGCGCAATGGCTTGATTGCGCTCATCGCTCGCAACGAACCGCAGATCAACCGCTACGTCCATCATTCGTTGGGCGGTCCCATCGCCTACAATCACGCCATCTCGTCGCTCGCTCTCAGCGAGTATTACGGCATGGGCGAATCCGAACGTACCCAGCGCGTTCAACAGGGCGTTGAGAAGGCGCTTCACGCAACGCTTCTCATGCAGCAGTGGCCTAAGGATCGCCCGGTGGATCAGGGGGGCTGGCGTTACATCGACGACTTCGATCACGAGGACTCGGATCTTTCGATCACGGGCTGGCATTTGATGTTTTTGAGATCGGCTCGCAATGCCGGCTTCGACGTGCCGAATCAACCGATCGACGAAGCGATCGCCTACGTACGACGAACGTTTTCGACGAAGTACGGCGCCTTTGGATATACGGCGGACCACCCCGATCCGCGCAGCCGCGGCATGGCGGGCGCCGGGATTCTTGCGCTGGCCAATGCCGGCGTTCACAACGATCCTGATTCTCAGCGATCGGCCCAGTGGCTGTTACAGAACGACTTCGAGAACTACAACGAGTACCTGCCGTTCACGCAAGAGTGGCCCAACGACCGCTACCACTACGGGCTGTTTCAATGCTGTCAGGGAATGTATCAACTTGGCGGGCGTCCTTGGGAGCAGTTTTTTCCGCCGGTCGTGAAGACGTTGCTCGCAAACCAGCAGTCCGATGGTTCGTGGTCGGCCGAGAGCCACTTCTACGATGCGCAGTTCGGGAACGCCTATACCACGGCTTTGGCGATCTTGTCACTCGGTGCAGCCAATGAGCTGCTGCCGATCTACGAGCGGTAGTAGAATCACCGTTATCGGGGGCGGTGCACGCCGCCAGCGCCTCATGACGTCGGCCAGGCAACAAGCGTTGGACGGCGTCAACCGCGGCGACGCACGCCAGTTCATGCCGTCAGAGCTTGCGAGGCCGCAAGGCGACGCATTACACTTGCGTCGCGGCGGCGATTGGCGGCGCCGCTGCAATTCGTCGCTCTTCTCTTACGCTGCGCTTGTGGGCTGAGAGCCTGAGTCTGCCGTGGTCGACATGTCCGAGCCTGGATCGAATGTGCCGGCACAGCGTTCCACACGCCGTCCGCGGCTGTTTTCCCGGTGGCGGTCGCTGGGAGCGGTGAGCATCGTCGCGACCGTCATGGTCGGCGTGCTGTGCGGCGTCGGCGCGTTCACATTCGGTTATGGCCAGGGGGCGAGCTACCTGAGCCCCGACCCCGCGGCTTGCGTGAACTGCCACGTCATGCAGGGGCACTACGATTCGTGGCAGCATTCCAGCCACAGCCGGGTCGCGGTGTGCAACGACTGCCATCTGCCGCACCACCCGATCATGAAGTGGGTCACCAAGGCCGACAACGGATTCTTCCACTCACTGGCGTTTACGCTGGAGAACTTTCATGAGCCGATTCAGATCAAGCCGCGCAACCGCCGCGTGACGCAGGGAACGTGCCTGCACTGTCACGAGGCGGTGGTTCACGAAATGCTTCCCGCCGACCCTGCGGGCGAGATGCTCTCGTGCGTGCATTGCCATGCGGACGTCGGGCATGCCCAGAAGTGACGTGTTGGAATTGACGGCCCTTGTTGTGGTTTTTGCAGAGAGGACTCGAATATGAGCACGGGCCATTCCAACTCGCCGGCGCCCGAATCCTCGAGCCGTCCCGCGACTGCTGCGCCCGCAGGTCGAGGTCGGCTCGTCGCGGCGCTCTTGGTCCTCGTCGCCCTGGTGACGTTTGGCGTGACGGCGCTGCTGGTGACGATCTTCGAACACAAACAGGAGGAGCGTACGCAATTCGTGCGCGTCGTCGAAGTCGATGAAGTGACCACCGACCCTGTGCCGTGGGGCATGAACTGGGCGGCTCAGTTCGACGCGTATCGGCGAACGGTCGACGACGAGGAAACCGAGTTCGGCGGCTCCAGCGCCATGCCCATGAGCAAGCTGGAGGAGCAGCCGTGGCTGCGGCGGCTGTACGCGGGCTACGCGTTCAGCATCGACTATCGCGAGGCCCGCGGGCACGCGTACATGTTGTTCGACCAGGAGGTGACCGAGCGCGTCACCAAGCGGCCGCAGAGCGGAGCGTGTTTGCATTGCCATGCGTCGATCGTGCCGACCTATCGCCGGCTGGGGCTCGAGGCCGAGAACAAGCCGGCCGACGCCGAGGCGCTGGCCGCGGACTTCAATTGGCCGGCGGTCATGGCCGGATTCAAGGCGATGAGCGCGATGGACTACGCCGCGGCCCATGCCGAGTTGGCCGCAACGCCGGACGGGACGCCAGGAGTCGTGAATCCGCTATTCCCGGGCGGCGAGGCGCCAAAGATCGCGCAGCCGGCGGCTGCCGCCGGCGCGGCCGATGACGGCGAAGCCGACGCGGACGAGAAACCGGCCGCAACCGCCGATCCCCACGATCTGGGCGAGGCGCATCCCGTGAGCTGCGTCGACTGCCACGATCCTAAGACCATGCAAGTCCGCGTCACGCGGCCGGGGTTCGTCCTGGGCATGGCGGCATTGGCCGAAAGCGACGACCCCGTGCCGCATCTGCCGAGCGTCGCTCGTTGGCGAAGCGGGAATCGCGACGCGCCGTACGATCCCAACCGCGAGGCCAGCCGGCAGGAGATGCGCAGCTTCGTGTGCGGACAGTGCCATGTGGAGTACTACTGCGCGACCAAAGAAACGCTGTTCTTCCCCTGGTCCAAGGGCCTGCGCGTCGAGCAGATGGAAGCGGCGTACGACGAACACAAGTTTCCCGACGGCACGGCGTTCTACGACTACGAGCACGGCGAGACGGGCGCCCCCGTATACAAGGCTCAGCATCCGGAATTCGAACTATGGAGCCAGGGCGTGCACGCCCGCAGCGGCGTTTCGTGTGCGGACTGCCACATGCCGTACGAGCGGCAGGGGGCGATGAAGGTGAGCAGCCACTGGGTGCGGAGCCCGCTGCTGAATATCAATCGCGCGTGCCAGACCTGTCACAACGTGCCAGAGGACGAGCTGCGCGACAAGGTGGCGACGATTCAGGGTCGCACGAAGGCCCTCATCGCGCGGGCGGCCGAGGCGATGACCGAGATGCTCGACGAGATCCTGAAAGCCGAGGGCGCAGGGGCGTCGGCGGAGGAACTCGCTGAGCTCTACGCGCTGCAGCGTAAGGCGATGTGGCGGCTCGATTTCATTAGCAGCGAGAACTCCGACGGATTTCATGCCGACCAGGAAGCAGCGCGGATTCTGGCCGAATCGATCGACTATAGCCGGCAGGCGACAACGCTGGCGTTGCGACTGCGGGCCGGGGAGGCGGAGGCGCCGGATCGGCCGGTGGCGCCGGTGGAGGGGGTGACGGGGGAGAGGGAGAGTGGGCGGTAGGCAGTGAGCCGTGGGCGATGGGGAGGAGGAGGGTTCAGGGTTCAGAAGTGGACTCTTGCCTTTGGCTTGCAGCCGCGGACGCTGCGGAGGCGTCCGATGTAAGAAGACCTCCGGCTCCCTCTCCGTCAAGGAGAGGGGAACGGAGGAGTGCTCACGTCACACGACGTGCGAGAGAACGACCGCCGTTGACGCGCGGCGGCAGGGATCGTGCGCGTTGCGCAGGTTCGCGACGGCTTGCAGAGAGGCAAGGGGGGATTCGCCGGGGGCGGGGACGCCCCGGCTCGCGACGGAACGAGTCGGGGAGAGACGCATCAACTACAGCGCATTGCCGTCGAGGCGATTGCCGCGGCTCTTGTGCACCACCGGGTCGATGTCGTAGCTGATCGCTTCGACGTGGCCGTCGCAGTAGGCAACGTTCCAAGTGGAGGGGTGGTTGCTGCCGAAGATGTTACCATTCTCGAGGTTAAGGGTGTCACGCCGGGGAGGTTGGGCCGTGGTGCGATAGTTGTCGTTGTTATGGCCGGTGCACCAGGTCTCGTTGTCTCCCGTGTCTTGTCCGGTCTCGTAGTGGGCGGCATCGAGATACTTCTCGCCGAGCAGATACGTCTGGCTGGTGCCGTCGGTGATGTGCTTAATTGCGATCTCACTGCGCTGGAAGGAGATGCCCGTAAGCTCCAACTTCCCATCGGGATTGTTTTCTCGCAGCAATCCGGTGGTATTGACGGTGAGCCAGGCAGGATAGGTGGCAGAGATCGAGAGATTGGCCGGCCCGCTTTCGCCGCCGCCGATCGACACGTCGCCGGCGTTTGCCGCGAAGTCGCTGCGTCCTACCCAGCTGCGATCGCCCGGAGGATTCGGGGCGACGTTGTTGCCCCACCTCAGCGGACGTTCCGAATTGGGAAACTTGCCGCTCCGGCGTGAGGGGCAATAGATAATTGCCAGCGGCTCCAGCAGGATCTGACGCGCGCCCTGAAGTTGCGGGTCCGTGTGCTCGTTGGGCTTGCCGTCTTTGGCAAGGTCGTGTTTGGCTGTTTGCTCGATGAAGGGGAGGATGTTATAGATCCAGCCGCCCGGCTGCTGCTTGCCGTACCCTCGATCGGCGTCGCCGACCCAGTTCCATCCCCAACCGCCCGTGGGGAAGTGCTTCATGATCCCTTCGTGGTTCAAACATCCGGTCGTCAGCTCCCGGATTTGACTAACGCATTGCGTGCGCCGCGCCGCCTCCCGGGCCGCTTGGATGGCCGGCAGCAGAAGGGCGACCAGCACGCCAATGATGGCGATGACCACGAGGAGTTCGACCAGCGTGAAACCTCGGGAACGCAAATATCCCCCCAATCGCATGGATCGTTCTCCGACGTAACCGGCCTGGGGGCGCGAGGCGAGCGCCCCACAGAAGGTGCTCGTATCATAGCAAGCTGCGGCGGAAAAGCACCATCAATCGCAAATCCCTGGCAATTTCCCGCGGACAAACGCTGGTTCGCCCCGCGCGTCAAGCCACGGCGGCCGTGGCTCGGGGGGGCTACCATTTTCGCCGATGCCGACGCCTGCGCGGCCGCCCACGGAGGACGTATTTCTGGAAAAAGCAGCCGCGTCGGTTGCCGTCGGTTCCCTGCCCAGGAGGAACGACTCTCCCGGCGAGCCGACCGCGAAAAGCAGGTGATAGCAGTTCCCGACCTCCCTTCGGCTTGCCTCGTGGAAGTCATACGGTATCCGTCAGTTGTGTATCATTTCCAAGAAAATGCGTGACTTTCGACCCAATCCGGGATACGTTAGACCGCGCAGGAACTGGACGCACTTTGCGTGGATTCTACGGCGGTATTTCGCCAAAACCGCGCTGGTCGGGGCTTCGTTCAGCGCCGCAGCTTCAAAGGGTCGAAGGTTTTACTTCTCGTTGGAATCCAGGATAGGGGTACATCGATGAATCGTAGCGCAATGGCGGCGGCAGTGGTGATCGTCGGCCTGTTTGGGCAGGCACTCCAGGCTCAACTCGTGGTCGGTACGTGGGACGGCGGCGACGGCCGCTGGGAAGATGCCAACTGGAATGGCGGCCAGACGGCGGCGGACGTGTTCGGCGACAATCGTCTGTCGAACGGGGCGTTTGACGTCACGATCGGCGGCGGCGCGCAGGTCCTGTACGACGCGGGCGCATTGCGCGACCTGCGTCCCCGCAGCAACGACGGGCCGACCAAGATCACGATCAAGGACGGCGCCAAGCTGGAAATCAACTCCGACAACACCGATACGGACGGCGTGTGGACCCAATTCGACGCCGACCTCACGTTGGATGGGGGCACGTTCAAGCGCTCCTGGACGCCAGGCGGCTCTACCGAAGCGGGCGGCCTGCACATGTTCGGTTCGTGGCGCAGCGTCGAGAACCAGCAGATCGACATCCTGCTCAAGAATGGCGGTCGAATCGAGAATGACGGCCAGATTTGGTTTGGCGCCGACGAGGAGCACGCCGCCGGCTTGAAGGTCTTCATGAACATCGACAATGGGACGTTGGATCTCACGGGCGGCGCCTTTCCGTCCTCGAATAACTCCAATGAAGTGACCGCCGAGTTGGCGTTTTTCTACGGCTTCACACTCGAGGACGGGCTCAAGGGCGAAGATTACCGCATCAACTTCCGCGGTCCCGGCTCCCTCACCGTGGACGCCGACGGCATCGATATTTTTGACCAGGACGAGTTCCTCATCTGGAACCACTCCGAAAACGTGAGCTACGAAACCCTGTGGAGCCGCGGCATTCTGCGGTCCAAGGGCATGAGCGGCCGAGAAGCCATTCCCGGCAGTGGCGTGCCGAGCTCGGTTTTTGAGAATCACTTTACCGTAACCGGCACGCCGGGTTCACCTGACTACACGCTGACCCGCAAGAATCCCACGCTGGTGACCTGGGACGGCGGCTCGGGCGATTGGACCAACGACGCCAAGTGGAACACGGGGCAGTTGGCTTCGGTCGTGTTGGGCACGAACAACGGCACAAACGGCGGCGAAGACATCGTGTTGGACGGTAACGCGCCGGGAGGCGCGGCGGTCGACTACGACCCGAACTCTTATGGCGATTTCCGCGTGCAGGTGGGCGAGGGAGTCTCCAGCCTGACGATTAAGAACGGCGCCTCGCTGTCGATCCACTCGGCGAGCGACATGGATGGCAAGTGGACGCGGATGGGGTCCGATCTGACGCTCGACGGCGGCACGTTCAGCCGGACCAAGGACGGCGTCAATTCGCTCAACGGCGGTTTGATGATGTTGGGCGGCTTCTCCCAGCGCTGGGGCCAGGAGATTAACGTCAACATACTCAATGGCGGACGGCTGGAGAACGACGGCCAGTTGTGGTTCGGATCGCCGAGCCCCGCCGGTAACGCCACCGACCTGACAGTCACCATGACGATCAACAACGGCACGGTCGACCTGACCGGCGGCGACACGAATGTCGACGTGGGCGCGATACCGGAGACGCTCTTGAGCGTGCTGTTCGACAAGAATCCGGACTTGGTGTTCACCTACCTCTACCGCACGGATGACAACACCGAAGGTCCTGCCGGGCCAGCTAACGAGAAGCACGTCATCAACTTCACTGGGCCCGGGTCGTTCACGGTCGACCACTCCGGCATTTACGTCGCCATTGAACACGACGAGTCCGGCTTGAACTTCACTGCTGACGAAAAGACGTATCAAGAGCTGTGGGATATGGGCATCCTCCAGGCCAACGGCCTGAGCGGCCTGGATAGCGAGATATTCGACGACTACTTCGCGGTCACCGGTACTCTGGGCGCCGACAACTACACGTTGACGTCGAAGCTCACTGGCGGCGGCGGCGGCGCTCCTGGCGACTTTAACGGCGACGGCGTCGTCGACGGGGCCGACTTCCTCGTTTGGCAGCGCGGCGGCTCGCCGAATCCCGTGAGCGCCGCGGACCTGGCAGAGTGGCGTGATAACTTCGGCAGCGGCGGCGCTTCGGGCGCCGCCGGCGCCGTGCCCGAGCCGGCCTCGGCGATCGTCGCTGCGATGGGGCTTTTGGGCCTCGCGGCGGCGGGGCGGCGGCGCATCGGCTAGCCTAGCGCGGAAGAATGTTCGTAACGCGGCGGCTACTGTCTGTGAATGCCGGCAGTAGTCGCCGCTTTTTTCGTAGACTGCGATCGCAGTGCAAGCCGTCTCGCTTTGCGGACTGTTAGGGACGTCGCCGAGGAACGGCGAGAATGGTAGAGTGGCGTCTCGTTTGCCGTCCCAACACGCACACGAGAGATGCATGCCCAAGTTAATGACCCGCTGTGAGACGAAGAAGCTCTTTAAGATCGACGGAAAAAAGGAACATCGCTGGGTCGATGTGGCCGTCGAGGACGTGACCAGCGACAGCACGATTCGCTGCGCGTATTGTCACGGGGCGATCAAGATCAATCCCGCGAAGGCGACGGGGGCAAGCGAGCCGCACGTCACGCATAAGTCGCGCGCGGATGCGGACAGTTGCCAAAACGGAAGCGGGCAGGGGCGCTCGTCGAAGCCGGTGGAATAGGAGTGGGCCCTGGGGTTCGCGAAGACGTCACGGCGTTGTCGGGGGCGCCGACAGCGGCGACGAAGAACTCACGAACTCACGTCGACATAGGGGGCAGCGCGGCGGCGGGTGCGATGGCGGTGACTGCGGTGAAGCGAGAGAAATCGGCGGCGTTGAAGGTGAGCAGGTGGGTCCACGCCGTGGCGGATCATCACGGCGACGAGCGGGGCGTCGTGGGCGGGTTTGCCGGCCACTGAGTCTCTCAAGACCAACTCGCGTCAGACGCTGAGCGATTCTGGCGCGTCAAAAAAGCACTTCGAAGTCGCGGTCGAACTTCTCAACGCCCTGGGCAGCCTGCGAAATCGACAGCCCCAGACCTTTCAACTCGGCAGGCCGCGTGGCAACGACCCCGTATTCGTAGTAGTTCTGCGGCGCCAGACAAACGACGTGGCCCCTCGCGGACAATGTCGCAATCGCTCCCAATCCAACGTCGCTGGCTTGTACGGAGATCTTTGATCTTCGCCCCTGTGCGCGCGTCGACGTGCTGAGCGGCACGTTCATTCGGGAAGACCTGGTCAAGTTCACCGGGGGAACCGACAAGGGCAACAAGCCGATCGCCACATTCGCCAACTGCCGCATGATTGGCAGCGCGTCGCCTTACAACATCGTGTCGGCCAACAGTACGGGAGCGTAAATCGTCGAAGTCAAGGGCTGCACCGACGAGGCAACACGCTGAGATATCCGGACCGGAAGTGGGGCGTCGACGAATCGGGCGTCATTCCGGTCCTCTACCACGACTCGCCGTCTGTGATCTGGACGGCCGAAGGCGGTCCCTTCGCGTTCGGCACCACATTTGCGCAGATCACGTTTTCCGGAGGCTTGCCGGTCAATCCGAGCGTCACGCTGAATCCGCCGGGTTCGAAGTGGCGGATCATTCTCCATCTCCATGTCTATTACGACAATGCGACGATCGCCGCGAGCACGTCCATCCAGACGAAGCTGGTGTGCACCAACAACTCGCCCGGCGACGTGCCGGACTCCATTCGCACGTTCCATACCGGCGTCAAATCAAGCGCCGCCGAAAGCTGGTTCCCAATGTCGATTGAGGTGCTTTACACCGTCTCGCAGACCGGCGGCGACGTGATCGTGCCGTAGGGCCGCATCCAAACTCTCCCCTCTGCGGGCAACGTGCGGGCACTCGAAGGCATGCAACTGGCGGCCGTTCCCGTGTGCGACGACTGACGTGGGCGGCGTTGCCGCCGTCCGCCGTGATGCCGAGCCGGGGTTCTTCGTTTACGACTCCGGCACGGCCGTCGGGCGAACCCGTGCCCTGAGGGCGTCGGTCGGGCGAGGGCCTCTCGTTCCGTGGGACGACATGCCGGTCGCGGATCGACTTGGCCTCGGCGAGCCGCCGGTTGATAGTGGCTCGCTGGCTCGGTCGGTCGGGAACGGGGCGTTCGTTTCCAGGGGTGGCGCTTCGCTTACCCCTGGTTACATGCCGTGACCCCTTCGGGGCGGTTGCTCGCCTGGGTTACGTTATGGAATGCCGTTGGCGTTCTTTGACAGGCGACCCGCCGCAGCGGTCACGGAATAAGGCGGCGTCGGGGGGGATCAGGCTTTGACTTTGCCCGCCTGCGGCGATTGGGCGCAGGGCCGTTCAGTTTTTAAACGGAGCAGGATTCCGGGGAGGGGGCAGCGTCGTTCTCCGGGGCCGACTGGCCGCTGAAGCGGCCAGTCCGAAGGAGGCGGGGCGCTGCGGGGCCTTTTTCTGAATGGCGTTGCTCCGCTCTCTCGAACTTGAAAAACTGGTCGGCCCTGCGAATGGGCGCCGAATGCTTGCCCCGGGGGGGCTGGGTGCGTCTAATGGTCGGTATTCGCAACCGGGTCGAAGGGGCTTTCAGGCGGTGCTATGCGCGTACGATCGAACTCTTTCCACAGCTTTCCTGGCCGCATGGCGTCTCGCTTTCGTTGGGCCGCCCTTGCGCTGGGGCTTGCGGCCGCTGCGATGGGCCGCACGGCGACTGCCGGCATTACGATCCTGGGCTACGAGCCGCGGCTGCACGACCGCTTCTACGTGGGCGAGGACCGCGCGTTTATCGGCGAAGGGCAGCCTTGGTCGCGCGCGGGCGATTGGTCGGGCGTGGGCGTGTACCCCGATCCGCACCCCCAGCCGGGCATTCCCGACTACATGGGCTTCTGGCCCATGACGATGATCTCGGATACCTATTTCATCACCGCCGGCCACGTGCGGCCCACGCTGTTCGGCGACACGCCGGGCAATCCGCCGAGAATGCGGTTTTATCGCGACAACGATCCTAACGGCGAGTATTGGGAAGGCACGGTCGTGCGCGGCGGGACGGATATCGCCGGCTTCGACAACACCAAGATCGGCGATACGGATATTTATATCGGGCACTTGAACGAGACGCCGCCCGATTGGGTGAAGCGCTACCCGCTCGTGAAGCGGAACATCGAGACGAACTGGGTCGAGTACATCGACCCGACGATTTTCATCTTTGGGCAGGGGGATCAGCCGCACGGGTACACGACGAGCCGCGTGGGGCGCAACGAGGTGGAGCATCGGTTCGCCGGCAACACGATTTACAACACCACGTCGCCGCCGGGATTGGGCGCGGACGAGGCGCGGACCGAGCCCTACGATTCCGCGCAGCCGATGTTCGCGATTACGCCCGCGGGGCCGGCGCTGTTCACGGTCGCGATTGGGCTCGGCGATCAGGGCAATCCCACGATGCCTGAGTTTTATCAGGCGATTATGGATGTGATTCCGGACACCGAGACCGTGCGGTTGGTCACGGACTTGCTGGGCGATCTGGACGCCGACTACGACGTGGACGGCGACGATTTGGCCATTCTGCAGGCGAACCTGGATATGGCCGCCGACCCGTTCGATGGGTATTTCCTGGGCGATCTCGATCGCAACGGGATCATCGATGCGGCGGACCAGGGCATTATGAACGGCCAAATGGGCAAGTTGCTGCGGCCGCCGGCGGACTTTACGCTGAATCACACGGTGGACGGCGACGACTTCGCTGTGATCGCCAACCATTGGCAGACCGCGGTGACGCCGTCTCTGGACGGCGACGTGACCGGCAACGGTTTCGTGGATTACGACGACATCCTGGCGTTTGAAAAGTTCCGCATCAGCCCGCTGTCGGGGCAACCTATCTTGCAGATCGCCGGCGACGCGAACTTGGACGGCGCCGTGACCGTCGCGGACATTCAACTGTGGGCGGCGAACTTCGAGCGGACGGACGTGCCCGAGCCGTTCTACACAGACGGCGACGTAACCGGCGACGCGCGGGTCGACGGGAACGACTTGGCGGTGATCCTCGACAACTACGGGCGGCTGTTCGCCGACGTGAACGGCGATTTGTCGGTGAATCTTGCCGACGTGGATGTGATTATCGCCAATTGGGGCCAGACGGTCGCGGGCGGGCGCGCCGACGGCGACTTGAATTTGGATACGATCATTGACGCCGCGGACCTGGCGGGCGTCGGCGAATTCCTCGGCTTCCGATACCGGTTTCCGCTGCCGAGCCAGAATATCGGCGTCGTACCGGGCGACTTCAACGGCGACTTCAAGGTGGACGGTACGGATTTCTTGCTGATGCAGCGGCAGGGCAAGATGGCGGAGAGCCTGGCCGGCTGGGCGAAGTTCTACAACGCCATCGGGTCGGCGCCGCCGCCGGGGATCGCGGCCGTGCCGGAGCCCGCGACGTGGGTGCTGGCGGCGGGCGCGTGGGGCGCGATGGCGGCGCGGCGGCGGCGAAGGACGCGTTGAAGGCGCCGAGGCGAGCTGTTTAGCACTCACTCTATGTCGCAGGCCCGCTTACGGGCCGAGCCGAGCAAGGCGCGGCTGCTCCATGGGCTCGTAGCTACGGCGCGGCATCGGCGTCGTCGACTTCAGCGACATCGTGCGCCGGGGCGAACTGGTGCGCCAGCGCCGCGAGCCGGTCGGCGAGCGTGGGCGTGCTCGATTCGGCGGCGGCGAATTGCGCCAGGAAGTCGTCGTCCGCGGCGCCGGCGGCCGGTTGGGCGGCTGCGAAGCGAATCGTGTCAAGCATTGATCGCGGCGATTGGACGAGACGCTGTTCGGCGTTGGTGAGCGCGTCGTAGTAGAGCCGCAGGAATCGATGCTGGACCGCGAGCGACTCGAGACGTGCCACGATCTCCTCCAACCGTTCGGGCGGCAACTGTGCGCTGGCGACGAGCGACGCCTCGATGTCGTCGAGCGAATGGTGGAGGCCGCGGATGCGGGCGGCCAGTTCGGCGAGGTTGATTTGAACGGGCGGGATCGGATCGTCCACGTCACCGGCATTCGCGTTCTGGTCGCCCGCGGTGGAGTACGGCAGACCCTCGGTCGGCGGAGGTCCAAGCTGCGCGATGGAATGCTCCCCGGCCGGCGGAGCGGGGGCCTGCGCTGCCGCCTCGTCAGGAGAAGCGACGGCTTCGCCCACCGACACATCCGGCGGCGCGGGCGCGAGATCGGGCGGCGTTTCGGTGGCTTCGCTGGTTGTCTGCGCGTCTGAAGCAGGCGGCGGACTGGCGACGATGAGCGGCGGCTCGACGCCGAGCTCCGGCGGCGGGGGCAACTTGGCGGCGCTGTTGGCAACCGTTTGGGCAATGGCGGCCTGGAACCACTCGACCATCCGTTGACGATCCGCACGCGACTGCATCGACTGCCGCCAGGCCTGCAGCGCCTCCTCGAGCTGCGCGAGCCGAGCGCGGTGGGCGGCGCGATCAAACCGGGCGATCAAATCCAGTTGAAAGCGCAGGTCCGATTCTAAGCGGACCAGGTCATCGCCGTCGAACCGCCGGCTTTGCTGGGCGGCGACGACGGCGCCGAGCAGGGCGATCGATACAAGAACGCTAACGACGGCGGTGATGCGCTCGCCGGTGGTCGATGAGGGCATGGCAGGGCGGTAGGGTGGCGAACGTTGCGATGATCGAGTTCACTACCCAAACCTAGGCCGGCCACGGCGGCAGTCAAAGACAAGGAGGTCGCGTGATGCGGGACGTATCGATTAGCGCGGTCCGTTCTTAGGCCCGGCGTTCACGCCGGGTCGTGCGGTCGCCATCCGTCGATCGGCCGAGCGGCAAGCGCCGCCATCCGTCGGCGGTCGCGCCGAGGCCGAAACAAGCCGCGGCTGGCTTTCGGCCGCGGCACGCTGCCGTTGGAACACAGCACGCCCTTCGCGGCCGAACAAGCACCGACTGTCGCCACAACCCGGCGTGAACGCCGGGCCTAACAATCGGATTCCGCGCGCACCTGCCTCATGCTGTTCGAGGGCGGGGAATTCACGCCGGCTCTCGTCAAACCTGCTTGACGCCGCGCTTCGGCAGTCGCACGAGGCCCGCGAGGAGCAGGTCGCGCACCGCCGGCAGCTCGTGGGGCAGGCGGTCGTACATGGGGAAGAACAGGGCGTCGTGGGAGGCCAGCTCGGCGATCCACTGCCCGCGATCGACGTGCATCACCTGGGCGAATTGTTCGGGCGTGAAGTCGAGGCCGCGCCAGTCGAGCTCGTGGTACTGCGGCCCCCAGCCGAGGTGACCTTCGGAGGCGGTCACCCGGCCGTGGACGCGGTCGATCACCCACTTGAGCACGCGGAAGTTGTCGCCGAAGCCCGGCCACAAGTATTCGCCGTCGGGACCTTTGCGGAACCAGTTGACGTTGAAGATGCGCGGGGCGCTGGGCAGCACGCGGCCGAAGTCGAGCCAGTGGCTGAAGTAGTCGGCCATGTGGTAGCCGCAGAAGGGGAGCATCGCGAAGGGATCGCGGCGCACCTGGCCGACCTGCCCGGCGGCGGCGGCGGTGGTTTCCGATCCCATCGTCGCCGCGTTGTACACGCCGAACGCCCAGCTAAACGCCTGAGACACGAGCGGCACGGTCGACGTGCGGCGGCCGCCGAAGATGAAGCCGGAAATCTGCACGCCGGCGGGGTCGTCGAACGCGGCGTCGGCCGACGGGCATTGCGACAGCGGCGCGGTGAAGCGGCTGTTGGCGTGCGCCGCCTTGGTTTCGGACTTCGGCGTCCAGTCGTTGCCCTGCCAGTCGATCAGGTGCGCCGGGGGCTCGTCGGTCTTGCCTTCCCTCCACACGTCGCCGTCGTCGGTGAGGGCCACGTTGGTGAAGATCGTGTTCGCGTGGATCGTCGCCATCGCGTTGGGGTTGGTTTCCTCGTTCGTGCCCGGGGCGACGCCGAACATGCCGGCCTCGGGGTTGATGGCGAAGATTTTGCCGTCGGGGGCCGGCTTGATCCAGGCGATGTCGTCGCCCACGGTGGTGACCTTCCAACCCTCGTCGCGAAATACCTGGGGCGGAATGAGCATCGCGAAGTTCGTCTTGCCGCAGGCGCTGGGGAACGCGGCGGCGATGTAGGTCTTCTCGCCGTCGGGCGCCTCGACGCCGCCGATCAGCATGTGCTCGGCCAGCCAGCCTTCGTCGC
>CAYSFP010000009.1:0-62508 GCA_964430075.1 uncultured Planctomycetaceae bacterium | reverse complement strand
CGACTTGGCCCCTACGGGGCCCGATAGCACTTGCATCATCCTGGGGAGGGCTGGGCTAGGTTCAAGACGTCCCGCCGGGACGGCCCATGCGGGGTGAAAACAAGTTCGTAGGGTGCATGCAATGCACCAAGGTTGCGCCGTGTTGGTGCATTACATGCACCCTACGCCTCCACCTGGGCGAGCCAGGGTGGCGGCGGAGCGGCTTGAGAATTTCTGCTGCGCCCCCACGTGGCCGAGTCTCTCCGAGACTCGGATCGGCCGTTTCGGCGAAACGGCCCAACGGTTGGCGATTCTCTCCGAGAATCGCTGCGAGTTTCGGAGAAACTCGCCAACGGTTGCGGGCGGCCAGGAGAAGCGCCAGTGCCGGGCCGGCGAGGGCAAGCGAGCTCGGCTCCGGCACGGGCGCGTTTGGGGACGGGAAAGGCGCGACGGCCGCTGCCCCGGCGGTCGTCGCGCCGAAGTGGGCGCGCCAAGCGTTCAAGTCGTCCGCGTCGTACGCGGCGCCCAGCCCCTGCTGCCAGGCCAGGAAGTCGCCGCCGTCGACGGCGCCGTCGCGGTTGAAGTCGCCGGGGAGAGCGTCGCCCGGCTGGCCGTCGAAGAGTTTCGTCAAGGACGAGCTAAAAATACCGGTGTTGCGCGATACGAAGATATTGCCCAGACCGTCGGCAGAAATGCCCGGTTCCGGGTTCCGTCCGCTCAGCACATGGCTCCAGACCTGGTTGCCGGCCGTATCGTACTTCGCCACGATTTCAATACCGCTGAGATAGACGTTCCCCAGGCCATCGGCCGAAACGCCCCGTCCAACTCCTGATTGAGCGCCAGCTACGTCCGGGTCATCAAGCTGGCGACCCCACACGAGGTTGCCCTCGCCGTCGAATTTCGCCACGAACGTGTCATTATCGCCGGGCGCCCCGCTTCCGTGGTACGGAGCGAAGAGATCGCCGCGGGTGTAGCCGGAGGCATACACATTCCCCAGGGCATCGGCCGAGAGACCGTAGATGCCGTCGCTGACCGCCGTACCGAACTGGCGGGTCCAGAGCAGGTTGCCTTCTTCATCGTATTTCGCCATCCAGGCGTCATAACTTCCAGGAGCGCCCAGATTGGGGCCGCCCAGGTCCCCATTGGTGCGACCCCCGATGTAGACGTTACCCACACCGTCTGCTGAGACCAAGGTATTGGGCGCAATGCCACCCGCGACAAAGAGCTGCTGAGTCCAGAGGAAGTCGCCACCGGCATCATACTTCACCAAGGAAATACTCCCGCCGCCGTCACTCGACATGTAGACGTTCCCCAAGCCGTCGGCCGAGACGCCGCTGCTGGCGCCGGCGCCATACTGGCGAGTCCAGAGGAGATTACCCGCGTCGTCGTACTTGGCCACGAAAGCTCCCCCAGCCGAGAGGGGCCCGACGATGCCCGAAATGTAGACGTTTCCCAGGCGATCGGCCGACGCGCTCCAACCGCCATTCCCGATCGTCGGGTCAAGCGTCTTGCTCCAGAGGAGGCTGCCCGCCGCGTCATATTTCGCCACTTTCGCGCCGTCGCTGCCGATGCCCGAGGTGTAGACGTTCCCCAAACCGTCGCCCGAAACTCCCCACCGAATCCTTCCACTGCTATCGGTGACGTCGCGGGTCCAGTCGAGCGTGGGTTCGGCCAGCGCGGGCGCGGCGGCGATGATGAACAGCGTGACGGCCAACGCGGCGCGAAAACAAGACTTCATGGCAACTTCCTGGGAAATATGGAGAATCGTGTCGACATCAGGAGCGGCCCCACCGGAGCTTGCTCCGTGGACCGGGTGTTTGGGTACCAGACGCGGCCCGGCCCCTTTTCCCTCAAACAGCGCTCCACCCAGACGAGCTGGGCGGGGGCGTGGTTGGATTGGCGGCGTGGTCTGGTTCATTAACAGCGCTCCACCTGGCGAGCCAGGGTGGGGGCGGGACGGCCCCGCGGGAGCTTGCTCCGTGGACCGGGGGTTTGGCAACCAGACCGCGCTGCGCTCGCTTCCCCGGGAGGACGGCAAAGTCATGGAGGGGATGCCCGTCGAAGCGAGCCGCTTCGACCACGTGGCCGAAGCGGCTCGCTTCGGACGTCACATCGAGTGACTTTGCCGATGGGGATGAAGACTCGCCACTCGCCACACATTGCCGCCGGGTCTCGTACCAAAGTACAATGGACGGTGAGTTCAACCTTCTGGCACGAAGCATGGCCGGCACGATGATCAAAGTTTTCGAAGCGATGGCCCAAGACGGCGTGATTCGGTTGCCGGCTGATGTGCCCTCGTCGGCGCATTGTGTCGTGACGATTCTCGAGAACGGCCTGGAAGGCTTGCGCGAGCAGTCGCGGCTCGAGCTTCCCGCCGACGTGCAAGAGCGGATGAGCGAGCTCTTGGTGAAGAATCGCGAGGCCGCGCTGACGCCTGCGGAGAGTGCAGAGTTGGATGCACTGGCCGAACAGTTCGAGGCCGCGACGCTCGTGAAAGGCCGCGCGCTGGCCGTGTTGGCCCAGCTCGGCGACCAGGCACGCGCCGGCTGAGAGGTTCGATCGTGCCCTCTCGCCCGATTCCCCGCGCGCTCTATGACGCCGTGGCAGCCGATGCCGGGGAGGTCTGCGGCTATTGCCGAGCGCCTCAACAGGCGTTGCCGTATCGCCTGGAGATCGAGCACCTGCTCCCCACGTCGCTGGGCGGAACGGATGAACGAACGAACCTGTGGCTCAGTTGCCACAAGTGTAACAAGCTGAGGTCGAATCGCGTCGCCGGGACCGACCCGTTGACGCAGCAAGAGGTCGCCCTCTTCAATCCGCGCCGCGACGCGTGGCGCGACCACTTCGCGTGGCAGGAGGGCGGGCGCTACATCGTGGGGCGCACGGCCGTGGGGCGTGCGACGGTCGTCCTGCTGTCCTTGAACGATGCTTACCATCAGTCGGCGCGCTCGGTGTGGGTGCAGGTCGGCATCTATCCGCCGAAGGTTGAATAATCGCCCGCCCGGTGGAACCAGGGTTCAGGGTTCAGGGTTCGGGGTTCAGGGTTCGGGGTTCAGGGTTCAGGGTTCGGGGTTCAGGGTTCAGGGTTCGGGGTTCAGGAATCAGGGGTCAGGAATCAGGGTCTTGAGGAGCGTCAGGAGTAATATCAGAGGCTGCGGTCATCTTTAGCGGCCAGCGGTCGCGGAGCAGCTCGTCGGCCGCGGCCTCGTCGCCGAGCGCGGACGCCGCCTCGCGAAATGCCGCGACCTCCTCGCGCCGCAGATATTTGCGTCCGCGCAGCATGTCGACGCCGGTCTGATAGTAGTCGCGGGCCTGCTCGCGATCGCCGAGCTTCACGTGCACCAGCGCGAGACCGAAGGCGGAATACGGCCATTCGTTAAACGTTTTCGTGCCTTCTGTTTTTTTCAGCCACTGGAGCGCCTCCGAATGCTGGCCCTGGCGGTAAAGCGCCCAGCCGTAGTTCGTCCACACTGCGCCGCCGTCCAACCAAAGTGCGGGGTTCTCGTTGCCGATGAGCTCGTAGGCCTGCTTGTAGGCCTGCTGGAGGAGCGTGAACGCTTCGCCGTCATCGCTGAGATGCCGAAAGGGGCCTCTCAACTGGGGGCCGGTCAATCTGATGGTCATATAAGTCACCAAAGACATTCTCGGTTTTTGACCGATCAGTTGTCTCATCTCATGCTGCATCGCCGTGAAAGCGGCTTCCGCGCGCTTCTCGTCGGGATGGAATTGAAAGGTCAAATACTCGCGCACCCAGAATGGAGGGGATCGCTCCAGGACGGCGAATGCTTCGGTTGTTTCATTCGCGCTCAGCAGCGCGGCGACGAGATCTGCAAGCGCATCCCAACCTGCCGGATTGATCTGCAACGACTGCCGGTAACTTGCGATGGCCTCTTCCCGCCGGCCCTGCATCTCAAGAAACTTGCCATGCCAGTAGTGAGCGGCGTTATTTTCGGGCTGCAGCCGGATCGCCTCCTGCTCGCAGGCAAGGGCTTCGTCCCACCGGTCCAGCTTGGAAAGCGTCAGGCCAAGATCCATGTGAGCATCAACGAAGTCGGGCCTGAGCCGGATCGCTTCGCGGAAGCAAGCGATCGCCTCGTCCGTCAGGCCTTTATTTAGAAACGTAACTCCCAGATTGTGGTGGGTGGCTGCGCTACTCGGGTCGAGCCGGATCGCTTCCCGGAAGGCGGCGATCGCCTCGTCCATGAAGCCCTTATTTGCCAGGGCGGCGCCAAGATTGGTTTGCGCGACGGCGCTTCCAGGGCGTAAAACCTGGGCCGCGGTGAAGTAACGGACCGCTTCGTCCAACCGAGCGGGCGTCATTTCCATGTAGCAGCAGCCCAACGATTGGTTCGTCCAGAAGTCGTCCGGTCGTCGCTTCCGGATCGCGAGAAAGATTCCCACGGCTTGATCGGGCTCGCCGTTGGCGCGAAGCAGCTTCGCCAGGAGATAAATCGTTTGCGGGGGCGCGTCGTTGGCAACCATCGACTCAGCCAATTCGATCAACAGGGCTTTATGCTCGCCGCCCCTCAGTGCGTCCTGCAGCCGATTCCGCCAGGGATTGGGGTCGGCCAGGCGGGCGACCTCGGCCAACTGCTCCCAGCCCCCATCACGAGCTGGACGGATTCTGAGCCAGATCGTCCACGTGTCGAGCGCGCTCACCAGCTCACGCCGGATGGCGCTGCGTTGGATCCGCTCGGCGGCGGCTTGCGGGGCGAGCGCCAGCACGTCGATGCCGTAGTCGCGAAAGGCCGAGAAGTACTTGCGATCCGTCTCTGGATCAAAGGTGCTTCTAGGCCTACCGGCATCGGTCTCGGTCTCGGGCCCGGTGCGAATTTCTTCCAGCCGCAGGACCATCTCGACGTCTTTGCGCAGGTCTTGTGCACGGGCGAGCCATTCTCCGCGCGCGCCGCCGCTCGCCAGGACGTCCTCGGCGCGCTGGACGGCGGCAAGCGCGGCGGGCCACTTTTCTTCCTCGAGCAACCGCTTCGCATCGTCCAGCGCGCTGCCGGCGACCGACTCGGCAATGCTTCGGCGGGCGGCCCGATCGCGGACGATCCAGCCGCCGCTGCCGGCGAGGACGAGGCCGCTGACCAGCGCGGTCGCCGCAATGGCCGCCAGCAGTCCGCGATGCCGGCGGCGCCACTTTCCCACGGCCAGCAGCAACGTCGGCGGCTTCGCCTTGATCGGCTGATCTTGGAGTTGTCGCCGCAGATCGTCGGCGAAGTCCTGGGCGGTTGCGTAGCGGTCGGCCGGGTTCTTTTCGAGGGCCTTCAGGACGATCGTTTCGAGGTCGACGGGGATGCGGGCGTTGAGTTGCCGCGGCGGGCGCGGGTCGTCGAACGCGATCTTGTGGAGCAGTTCGTGCCGGTCGTCGCCCGGCAGCGGCGGCTGGAGGGTGAGCAGCTCGTACAGCGTGGCGCCGAGGGAATACACGTCGCTGCGGTGGTCGACCACGGCCCGCTGACCGAGGGCCTGCTCGGGGCTCATGTAGCGGAGCGTGCCGAGAAGATCGCCGGTCATGGTGAGGCTGGCGTCGGATTCGAGGCGGGCCAGGCCGAAATCGGTGATCCAGAGTTTGAGAGTGTGGTCATCACGCTCCGCGTGATGAAGTCTTGTAGCGCCTCGCGCGGAGGGGCTGGTTTCATCTCGCGGAGCGAGATGACTACACTTGGCATCTCGCGGAGCGAGATGACTACATTCGACCAGCAGGTTCGCCGGCTTGATGTCGCGGTGGAGGATGCCGTTGGCGTGGGCGTGGTCGAGGGCTTCGGCGGCCTGAATGCCCAGCCGGGCGACGGTGCGGAAGTGTTCGCGCGGATTGGGGTCGGGGAGGGTGGTGAGGGCGGCGACGGCGGTGGGGATGTCAGATTGCGGATTGCGGAATGCGGATTGGGGGGAGGGGATTGCGGATGGCGGATCGCGGAGATCGGAGGGGCGATTTGGCGTGGAGCTCGCTTCCTCTTCAATCCGCAATCCGCGATCCGCAGTCCGCAATTGTTCTTCATTCCGCAATCCGCAATCCGAAATCCGCAATTGGGCAGCGGGCCGCGCTCCGCTGCGGCGGACCTGCGCGTCGCGGCTAAACTCCTGCGCGTCGCGGCTAAACGCGGGAGGTTGGGCGACTGACTCCTGATCCCTGATCCCTGACTCCTTCCGCAGCCTGGTGATGACTTGCGCCAAACTCTCGCCTTCGACCAACTGCATCGCGTAGTAGTGCACCCCCCGCTCTTCGCCCACCGCATGCACGGCCACGATGTTGGGATGGTCCAGCGTGGCGGCGGCGCGGGCTTCGTTTTTGAATCGCTTGAGCTGCTGCTTGTCCAGCATCGCCGCGAAGGGCAGCACCTTCAGCGCCACGCGGCGGCCGAGCGAGAGCTGCTGGGCCTCGTACACCACGCCCATTCCGCCGCGGCCCAGCTCGCGAATGATGCGGAAGTCGCCCAGCGTGGCGAGCGGAGCGATCGACGGGGCGCCTCGGCCTGCGGCGCCATGCGAGGGTTGCCCAAGTTGAGGAGCCACGTCGTTGATAAAGTCGAGCGCGTCGAGGCAGCCCGCCAGCTCGTCGGCAACATCCTGGTACTTCGCCAAGAGCGCCTTCCGATCGGCCTGGCCCAGTTCCTTGGCAGCCAGGAATTGGCCGATCGCTTCGCTGATGCGCGCGTCCCGGTCCATGGACCCCCGCAGGGAATCGTCGCCCACGCGGTCGGAGGCGTCGCGCACTCGCGGATCGACTTCGATCATCATAGGCTCCCCTGCAATCTCCGCCTCAGCTCGAGCAGTCCTCGGCCGAGGAGTTTTTGAGCGCTGTCTGGCGAACGTCCCATGCGCTTGGCGGTTTGAGCGATGGTCAGCCCTTCCAACCGGTGCAGAATGATGGCCTCGCGATAGTCGGCAGGCAGCTCGGCGAGCGCGCGCGACAGGATGACGGCCCGTTCGCGATGGTGAACTTGTTCGCTGGGCGACGAGTCGTTGGCCACGAGGACGTGCCCCATCGTTTGCGACGACCGGCTCAAATCCTCCTCGATTTGCCGTTCGAGCGACGCATTGCGCCGCTGCCGCGAATAGTGGCGCACATGATAGGCCCCCACGCTGGCCATGATGCAGCGCAACCACGCCGTCAGCTCGGCTTCGGTGGCGCCTCGAAAACTCGTAAGGTCGCGTTGCACGAGAATCAGGGTCTCCTGCACCAGGTCAGAGTCGTCGTACTTGGGTTGAAGTCGTGGATTTCGGTGCAGCCGCGCGAGCATGGCCAGGTAGGGGCGGTAGTGTTCAATGAGCCGTGCAACCGCCTCGGGGCTGCCGTTGCAAGCCTCCTTGAGCAGTGACGCGGGGTCGATCTCGTCGGTCGGGTCTTCCATGGGGACGCTTCTAACTAAGCTGCCGTTGGATCCTCGCCTCCGCCGCGCAAAATCGCGCCCGACGGCAAAAAAGGCGAAAAAAGGCGCCTGCGCGGGAGAAAAGCCATTTGCCGACGCGGGGCGATGACAGTTTCTCCGCCCACGTCGTGCCCGGATTGTACTTTGGCTGCAGCAGAAAAGAGGGGATCGCTTGCCGAGCCGCGAGGCAACCTGCGACGCGGGGAACGGTGCGCCGTGAACGGTTGACGTCGGCGGACCTGGCCGTCCCGGCCGGCCGCCACGTCACGAATTCCACGCCGCGACGATCATCGCGTCGGTCTCGCGGGCAAGCGGCCGGCGCTCGAAATCGCCCCAGATCTCCCACCGCGCGAAGCCCGCGACGCGGAGCAGCAGCTCCATCTCGTGCTTGTAGATATAGCGCGAGCTGATCTGCGAGCGAATGACTCGCTCGACGGCGCCGTCGGGGCCAATGAGCTCGATCTCGTTGATCGAATGCTGCGTCTGGGCCACGCGATCGAACGTGCGCGTGTCGTACATCCGCAGCGGCAACCCCGTAACGGGGTGGGGCATTTCGCCCTCCAGGACGCGCGTGTTCTGCGGCGCCCCGACGATCTCCAGTGAGGGAAAAAACGTGTCGAACACAAACCGCCCGCCCGGCAGCAGGTGCTCGCGGCAGCGCGTCAGACAGCGAATCTGCGATTCCTGCGTCATGTTGTGGATGAACGCATTGAACGGAATCATCACCAGCGCATAGCGTCGCGGCAGCGAGAAGTCGCTCATGTCGGCCTGATGCAGCGTCGGCGCCAGCCCCGCCGCGGCCGCCTTCGCACGCAGCCTGCGGAGCATCGGCTCGTACACGTCCACCCCCTCGATATCGACGCCCGCCTGGAGACACGGCAGGAGAATACGCCCCGTGCCGCAGGCCACGTCCAGCACCGGCCCGTCGGCTTCCCGCGCCAGCGCCACGTAAAATTCGCGACCATACGGCATGTCGTTCAGGACGAGGTCGTACGCGTCGCCGTCGTCGAAGGTCGACGGAAGCTCGCTGGTAGCAATTTCACGCACGGAAATTTGACCCCCATTGAAACGGATGGCGCCGGCGCGCCACGCAAGACATCGGCAAACGAAAATGGTTCGCGCTCACTCCACAAGCGCCGTCAAATCCCACCCACTCCGTCCGGGCGCGGGCGCTCCTCGCCTCGAAGGGGGGTTGCATCCTGCCGCCGGCCCCACAGGCACGCCAGCGTCAGGATCACCGTGCAACTGAAAAACACGAGCGTCGACGGCGTGCGCGACGTCGGCTCGCCCAACGGCCACGTCGGCGCCCGAAAGAATCCCATGTTGAGCAGGAAGTACAGCCACGTCGCCAGCAGCAAAGCCCAACGAGCAAACCACTGCCCGTCCGACCCCTGCAGCCCGCGCTTGGCCAGGACAATCGCCGCGGCCGCGGTCGCGATCATCGGCACGACAAACAACGCGAGCCAACCGCTCGCCGGCGACCAGTCTTGCGAGTCATAAGCAAGCTCCCGCAGCGTCTTACCGCAAATCGGCAGCGCCACGATCGGCAGCGCGATGGCATACGGCGCAAACCGCCCGCCCACGATGAGCACAAGCGGCAGCACGCCCATCGTCAGCGAATGATTGGCCACGTTGTCCAACGGCGCGAAATCGAGGAAGTTCCAAGCCGCCAGCGCCCCCGCGTAGGCCAACAGCAGCGGCGCCTCCGCGGTCCAGGAAATCTCGACCTCGTCCGCCGCCCTCGACAGGATGCGGCGGCGATTGAGCCACACGCCCAGCCCCAACCCCAGACCGAGGATGGCGCCGAACGTCGTCTCCATCGCGTTCCACCAATTCATGTACGGATCGATCGCGGCAAAGGGGCCGTTGCGAAACGACTCCACGTTCCAACTGTGATACGCCTGCAGGCTCTGCCCCGCCGGGAAGCCGATGGCGCCAAACAGAATCGCCGCCAGCCCCACGTTCCGCGCCATCGCGTCGCGCTTCACCACGGCCACGTACATGAGCAGCCCGACCAGCGCAAGTAGCAGCCCGCCCCAGCACTCGCGCCGCGGCTGCAGCTCCGCATTGTCCGGCTGCCAATACCAATCCCCCGAAAAGTAGATCCGCGGCAGCCGCCGGGCCGCCGGTTCGAAGGGCTCGTTCAGCACATACACGCCGAGGAAGTACAGCCCGATGAGAAACATCCACACCAGCGCGATCTCAAGCGGCCGATACCGCTTGCCGCCGAGCCCCATGCCCAAGAGCACGCCGGCAAATCCGACCCACAGCCCCCCAATGACCGCTAGCCCGAGCATGCCCCACCGGAGCGCCTCCCAATTGCCGTGAAACCGCACGTCGTGCGTCAGCCCCACCGTCTGCCCATACGTCATCGAGCCGCCAAACCCGATGCCAATGGCGGTCAGCGCCGCCACCCGCGCCGCAAACAGCGACGTCTGCCCGCCGCAAAACAAGAGCCCAATGACCAGACCCACGAGCACCCCGGCGATCATCGCCCCGCTCTCGTGCCCATACTGCCCGCGAATCCCCCACCCCATCCCGCCTGCGGCCGCGCATAACAGCAGCGTCAGCGGCAACGACGGCCAGTTGTCGGCCCCAGGACGCGGTGAGTGAATCGACTCGGCGGCGTTCGGCATGGTCCGAATGATAGAGAGTCGCCGCCGCGTTGCAACGAGTTAAGATGTTTCGGTTGCCAGCGCTAGAAATCGGCCGCGCCATACTGTATACAAAAGTTCACAGAGCGCCCGCCCTTGCCGCTTGCGGCTACGCGCGCATTCCGCGCCTGCTCACCACTTCCCCCCGATCTTTGACAAATCTTCCCCCAACTCCCGCCGTCGACGCTCGCTCGTCGCGGCCCGCCTTCCCGTCCGCCCCGAACCCCTTGACCGCCGTGCGCACGCGAAATGAACGAAAAGTGGACAAAGCGGACGTCCTCCAGAGGGGTCGAGAATCCGCAACCCGCTGATGCATAAGCCTTTACGGATTCTCCTGTCCGCTGTCCTGTCCCACGCGGCGCGCGCAACAACGCCCGAAGTGTCCAGTCAGAGTCGCGCGGGAGACGCTCGGTCGTTGCGTGGATGACCGTCACGACGACCGAGGCGTCATCGCGTAAGCCGTGCGGGCGAACGTTGTTGACGTTGGCACGTTCCCGTTTGGCCCTGCCGAACAACCAGCAAGGGCCACTCCCCCTGCTGAAGGAGGTAGCCGAACACGCCAGGCTTGAACGTCCGACGCAGCAGGCCGCGAGGTCGCACGGCCAGGGCAAGGACGTCTGCCTCGAGTTCCCTGGCCTGCTGGGAGATCGCTTTCGCGGCTAACGCGTCGCTCCACACGACGCTGGGACGAACGTTCGGAAAGACCGCCTTCCACTTGTTGGCGACGTCTTGGACCTGCGCCAGCGGACCATTTTCGAACTCGCTCCACGTGCTGTATCTCGACGTTTCCCAGGCGTCGCACATCCTGTCGTCATTGGTCACGCGCAGCAGGATCTGCTCGGAAGAGGGGTCGGACGCCAGTCTGGCCAGCGACTTCAGCACTTGCTCACTTCCCTTCGAGCCATCCAGCGGGACGAGCGCACGGCGCAACGCCGGACGGCCGGTCAGATCAACCGGGCGCCGGTGTCCACGGATAAGCAGTGCCGGCGTTGACATGCTGCGAGACAGCCGGTCGCTGACGCTTCCCAGGAGAAGTCGGCTCGCAAAGCTGCGGCGGCGCGCCGCCATGACGACGAGGTCGGAGCTCTCCGCGATGGCGACCAGCGACTCGCCGATTTCGCGGCCGTCCAGCCAGAGCGGCGCTACGGACGCCGAGCTGACCCGCGCAAGGCGCCGCGTGAGGCCGGACAAGTAGTCTTCCATCGGCTTTCGGAGGTGATCATCGAAATCGACGGACAGGTGAATTCGCCGACGGTGGACGGGCTCGTCCATAGGTCGGTGCACGTAAGCCAGGCGAATCTGTGCTCCCGTCTGATCGGCAATGCGAAGCGCCCACGGCAGGGCGTGCTCGGCATGCCGAGTTCCATCGATCGGCACCAGCACGTCGCGCACTTGCTTCGCGACCGGACCACGGCGTTTAGCCGCCCGGCTCATGGCAATGACGGCGTCGCCGTCGCGCCCGAAGACTGGTGGGGGTAACGACGACGTTACGCCCGAGGAACGATAGCTGGCGGGGACTCGTCGTAACGAATGCACGGTCATGTCAATCTCCTTCGAGGGCTAGAAATCCTGCATCGAAACGTGAAGCAATTGGGGCGCCGCACAGATCCGCTCGTTGAAACTCGGAAATAGCAGGCTTGTGGACTCACGTTGCCGTTGGAGAGTCCTCCGCCGTTGGCGCTGTCGCCAGGAGGTGACGCCTCGAGGCGAGGGAGCCGTTGCTTCGCGTTCGCTGAATTCCAGGTGCGACAATCATCGCATCGTGCCGGCAACGTGTCGGCTGATGCGTCGCACCGCGACGCGATTGACGATTTCAGTAACTCCCGGCAACGTTTTCACGACCTCTTGGGCTAGCTGCTTGTGGAAGTAAGACGGCACGGCGCCGTCCAGCAGCATCCGGCCTGCTCGACATTTGCAGCGCACGAGTTTCAATGCGCTGTATCCCGCGCCGTCCAAGCGTCGCCGGGCGTCTCTCTCGGTGTGGTTCACCTGCAGCTCGTTCACCGTATCCTCCTCAAGCGGAAAAAAAGCACCTTGCACGACAGGTCCAGCGCTATCCGTACTCGTCTGTCGCCGCATGGACCGATTCGATGTGCAAACGGATCAGCCCGCCGGGCGCCGCCACCTCGACGACATCGCCTGCTGTACGGCCATACAGTGCGTGCGCCACCGGCGTCATGCTGGAAATCCGATGCTCCGCGATGTCGGCCTCGGCAGGCTCGACGAGCGTATAGACCTCGTACTCACCGGTATCGACGTCGCGCACCGCGACTCGGGATCCGATGCCGACAACTTGTTCCCTGAGTTCGAGCGTTTTCATATCCATTCCTTTCTCCAAGTGATGTGTCCGCGAGGGTTCAGGGCAAAGCGCACTGAAGTTCGCTCCTTGTGATTGTGACTGGCGGTGTTGCCGTGAGACGGCCTAGGCACTCGCGCAGTCGTGATTGCTCACAAATCCCGAGGGCCAGCCTGTGCCGACCAGGCCGAGTCAAGAGAACCGCGAAGACGTTGTCGTTCGCGGCATGATTCGTCTGATGCCGAGTCAGAGCAATCGGCGCGCCGCTGAGGCTCGTCCTGCGGCCGTGCGTACTCGCCAACGGCGCGGTGCAATCTCGTCGCCGTTGGTTGACGCCGTCGCTTTGGTTTGACGGTTCGCACGAACGAGAATTGGCGACCGTCTCTCACGCCTGTGCGCGGCCGTTGTCGCGCCGGACCATTGGCGTATAACTTGCTGTAAGTGCGGGCGGATACCCACACCAAGTAACGAGGCCCTGGAATGCGCAAGGCGCGTCTTGTCATCACCGAGTCTGATCATGA
Source organism: uncultured Planctomycetaceae bacterium (assembly GCA_964430075.1). Lineage (GTDB taxonomy): Bacteria > Planctomycetota > Planctomycetia > Pirellulales > Lacipirellulaceae > Lacipirellula. The sequence continues at coordinate 49,682 of CAYSFP010000009.1, read as the reverse complement.
GCGGCTTAACTCCCTTCTCGCCTCAGAGTTCGCTCGGGTCATCAGCCCAGTCGAGCATTTGAACGATCTCCGCGCGGAGCTCTTGGATGCCCATGTCGTTCCGCGAAACAAGGTTCCTCGGAACGTTGTCACAATGAATTCGACCGTAACGCTCCGAGACCTGGAGACAGGAGAGCGGGAAACCTATACCCTGGTCTATCCCGATCGAGCTGACATCGCCAACAATCGTCTCTCAGTGCTCGCTCCCGTAGGCACAGCGGTCTTGGGGCAAAGGGTGGGCGACGAGTTGAAGTGGCGCGTGCCAGCGGGTTGGCGCCGGCTTAAAGTCCAGCGCGTGGATTACCAGCCGGAGCGAGAGGGAGCGGCAGACGTCGAGCCGGTCACGACGTTGCCGCCATGGCTCCAACACGCCGGCGCCGCCGAACACCCTGTTTGCTGACGACGACGCACAGCGAGGAGCTTTCGTGATGAGGCCAGGCATTGATCGATCGGCGCCTGACGGGCGTCAACGTCTTGAACATGTGCCTCACCTCGTGAGATTCATCGAGGAGAAGCATAGCCCGGCCGTTGGCCGGAACCACGCGGTGAGGCGCGGCGGAGCAGATTAACCACAGAGGGCACAGAGGACACGGAGAAGTCTTTTAGACCACTCCTCGACGCACATGCGCTGATCACGAGAGGGAGGATTCATAGCATTCCCGATAGGCGGCCATGAACATTCACCATCGGCTCTTTTTTTCCTTTTCGGCTCTGTGTCCTCTGTGCTCTCTGTGGTAAGTCCGTTACTTACGAAATCTTCGCGGCGCGCGGAGAAAATGACGGTTAGCAATGCGGGGCTCTTGGAATCGAGTTGCACGCGAGAACACCGGATTGAAAGGAGATGCACATGGCCATGAACCATGCACAACCTGGGGATGTCTTCGACGTTCGTCCGCTCGGGCGCGGGCTCGACGCCGCGGTTACGCAGACACTGGTCAAATCAAGCGCGATCGAAGTCATTCGGCTGGTCCTTCCGGCCGGCAAGGATATTTCGCAGCACAATGCACCGGGCGACATGACGCTGCAGTGTCTCGAAGGTCGGGTCGACTTGTCCGTCGACGGCCGACACGTTCAGATGGCGCAGGGCTCGATGGTGCATCTCCTCAGCTCGCAAACGCATTCTTTGCAAGCCGAGGAAGATTCCTCGATGCTGTTGACCATCGTATTGGCCCCGAAGTCGTCGTCCGGCCAATTGGAGTGAATCGAGCTATGTGGTATCTCTACGGATCCAAGCGCAGCGCCGGTCAAACGCTTGCGGCGACGTTCGACTCCGAAGCGCAGCTTCTCGCCTACGTGCGGTGGGCCACGCTCGAGAGCCACGGCGAGAAGCAAGGCAAATTCGAACAAGGCAGTGCGCTGGTCGGTTGCCAGGAATGGGACAAGTCCGCAGCGCCGCTCGGGGATGACGACCCCGCGGATGTGCCGCACAATCCGACTCCCTCGATGCTGTAGCCGCCATGGCGAGTGATTGGCCCGACATCCATAGCAGCGTTCCGGACTGGCTCATCGAATTTCCGCACCTGTTGCGGCTCATCGAGCAGTTGGGCCTCGACTACTCCTGCGGCGGCAAATCGCTGCAAGCGGCGGCGGAAGAGGCCGGCTTGGATCCGCTCGCCGTGCTGGCCCAATTGCAAGCTCACGCCCAAGGGCCCCTGCGCCCTTGAGCCAGAGGGCCTACGGACCCTCGCCGGAATAGATCGCCCGATGGTCCTCGAAACGCCTCAGCCTGGCCCGCCGAGCGGAGCACCCGATTGACGCAGTGAGCAACTAGCTCGCGGCTTTAAAAAATCCGCCGCCTACGGAGATTCGCGCAGCGTCTTGCGTAACCAAGCCTGCTGACGATGCAACAGGCCGAAGAATGTGAGCGCCCATGCGACCAGCGCGATCACGAGAGCCGCGCGCGGTATGGGTTCCAGAAAGTCCGCGCCAACGACGCCAGCCAGGCGATGCGTGCACACCGTATACATTCCCAACGGGAAGACCGCGCTCCAATAGACGACGTCGTACACGATCGACACGTGCCGGGCGACATGGCGCCAGACGCCCAGGACGAGCAGCAGCGGGATCCACCAGGTCGCCGTTGCCCAGAACATCAGGGTCAGCCCCACAATAAAGGGCTGCAAACTCGTCAGCAGGGGGACGTTGGCGGCGTTCTCGGCGAGGATCGTGCCTGCCAACGTCGAGATGGCCATGGCGCCCATGTTGATCCAGTAGGGCGGCGCGAGCTGGCGCGGGTCGAGCGGGAAGAACGTGTAACGGTAGAAGATCAGCGCAATGATCCAGACATAAAGCATGCCGCCGCCAAGCCACATGATGAGCGAGAAAAATGCGGCTGCGTCGCGGGTCGACGTGAGCGTCGGCGCCAGGAGCCCGCCCAGCGCTGCTACGGACTGGGCCGCGACGACCGCCACGAGCCAGCCGCCATTGATGCCATCGGCCAACGAAGGTTTCTCGGGCTTCACCGTCAGGATTGTGAACACGGCGTAGGTAATGATCGCCCACAGCGCAATGCCCGCTCCCCAGAGAACTAACGCCAGGCCCGGCCGAGGCGCCACGAGCATGAACTGATTGCCCAACACGCAGGTGGCGGCGACGGTGGTAAAGAACCCCACGCACCGACCGTGATCCATGAGATCCGCAAGGAACCGGTCGCGGTGGCGCGCGATCCGCACCATCGTGAGCGCCCACAAGGCTGCGTAGGCACATACATTAATTGCCAACAGCGCCATCGCAATGCGCGGCAGCCCGCGGAGCTGCGCCGCGATCGATACGATGCCGGTCGCCATCACCATGGCAAAGTAAGCCGGGTGTAAATCGGCGGCGGCGGCCGAGAGAATGCCCGGGCGCCGGCTGGCGACAGCAGGCCCCTTCAATCCAGCCGGATGAGATGCCATAGCAGGCCCGCGATGAGAAGAAAACATGCCGTGCTCGCCGCCGCCGCCGGCCAGACAATGGAGTCGTCGCCGCCGAGCCAGGCGTTCATGGTAGCGGTCAACAGCCACAACTGCATGAGGACGAGCGTCAAGACGATGCACAGAATGCCCGTGACGATGATCGCACGCTCGTGACGCGATAGCGGACGTTTGAGGCTCATGTCCGGCTCTCCTCAAAACCTGTGGCGTAGATCATCCCGCCCTGCACCTTGAGGGTAATCGGGGGCAGCGGCCGGCGCGGCGGCCCCGCCAGCGGCTGGCCGGTCTGCACGTCGAAAGACCCGCGGTGGCAGGGGCAATGAAGCCGGCCACGTTCCATATCCGGCAACACCGGGCATTGCAGGTGCGTGCACTGGCTGCTGTAGGCCAGCAGCGTCCGCTCATCGAGACGCATCAACAGCGCCGGATCCGATTCGGTCGGATAGTGAAATGTCGTCGCCTGCCCAATCGGCAACTCGTCGAGCTTTCCTACGGCCACAATCGGCAACTGTCCCCGGAAGCGCCGCCAGCGACTCTGCAGGGCGATCCAAGACTGGCCGACGACAAATGCCAGGCTGGTCAGCCCCAGGAACTTCGTGAAGTCGCGCCGGGCCACGTAGGCGTCTTGGGCCGAGTCGATCGGGAAGTCGCGCCGCCACTTGGGCTGTTGATCCATCGGGCCGCGATCCGGCGGCACGGTATGGAGTTCGGGATCCTGCTCGATGTCCATGACAAAAATACCTTCGTGTTCACTGGAGGATGTTGAGCAGCATCGGATCATCCATCGAGTCCTGCATCGCCGCCGCATCGGCATCCTCCTCAGCGTTCAATGCCGCCGCCACGTCGATGTATTCCGCCGCCGCGTCTTTGGGGATCATCATGTAAACTTTCGTGCGGACTTCCTGGCGGCCGAAGCGAAAGACGTTCTGCGGCGTCGACCGCGGGCGGAGCCGCTCGATCTCCTCCCACGTGCCGAAATGGAGCGCCCGGCTGGGACAAACCGTGGCGCACATCGGGTTCTTGCCGACCGAAGTGCGGTCGTAGCACATATCGCACTTCATCATCAGCTCGTATCCCACGTTCATCTTGGGCACGCCAAACGGGCATGCGAGAACGCAGTTGTTGCACGCGATGCACCGCGGCTTGCGGGCCGTTTGGACGACGCCGTCGCCGGTCCGTTTGATCGCGTCCGCCGGGCACACTTCGGCGCACGTCGGCGTATCGCAATGCATGCAGACGACGGGCACGGTTTGCGGGCTCACGGCGCGGTCGACGTACTCCAAGTGAATCATCGAATGCCCTTTGTGCGTATCGCACTCGCTGCACGCCTCGACGCAGGCCTTGCAGCCGATGCAGCGATTGGGATCGATGAAAAAGTGCTTGGCGTCCGCCATCGCTTGGTCCTATTGGTGGGGTTCGCGCCGCTCGACGTACTCCGGCGCCGCGGCGGCCTTGCGAATCCGCACCGCGCACACCTTGTATTCAGGAATTTTCGAGATGGGGTCCTGGGCCGAAATCGTGAGCTGGTTGATGCTCCGCGGTCCCGCCCAGTGATAAGGCACGAAGATCGTATCCGGTCGAATCGTGCGGACGACCTGCGCCCGCAACGTGCAACGCCCGCGGCGGCTTTCGACGTCGACCCACTCGCCATCGGCGATCGCGTGCTGCGCCGCCAGATGCGGATGAATCTCCACGCGCGGCTCGGGATAGTGGTCGACCAACGGTCCAATCCGCCGCGTCTGCGTTCCCGACAGGAACTGGCTCACCACGCGCCCCGTGGTGAGGATCAGGGGATACTCGGCGTCAACGTCCTCGGTCGGCGGACTGTACGGGGCCACATGAAACCGGGCCCGCCCGTCGGGGAAGTAGAACGGCCCCGCCCCTTGAGCGACAGGATTCCAGGAACCGGGCTCGAACAGCCGCTCCGTCCCGGGATGATCCTCCGACGGGCACGGCCAACACACGCCGAACTGGCGCTCAATCTTCTCGTAGGTGATTCCCGAGTAATCGGCCACGCCGCCTGCGCTGGCGCGGCGCAGCTCGTCGAACACTTCGCGCGGCTCGCGAAACGCGAAGCCGTGGGGTCGGCCGAGGGCCGCCGCGAGATCCTGGATGATCCGCCAATCCTGCCGGGCCTCGCCCGGCGGGTCGATCGCCTGGTTGACCTTGATGACGCGGCCCTCGATCTGGGTGACCGTGCCTTCATCCTCTTCTTGCAGCGATCCCGGCAGCACGATATCCGCGTGCCGTGCCGTGTCATTGAGAAAGAAATCGATCGCCACGTAGAAGTCAAGCTTGTCGAGCATCCGGGCGATGAAGTTGTTGTCGGGAAGCGACACCAACGGATTGAAGCAGATCGACAGCAATCCTCGTACTTCGCCGCGGTCGATCAGGCGGAAGATCTCGTAGGCATCGACGCCCGGCGGCGGAAGACTGTCGGGCTCCACGCCCCAGATACGTGCGACATGCTCCCGATGGGCGGGATTCGCAAGATCGCGCCCGCCGGGGAGCTGGTCGCATTTCTGGCCATGCTCGCGACCGCCCTGACCGTTCGCCTGCCCCGTGATCGTCGCGTAGCCGCACGCCGGGCGGCCAATGCGGCCCGAGGCTAACACGATGTTGATCGCCCCCAGGACGTTCTGAACGCCGTGACTGTGATGCTCGATTCCGCGGGCGTGCAGCAAAAAGCTCGTCGATGCGGTTCCCCAGAGTTCCGCGGCGCGGCGAATCGACTTCTCCGCGATGCCCGTCACCTCGGCCGTGCGTTGCGGCGTCCACGGCTTCACGTGCTCGGCGACGGCCTCGAAGCCGACGGTATGCCCATCGATGAACTCGTGATCGAGCCAGTCGTGCTCAATCATCAAATGCAGGATGCCATTGAACAGTGCGACGTCGCGACCAGGTTTTACCGGGAGAAACAAGTCGCATGTGCGGGCCACCGGCGTGATCCGCGGGTCGACGACGATGATCTTCGCGCCGTTCTCCCGCGCCTGCCAGACATAGCTGGTGGTGATGGGGGCACACTCGGCGACGTTCGCGCCGCTGATCCACACGACCTCGGCCTGGGGAATGTCCGACCACGGATTCGCGGCCCGGTCGATCCCGAACGCCTTCTTGTTGCCCGCCGCGGCGCTCACCATGCACAGCCGGCCGTTGTAGTCGATGTTCGCCGTCTTGAGGCAAACGCGGGCGAACTTGCCCATCAGGTAGGTTTTTTCCGTCGTCAGGCTCGCGCCGCTGAGCAGGGCAAACGCCGACGGGCCGTGCTGCGTTTGAATCCGGCTGATATTTTCCGCCACCAGGCGAATGGCCTCGTCATACGGCAGTTGCCGAAAGCCGCTCGAGGCCGACGGGTCGCGCCGATAGGCGGAGAGCAGGCGATCGGGATGCGCACCTTGTAGGTAGCGCTTCACTCCCTTCGGACAAAGCATGCCCTGGTTGAACGGAAACTCCTCCCATGGCTCGAAGCCGATCACCTCGTTGTCTTTGACCTTGAGCTGAATGCCGCATTGCTGACCGCAGAAGCAGCAATGGGTCTTAACGAGTCGGTCGGCCTCGACGCCGCGGTCGAGCCGCGCGCCGCTGGAATACGCCAGGTGCGGGCCGAAGGCCTCGATGATCGCTTCGGTCGCCAGCGGTAGATGAGCCATGCTTACGGCCTTTCAACTCCTCGAGCGGGCGAAAAGGTCGCCGCCGTCTGCCACAGACGCCGCCGCGGAACCGCCGCGCCACATCCGCCCCTGGGCCAGTGCCGGCAACGCACGGCGGCAGCGCGGGCAGATGCGTTGATAGTGATCGATCCCCGCGCCGGGGTTGTCGTACTGATACCCGAGCTGACGTTCCACCGCGATCAGGTCGTCCACATGCATCTGCGACGCGTACGCGGCGCCGCATCGCGCGCAGCGTGCTTGCTCGCTGCGCGCGCCGGCATCCTTGTAAAACGACACGCCGAGCTGAGCCGGCCGCTGGAAGATATGAAAGAACTTGCCGAACGGCAGCCACACCAGCGTCACGATCACGACCGCGGCATGCAGAATGGCGAGGAACTCGTACCCGTAGCCGTGCATCCACTCATAGCTGACGACCAGCATGAGGCCGGTCACGCTAATCGCAAACAATAAGACAAGCGGCATCACGTCTTCGCCAAACGTTTGCATCGCCGCCGCGTCGCGATCGCGCATCCTCCGCCGCATGGCCAGCATCACGCCGGCGATCACCAGGAACGACGCCCAGACCAGCCCATGAAAGATCAGCATGCCGAGGAGCGACTCCACCGGGAACGATCCCGCGTCGAAGCCGAACACGACGATTCGGTACCGCGCGAAGTCGTTTGCCTCGGTCGCAAAATGAACCCAGCCGAACACCAGCGGAAACGTAATGGCCGCCGCCAGCAGGCATCCCCACAGGATGAGCCAATGGGCGGCGCCGCGCAGGGCGCTGCGCCGCCAGATGAACCGGTTGAGCACAAAGGCGTTGGTCAAACGCCCCAGCCAGACGACAAGATTACGCGGCAGGTGACGGGGATCAAGAAAGAGCCGCCAGCCGCGTTTGAAATACAACCACGTGGGCGGCCGTTGCAGCCAGACCGCGTAGCGATAGGCGATGCCAAACGCGGCGAACAGCGACGCGAAGGTGTACCCCACCAGGGCCGCGTCAAAGTGCGACAGGCGGCGCGATCCCAGCACGATCAGCGCGGCGAGCAAGGCCGTGGAAAGTGTACCTACCAGTATGGCGATGAGCACCTCGCGCCGCACGATCCGCCTCATGGTCCGGGAGGTTTTGCCTTAACGTAGTGTCCTCGTCACGGCGCAACAAGACCTCTGCTACGACGTTTACGGCGCGCCCGACTTCAGGAGCGTCAGCAGCATCGTGACGGGGGTCTTGGTTCGAATGCTATGGGGCAGCTGCGCGGTCATGTGGATCCACGTCCCCGCCGCGGCCGTCACGTGGTCGGGCCCAAGAGTCACGTCGGACTCGCCGCTCAGAAAATGCATGATGGCAGGCGTCGAAGCGGTGTGCTCGGAAAGCTCCTGCCCCGCGCTGAAGCTGAACAACACGACCTTCACGCGATCGTCCTGATACAGCGTGCGACTCAACGTGCCGTCGGCCGGCGATTCGATGGATTCAGCCAGCCTGGTTTGCATGGTATAGGGAACGCTCATAATTCGTTCTCCGCCGGTTTGCAGGCCACAAGCGCAATGGCCGCCAAATGGTTGCCGTACTTGCGAAAGACGCGCCGCATGGCCAAGACTCTCCGCCGCGCCGCCGGATGCGTCGCCACGTTGAACGCGAATCGCAACGCCCGCCCCAGACCCTCGTCCCGGATCAGGCGCGCCGGCTCCAAGAGATGCATCGGCGCGATCCGCTGCTCCCGGACCTGCAGACCGGCGCGTTCCAGCAGCTCTCGCCACTCTCGGACCGTCAAGGGACGAACGCCGACGTGGATATCGTCCGTAAGGTCGCGCTCGATAGCCGAGCGGATCGAGTCGTCGACGCCGTCGGGAGTCAGGCACAGTTCATGGATTCCGTACCGACCGCCGGGACGCAGCAGCCGAGCCGCCTCGGCGACGATGCGTGCTTTCGCCGTCGCCGGCTGCATCGACAACATGGCCTCGCCGTACACGACCGAAGCGCGCCCCTCGGGAAGGCCCGTCGCTTCGGCCGATCCTTGAATGCAGCGTTGGTCCGGTCCGCGCAGCAAGCGGCCCACGGTTTGGGCGGCCCGCTGGTCGCGTTCAATTCCGGTATAGCTGTGGGGGCGACGCTCCAACGCCAGCCGAGCGGTTACGCCCAAGCCCGGCGCGAACTCGACGACGTCATCCTGGGCCCCGATGTCCAGCGCCGTCAGCAGCTCGCGCGTGAGCTCGCGCCCGCCGGGCCGCAGCACGCGCTTTCCCATTTTCGCCAACAGCCAATGCCCGGGCATCTTGTGATCCGAGCCGGCGGTGAGAACAGCACAATTCATGACAGGCCTCCTCGCCGGGGCGTCAGGCCCTGGCGACATCGCATAAAGGGACAATCTTGCTCGTGGAGCTCAGCAGCTCCGCCACCGTCACGCGTCCGAACGCTTTCTCGATTTCGGCGTACACGCGATCGAGCTCTTTGTGCAGCGGGCACAGCCGCGTGTGCGACGGCAGCCCTAACGGACAGTGGCGGATGCGCTCCAGCGGCGCGACCGCATTGACGACCGCCAGGAGGGTGAGCCTCGCGGGCGGGGCGACGAGCGAATATCCGCCGCCCGGCCCCGACTGGGATTCGACAAGTTCCGCTTGCACCAAGGCCTGCAGCACTTTGTGGAGGTAGCGACGCGGAATTTTCGTCCGCGCAGCCAGTGCCCCGGCCGCCTCGCGATGGTCGGGTTTGCCGGCGAGCCACACGATGGCCCGCAACGCATACTCGGCAGTTTTAGGAAGCATCGCTGGATTCCTTATCGTCAATTGAATTCTACACCTTGACGTATACGAATCAAGCCGTCTATTTTGGCGACTAACGCGGCCACGAGCCTTTGGCGTCAGCTCGTCGGCAATCCTCAACCCGTCTCGGACATTCCGACAAAGGGAACAATCCCGTGAAACGACTCTGGCTGTTGTTCGCTGCGGTTGTCGTCAGCTCGTTCCTGGTGCTGGGATGGATCGGCACGCGCATCTACCAGGAAGCGCCGCCCACCGCGGACAAGGTCGTGACGACCGCGGGTGCGACCGTGGTCGACGTCGGAGAGATCGCGGCCGGACAGAACGTTTGGCAATCCATGGGCGGCATGGAACTGGGGTCGGTCTGGGGGCATGGCAGCTACGTCGCCCCGGATTGGACGGCCGACTGGCTCCATCGAGAAGCCATGTTCATTCTCGACCACTGGGCTAACGAAGAATTTCAGACGAACTTTGCCGAGCTGAACGAGGAACGGCAGGCTCAGCTCAGCGGTCGGCTCGCCGGGCTTCTGCGCACCAACACGTACGACCCAGCCACGCGAACGATCACCATCGATCCGCTCCGCGCCGAGGCGTTCGCGGCCAATGCCGCCCACTACGCCGACGTATTCACCGCGGGCCGCGCCGAGTACGCGATTCCTCCGGGGGCCGTGACCGACCCGGATCGACTCCACCGCCTGAGCGCGTTTTTCTTTTGGTCCGCGTGGGCCGCGACGACGAATCGTCCGGCGGACGACGTCACCTACACCAACAATTGGCCGTACGAGCCGCTCGTGGGGAATCGCCCGACGGGAGAGAACGTCGTCTGGACCGGCGTGAGCATCATCATGCTGCTGGCCGGCATCTCGGCGATGGCCTGGTGGTATGCCGCGAGACGCCACGATGAAGAGGAGCCGTCCGCGCCGGAATCCGACCCGCTGGGCCGCTGGGATGCGACGCCCTCCCAACGAGCGACCGTGAAATACTTCTGGGTCGTGGCGGCCCTGATCCTCGTGCAAATGCTCTTGGGCGTGGTGGTCGCTCATTACGGCGTCGAGGGCGATGCGTTCTACGGCATTCCGCTCTCGGCCTGGCTTCCGTACGTCGTCGCGCGCACCTGGCACGTGCAGTTGGGGCTGTTCTGGATCGCCACCGCCTGGCTGGCCGCGGGGCTGTTCATCGGGCCGCTCGTCAGCGAGCGCGAGCCGCGAGGCCAGAAACTCGGCGTGAACATCCTGTTTGTGGCCCTGCTCGTGGTCGTCGTCGGTTCGCTCGCCGGCCAGTGGCTTAGCGTCCACAACAAGCTTTCAGACGCCGTGTCGTTCTACTTCGGTCACCAAGGATATGAGTACGTCGACCTGGGACGCGCTTGGCAGATCGCGTTGCTGGCAGGACTCTTCTTGTGGCTGTTCTTGATGCTCCGCTCCCTCTGGCCCGCGCTGCGACGGCACGATGAGCAGAAGCAGCTCGTCGCCCTGCTGGCCGTGGCCACCGGGGCGATTGCCCTGTTCTACGGCGCGGGGCTCGCTTGGGGTCGGCATACGAATCTGTCCATCGTCGAATACTGGCGCTGGTGGGTCGTTCACTTGTGGGTCGAAGGATTCTTCGAGGTCTTCGCCACGACCGTCATCGCGTTCGTGTTCATGCGGCTCAACCTCATTCGACCCGGCGTCGCAGCTGCGGCAGCGCTGCTTTCGGCCACGGTTTTCCTTTCCGGCGGCATCATCGGGACCTGCCATCACTTGTATTTCTCCGGCACGCCGACGGTCGCGCTCGCTTGGGGCTCCGTCTTCAGCGCTCTGGAAGTGGTGCCGCTCACGCTCGTTGGTTTTGACGCACTGGAGGACCTTCGCCGCTCGCACGCCACCACGTGGGTCCGGCAGTACAAGTGGCCAATCTACTTCTTCCTGTCTGTCGCGTTTTGGAATATGGTGGGCGCCGGACTCTTCGGTTTCATGATCAACCCGCCGATCGCGCTCTATTACATGCAGGGGCTCAACACGACGCCCCTGCATGGTCACGCGGCGCTGTTCGGCGTCTATGGCATGCTGGGCATCGGGCTGATGCTCCTCTGCCTGCGGGTGCTCATTCCCGGCGTCGAGTGGAAGCAAGGCTTACTGAAATTCTCGTTCTGGGCGCTCAATCTCGGGCTGATGGCCATGTGCCTGGGAAGCCTCCTCCCGATGGGCCTGATGCAAACCTGGGCTTCGGTTGAGCACGGTTATTGGTATGCCCGAAGCGCCGAGTTCATGCAAACCCCCATCATGCAAAACCTCCGCTGGATGCGCGTGCCGGGAGATACGTTGTTCTTTCTCGGAGCTGTCGCGCTCGTCGTTTTCGTCGCCGGATTGAAGACCGGGCACTCGCTAAAGCGAGTTGTTGACGAAGCGTAACACGGAATCTCTGCGGACGAGTGAGAATAGGGAGCGTCTGTGTTTAATTTTACTGTCGGAAGCCGCGTAGCGGCATGGAAGTGGTTTTGGTATTGAGCTTTCTGAACGCGGACTCGTTCAGGAGACTTCGGTCATGGAACGACGATTTGAGTTGCGGAAAGAGGCGATGCTAGCAGAGTGCGAAGTTTCGCCGCAGGTGTTTTTGGGGGTCGACCGCTTTGACGGTTGGTCGCGTGCTCAACGCCTGGCGGCGTCAGAGGATTCTCAACATTAGATTCAGGGTCGTTCGACGTTGGTACTGGTTGTGCTCAACGCCTGGCGGCGTCAGAGGATTCTCAACCCCCGCCGCCACGGCCGGGATTGTCCCGCCGCATTGTGCTCAACGCCTGGCGGCGTCAGAGGATTCTCAACCTCGGGTGGGTCGGCCGGCTAGCGGCTGGTTTCCGCCGTGCTCAACGCCTGGCGGCGTCAGAGGATTCTCAACGGTCGGTCCTAGCGGCTGCGGCAAAACGGAATTGGGTGCTCAACGCCTGGCGGCGTCAGAGGATTCTCAACCCAGCGTTGCCGCCGCTCTCGGCGACGGTGTTGGCGTAGTGCTCAACGCCTGGCGGCGTCAGAGGATTCTCAACAATCCTGCAAGCGGCGCACTCGCGATTCAAGGGTCGGTGCTCAACGCCTGGCGGCGTCAGAGGATTCTCAACCCGGTTGCGCTGCGCCGGGGCAACCGGGTCGCCGTTGTGCTCAACGCCTGGCGGCGTCAGAGGATTCTCAACGAAGCAAAGGAGTGGATGGATTGGCACTACACCCGGTGCTCAACGCCTGGCGGCGTCAGAGGATTCTCAACGAGGGATCCATTCCTGGAACGTGGGAATCGTTTTGTGCTCAACGCCTGGCGGCGTCAGAGGATTCTCAACCCGGGCACGGCGTTTTTCCTTATTCCACGTCGCAGTAGTGCTCAACGCCTGGCGGCGTCAGAGGATTCTCAACATCGCTTCCAGCGCCGCACGCCGCTTGCTTAGGTTGTGCTCAACGCCTGGCGGCGTCAGAGGATTCTCAACCACCCGGCGGGCAGCGCTTGTTTGACTGAGTTTATATGCTCAACGCCTGGCGGCGTCAGAGGATTCTCAACGGCTTTTGCGCTTGCGTATAGCTTCAGTGGTCGCATGCTCAACGCCTGGCGGCGTCAGAGGATTCTCAACGGAAAACGTCACCCAGAGGTCGCGCATCGATTTACTCATGCTCAACGCCTGGCGGCGTCAGAGGATTCTCAACGCACACCGGACATCTATCAAGTGGGTACTTCGGTTCATGCTCAACGCCTGGCGGCGTCAGAGGATTCTCAACGCCGAGTCGAGCGGCAACCTGGGCAGCAATTTCATATGCTCAACGCCTGGCGGCGTCAGAGGATTCTCAACTGGCCACCACGATCATCTTGATCGTCGTCGAGATATGCTCAACGCCTGGCGGCGTCAGAGGATTCTCAACCGTGCTGCTGCCGTCCGAGCGATCCCTGCGCTAATATGCTCAACGCCTGGCGGCGTCAGAGGATTCTCAACCTCGCGCAATTCGCCGTAAGGCACGCCGGCTGCGATATGCTCAACGCCTGGCGGCGTCAGAGGATTCTCAACTCTGGATCGCCTTCGCTGGTTTTGTGTGGGTCTTTGAATGCTCAACGCCTGGCGGCGTCAGAGGATTCTCAACCGTCGCCGTTGTGCGTGAGCGCGAACGCCATCGTCTATGCTCAACGCCTGGCGGCGTCAGAGGATTCTCAACGTTCAACCGCACGGTGTCAAATGAACGAGCAGGTCAAATGCTCAACGCCTGGCGGCGTCAGAGGATTCTCAACTAGGCGTCGCCGCAACAAGCCGTCCCGTGTCGATATGCTCAACGCCTGGCGGCGTCAGAGGATTCTCAACCGCGTTGTCGAAGTTGATCGAGCCGCCGCCGCCGCATGCTCAACGCCTGGCGGCGTCAGAGGATTCTCAACCGAACGCACGTTCGGCCGCGGCATCCGCGGCGACGTATGCTCAACGCCTGGCGGCGTCAGAGGATTCTCAACCTAGCAAACGAGGCAAAACGTCCCCCATTCATTTATGCTCAACGCCTGGCGGCGTCAGAGGATTCTCAACACTCTGAGCCGGGGAGTCGCGGATTCGCCGTGACATGCTCAACGCCTGGCGGCGTCAGAGGATTCTCAACCGACATCGATTTGGCCCAAGCGATCGGCCGGCAACTATGCTCAACGCCTGGCGGCGTCAGAGGATTCTCAACTGTCGGAGGGCGCCGCCGGCGTGTTCATGTTCGGCCGATGCTCAACGCCTGGCGGCGTCAGAGGATTCTCAACGATCAAAGGGCCGTGGTTAGCGATCTGGACGGTGCTATGCTCAACGCCTGGCGGCGTCAGAGGATTCTCAACGGCGGCCAGGGCGGCGACGTGCACCGCCTGGGCGCATGCTCAACGCCTGGCGGCGTCAGAGGATTCTCAACTTTGCGAGTGCCGTGAAAAACGCGGGCTGTTGTGTTATGCTCAACGCCTGGCGGCGTCAGAGGATTCTCAACTGGGTGCTGCCCCCTGGAAGCAACTGTCTAACGAATATGCTCAACGCCTGGCGGCGTCAGAGGATTCTCAACCTTCGTCGAAACCGACAAGCTGAAATTCACGTTCACATGCTCAACGCCTGGCGGCGTCAGAGGATTCTCAACCGCACCCGCCCTAAGTTACGTTGGATAAAGAAGTTAAGCAACTGCTTTTCATGTACTTGCCTCCACTGTGATTGCGATGAGATTGCCAGCGTCGCCCAATGCTCCCCGCCTGGCCCGAATGCCGTCTGAATCTCGGCAAATCTGATGGTTCTCGCAGAGTCATGGTCGGCAATCGCACGAAGCGATGCACAAGTCATTGCCAAGAAATCACTTTTGTCCAAAACGATACCATTGGCATCTACCACCAGCCCATGCGTGATCGTTTTCCTAGACGATCCTAAAAGTCGACGGCGCCGCGCCCCATGATGATTGGTCGCCAGTTGAATGAAGGGGCACGCGCTCGGCACAGCGGCCGCAAATCGGCATGACCAGGAGATCGTCATTGTCCTTCATAATCTCCGCCAACTCCCAGCAGAGCCGCTCCAAGGCCAGGCGGTCGAGCCGGCAGCGAAAGACGCTGTATTGCATCCGCTCGCCGTAGCCTTCGAGCTTCTTGGCGACTTTTCGCAGCCGTTTCGCATCGCGAATGTCGTAGGTAATCAGATGCCACGACTTATCGGCCATTGTGCTACCTCATCCGCATGCGGGCGTAAAGCCCAGGGGCTCCGGTCCACTCCTTTTCAAGCAACCGAGCCTCCAGTTCGACAATGCGTGCATACGTCATCGATTGACCGGTGAAAGGGTGACGATACATTTCGTTGAGGCGTTCTTCGAACAAGCCAATGGCTTTCTTTCGGCCGCTGTCGGAAAGCCACACTTGCTTCCCGGCCGCGGTGAAATCGTCCGCCGGATTCCACCGATTGCGATTGACGCTGCCCACCGTCGGCATATCGACTAACGGCACGCGGAAAATTTCAACCAGATCCAACACGAGCGGCGGCGCGGCCGATCGCGGTTGATGGAAGAAGCCCAGCGCCGACTCCAGGCCGACGCCGAGCAACGTCCGGTGCACCAGGGCGAACAGCATCCCGTAGCCGAAGCTCAACAGCGCGTTGAAACGATCCTCGGGCGGATGCTTCGACCGCCCGTTGGGAATGAGCTGCGCATCAGTCCGATCGCTCAACAGGCGAGGAAGTACGGCGAAGTACGCTTTCGCGCCGAGGCCTTCGAGCCCGCGCAACGAATCGAACGAGGCGGCGTCACCAACCTTCGCCAGCGCCGCTCGCAGCCGGTCGATGGGCTCTTGAGCGGCGGCCCGCAGCGCCGGCTGGCCGCGCGTGGCGCGCAGGGCGTAGCGCAGCTGCGTCTCCACCTTGGCGTGCACGGTACGGCGGGCGAGTTCGAGACAGAGCGTCTCGTTCGTCAGCGCCTGATATTGCCTGATGCGCTGCTGAACGCGACCTGGCGACGCCGAGACGCCGGCGACGAAGCGGCCGCCGAAGCTCAACCAATCGACCGCCACGCCGCGATACGCACACAGATGCAGCGCTTGCGTCGAAAGCTGCGCGTAGCCGTGAATCAGGATCGAGTCGAGCTGCTCGACGGCGATTTTCTGTTTGCCGTCTTCGGAGTCCACGACGAGCGATTCGCCGCTGCGGCCAATCCGCGCCTTGGCGGACGTCACATGGAGCGTGTGGCGCTCGCGCGCCGACGGATAGAGCCGCGGGGGCGACTGGGCCGCCGGGCCGGCGGCCAGCCGCTCCTCCTCCGGCAGGCAGACGACGTTGAGCGAGCACTTGGGGCAGAGCCGTTCGTTTTCGGTGACCGGCGGCCGATCGGTGCTCTTGCGCAGCTCGCGGGCCCGGGCCACGGCGGCGCGCAAGTCGTCGCGCGCCGCGTCGTCGACGTCGACCATCGCGGTCACGTTGTCGGCGTGGTAGCGAATACGGGCCTGCCGCACGGGTTCGCCGAGCTGCTCTTCCACGAGCACGGCGTAGGCGACGGCCTGAATGCGATCGCTCGACCAAGGGAGCGGCTCATTGTTCTCGCCGCGCCGGCAGCGGCCCTTTTTGTGCTCGTATGCGATCCACGCTCCGTCGCGCTTGCGGACCGCGTCGACCTTGCCCACGAGCCCCCAATCGTTGCTGGCAACCTCGAACGAACGAAGCTCGGGCGTTTCGTCGTCGAGCGACACCCGCTCCAGGTGAAGCCGGCGCCCCGCGTAGACATTGGCGTCGGCGACGCGGATCTCTTCCACTTCTTCGAGATAGAAGAGCCGCTCGCAGTAGAGCAGGGCGTGGAGGGCCATCACGCGCAGCGGCGGCTGGTCGCCGGCATCGGCGGGACGGATCATGGCGGATGCTCGCGGAGGACGGCTGATTCCCTCCGTGGAGCAAACGATCCCTGCGGCCTCCCTCAGATTGGCCAGATGCGGCGTGGATTTCAACAGAAATTCCGCCGTCGGCGTCAGTAATTCGGCGAAATTTGCGGCATCTCAGCGACGGGCGGCGGTTGTGTGGCTGCGGGGAGGTCGGTCAAGTTTCCCGTGACGTAGCGCGTGCCGGCGGAGCCGACGTGGTCGACCCAGACGGGAAGGGTGAAGCGGCCGCGTTCGGCCAGGAGAAATGCTCGACCCGAGTTTGTGCCGAGACGCGACTCAGCCTTCTCGATGGGGAGGAGTTCGTCGACCAGGTGCGTGCTCTCGCCGAGGGAGAGGCCGCCGAAACGAGAGACGGAGCTTGGGTTGGCCAGGGCGGCGGCGACGCGGGCTTCCAGGTTTTCGGATTCCTCCTGGCTGGAATCGAGCCAGAGGACGAGCTCGACGCCGGTAAGCAGTTGCTGGTAGTCGGGACGCGTGTTGCCCGGCGACCCCAGCGGCATCTTTTTGACGCGCCACACCGTGCGCAGCACAACGCTCGTCGGCGGTTGGCTGACCAGCACCGGGGCGACGCGGGCGCCGACGTGACGGCGGCGATCGGTTTCGCCTACCAGCGCCAGCAAGAACCCGTAGCATGTCGCCGGGGGCGGCAGCGGCTCGGTTTCGAGGTACTCCCGCGCAAGCCCCTTGCGGAAGCAGGCGACGGGAACGGTCACATATAGGCCGAGCATGGCTTAGCCCTTGATCTTGAGTTCGGCATTGATGCGCTTGACGGCCTCTTCGCAGGCCTTCTTCACGCCGAACGTGGCGACACCCCGTTTTTTCAAGTTGGCCACAAGCTCGGAGTCGGGATTGTTCACGTTGCCCGCGCCGAAAATGAGCTCCCTCGGATTGATGTCTTCGGCGTCGATCCGTTCGAGAAGCGATTGCGCCCTGACCGTTTTGCCGTTGTCGGGAGTATCGAAGCAGTAGAGTAGCCGCGGCGCGGGGTCTTGCGTGATGCGGATCACGACGGCGTCGGGAGAGAAGTCGAACAGAAACCGGCCGTGATTCCCGGCGACCGTGCCGAGGTTGCAGAGAGCGTCAATGGCCTTGGCGGCGCGGGACTTGTCGCGGAGTCGCTCGGGCGTGAGGGCGACGCCGTATTGGTAGCGGGTGGCGTGGACTTCGGTGCCGTAAGGACCGGGATTGTCCTTGTCCTTGGCGCCAAGGTTCGACCACGGAGTGTTCGCATTAAACGTTACGTCGCCCGCCCATGGGGTCAGCGATACAGCCCTTGTAATTTCGAGCATACCTCGCCTGAGAGTCACCGTCCCTTTTCCCTTGCTCTTTTTCCCCGGCTTCGAATCCTCGTCCGATTCCGAGCCATCCTCCTTCGCAGCTTGAGCGCTCATGAAGCCGAGAAGATCGTCGTCAATGAAGACTTTGCCGTCGTCGGTCACCCACCCTGCAAATTGGTCGTCTTTCCATTCATTGCGAGGCTTCGGCTGCGCCGACTCATTCCACGTTCGATTTGTAGGCTCTGCGGCTTCCAGCAAGCGTCTCAAAGCGAATCGGATGGCTTCAGCAGAAATGGTGCTGTGGGTATCGCCCAACCAAAGAAGTTTCTGGAGGGTAGTGACGTTGCCTTCTGTTTCGGCGCGGTTGTTTGCGGCCGTGCCAAACTGTGTAACGACATTGGCGAAAACGTGCAAACTCATCGAATTTCCTTGTGTAATACTTGCAATGAGTGTTCAGGACTGCGGTTCATCGCCTTCGGACGCTTGACCGCCATAACTGCAAAGTGCCACCAATGATAAATCCCTGGTCCGCTGCCAATCGTCTCGAAGCATTGGTAAGAACTCCCTCCAACCTAATTTGAGCACGCGGTTTCCTCCAGCACGGCTTAATAGATCGCATAGTGCAAAAC
This sequence comes from uncultured Planctomycetaceae bacterium, assembly GCA_964430075.1. GTDB lineage: Bacteria > Planctomycetota > Planctomycetia > Pirellulales > Lacipirellulaceae > Lacipirellula. The sequence goes on along the minus strand of CAYSFP010000009.1, from coordinate 31,062 downwards.
GGAACTGATCGGGCGTCTTCGAGTTAGCAAATGCGATTCGCCATCGATCGTACTCGCGTGCCCACCGGTTCTTCATCGCGACAAGGTTCGACTTGTTTTCATCGGCAATCTGTCCATATCGATTGCGAAGCGCCTCATGAACCGCCTGGAGCACAATCGCATCCTCCTTACAGTTCTTAGTCAAGTTTTCCGTCATGGCATGGAGGCCTTTCCGTTCAAATAAAAGTTTGTCGCGAATAGGTTTCTTGCTCACCGGGTCGCTTTTGACCAATAGCTGTGAGAATCCGGCATACCAGCGATTTCCAACTGCCAAGTTGTTAGCCACAAAGGGCCGCACGATACTATCCGCCCAGTAAGAATACTGGATTTCACTTGCCGATCCACGTTTTCCTCGTTTCGTCTTTTGTTCCGCTTTGGGCGTAACGACTCGCGGAGGCAAATGCATCAGCGCCATTTCAAAGTCTCGAAGGCGGTCCTCCGAGATTTCTACGTGAAGCGATTCAACGCGTGATTTCTGCTGACTCGCCCATGGCGTAGACATGAATTTCAATGCGATACATGAAGACGAACCTAATTGCCGCAAAGCGCCGTGAGCGCGGAGACGCGATTGAGCTTGGAGGGCTGCGTCGCCAAGACTCGCAATGCGACACTGACGGGCGTTCGAAGGGGTGAGAAACCTCCTGTTCCGGGCAAAGGCGAGCAAGTCATCGACGTCCGGAATAATCAAGACGCCAACGCCTCGATTAACCGACAAAGCCAAACATCCAATTAAGGCAAAGTAGAGTGGTAGGATTCGCTCAACCGTATCCTCGATTTTGGTTCGAGACGGAAATTGATTGTGCCGCACCATGGCGCCAGGATTGAGCGGGCCGACGACCTCGATTTGCTTTCTGGATACGCATCCCTGCTGAGTGAGGTCTTTCCACCCGTCGCGATGCTTATACCAGTGGCAAAGCTGAAAGTCGACTTGGACGAACCGGCCGCTACCATCGGGGTCATAGTTGTAAGTGCGTTGTTCTTTTTCAAGCTTGCGAACAAGCCCGTGTTGCAAAAAAGTCAATTTCGCTAACGCAAGTTGTATTTCGGCTCGAACTTCGAATGGCGGAGGAACATCGCCGTACTGTCCAGGTAGATAGATCAAACCGTCCCTTAGATCGAAGGCAATCGCAAAAAGCCGTTTGAGAAATTCTTCAGCGTGCGCCGGTTCACCAAATCGAAGCACGATTTCTTGGGGAGAAATCGACCACGGCGGATTGCCATCCAACCAAGGAGATCCAGGCACCTGCTCATCGGGCAGGATGCCAGCGCTAAAGGCTTGTTCGATGTAGCGCAATGTGGACCCCAAACCACCCAATCCCGCTCGATGTATGGTGGTCATGCCTGGAGCGAACAGGCTCATCGTCAAATCCGAAGGCGCATGAGGCTTGGGTTTCTTGGGCTCTGTCATCGCCATTTTGCACCTTGCACTGGGCAATAGTCGATTGCCGAATCGGGGGCGACGGGCACAGGTATTCCTCGAAGGAACTCCCAATTCTTGACTTCCCGCGAGAGATGGCGTGGAAGGTCCATAGGCAAAACCACTTCCATCAGTGAACGCCGCTTCGTGAGAATGTCGTCAGCGTCTCTTTTCAGGACTACTGATATCCCTGGCGATGGTTCCCGAAGTGGAGAGACTTCGGTGAAAGGGCCGCCGTCCAACCATGCGCTGGCGACGACGTTGGGAGCACGCGAATCAACATCGGGCTCGCTTTCCCAGAATGACGACAGATCGTGCTGACTTATGGATTTGGGTAGTTTGCTTAGCCAACGTTGCGCCGATTCGAACTCTGCGGATGAGTAGGGTAAGGGGGTGGGCGGCACTATGACGACGAAGGGTCGAGTCGGGTCGCAGGGGCCAGCTCGTCGATTCAAGCGACCCAATCGCTGGATCAACGCGGGCACGGGAGCCAACTCGGTCACCAGCATTGTTGCGGACAAATCCAAGCTCATTTCTGCAACTTGGCTGCAAATTGCCAGCGCTCCTTCGGTTCCCGCCCGAGAATTGAACGCATCTACCACCGCCTTATGACGAAGCACGCGGTCGCAATATCGAAACCGGCTGTGATATAGGAGTGGATGAAGTCCAGAGTTCTCGGCTTCGTCTCCCGCAGCCATGACCCGCTTAATCGTATTGCATACCCATAAAACGCGTCCTCCTGCGGCCAACTCGGTGTTAACCTCACTTAGCGGACTACAGGCATCAGCCGACATCATTTGGTGATAACGCGGCAAGTGCTCAATCTCCTGGGGACCGTCGATCTTTTGTATCTCCTCTCGACCAGATCGCCGCAGGCAAAGCTGTAACGCCATAAAACGAGCGCGCGGCAGACTAGCAGTCATCAAGAGTACGGGTACGCCAGGGAGCGCTTGCAGGAATCGCAGTAACGCGCCGAAGAGTTGGTCGTCGTATGCATGGATTTCGTCGAAAACAAATGCTGCATCGGCAAGGGCCGGCCACGCGTATATGCCCCTCCGATTGTTCTGAATCAGTCCTAAGACGACATCGACAGTGCAGCTAACAATTGGGGTGCGCCATGCGTCAAGAGACTCTATGCGAATCAGGGCATCTTGTGCGTCCGAGTCGTCGCCGCGTACCTTGAGCATTTCGAGGTCGATACTAGCTCGACCGTGGAATAAGCACGCATCGAAAAGCGGTGATTCTCCGCTAACAAGGTATTCTCGAAATCCCTCCGTCGCCGTACCAGTGGTCGGATAGCAGAAGTAAAGCCGCTTACGTGGCCAACGCTGCTGAGCCCAATGGTACGCTGCCAACGTCTTACCGGTTCCGCATCCCGCCTTAACCAAAGTAATCGTGGCTTTCGATGTTGCGACATCCTTTTGGAAAGGGCGAAGGTCGTGGACACGTCCCGTCTCAGGATCGGTCAGCCGCTGTTGCAGAATCTCCCCAAGTTGTTCCGGCGTCGGCTTTCTTGAAAAGGCTTCGGCGATCCATCGCTTGTTTGGCGCGGACATAGTCGGTAGCGCGGACCCCGCTATGTCCGCCGCGATCAGGCTGCACTTAACCGCGGCCACAAATCGGCGTTCGGGGACGCCCAGGCTCTCCCAGATTTGCGATTCCTGACGCACGTATTCTATTAGCTGCGAAAACACTTCTTGGTGTACGCCAAGCGAAATTGAGTGATCTGTAGCCGATGGAGGTTCGGCGAGCTTGAAAGTGTCTTCCAACCATCTAAGGCAAGCCCCAAAGTCTTCGTGCCCACCGAGAAGGGTCATTTGGTGGCCAGCGCCGTCTACGTTCTCGAGAGGCGGCGACGGTCGTTGGTACTTGGGATGGTGGCCGCAGATGGCCCATGTGACGATGTGCATATCAAGCTCATTGCCATCGAGAGCAGGGAGCAGCCATTCTCCCAATCGAAAACAATCGAGCATCAGCAGCGCAACCCACTCATGCCTTAAGCCTTGCAATTTCCGCTTCCCCGCGATCATTTCCTGAAAGTGATCATTCGCCTTTCCAAGATCGTGAATTGCTGCAGCGAGTTGCACCACGCGTCGTAAACGATCGCCCCATTGCGTCGAACCTAGACCTAGCGCTAAGAGTTGCTGATCTGCGGTCGCATCCAAAATGCGACGTGCGGCGCCTAATGCCTGTTTCAAATGGCCATTTAGAAATAGGTACTCCGGCGCATTGTCGCCCGAGCCACTCTTCGCACGTAACCGTTTGAATATCATGTGTTGAGTGCGTCGTTCGATCGCAAGAAAAAGCCGCAACCCATTTTCTGGCGTCCGCCAAGACCATTCGCTAAAAGGGCGAGTGACTCATGAGATTCCAGATCAGAAAATAGGACTTCAAAGCCTACAATTCGCATTCCTTTTATCCTTGCGACGCGACGACCTGGATCGCCGCGCTGAGCAGCATTCAAGGCTTCAGGTATTCGCGGTTGCGCTCGGATGCCAAGTTCCGAGATCTTTCGCATAAGCGCTTCTTGGAAACTATGTCGATCCATAAATCCTTTAATTGTGACTAATCTGGCATAGAGGTGCGGCGCCGGAATTAATGGCTGCACATTTGGAACGCCAAGACGAATGAAATGCTTGCCAAGTGTCAGTCGAGTTCCTGCTAAGTGGATCAAGTTCGGAAGCGTTGCCGCAGTTGCTCGGATACACAACCGAGAAGTCCTTGCCACGCGAAGAAGACCGCTTCCAATCGGCTGCCCAAGAATCGGGCCAATTACGATGTCGGGACTGCTATGCACGAGGGCAAGACGCTCTGACAATGCTCCGTAGAGTATGTACCCATGATCCTGAGGAATTCTCTGTCCTACCACCGGAAACTGCAATTCGAGTGATGTTGCCACTTAAGCTCCACATCAAAAGTCATCAGGATGGAAATGACGTGAAAACTCAGCACGGGCACGCGGCAGGAGTTTCTTGTAGTACGTCGACTTTGAGCAGCCCAATAGCCGAGCGATTCGCGAGACCCGGATGCCTCTACAACGGAGAATCAATAATTTGCGAGAATCGGCGGATACCTTTCGAAGTGCCGCTCTAACGTGCGCCCTCAGTTCATTCTTCATGGCAATAGCTTCCGGGTTCGAGTTGTCGCATATCGGATCAATGTACGGCGAAGTAATGATCGAAGTTGCTCCGATGCGGACAGAATCGGGCTCGTTGCATCTGCGGCGTACGGATCGAGAAACTGATTCAAATCGTTCAATCGTACGGTTTTTCGGCTTCTCCATGCGGCCATAAGTAACTTCCCAGTATCTTCCCCGTGAATGCGGCGAAATGAAGCGACTGGCATCGTCGATTCGCGATCTGATTTCCTTGTCGTCCACGACCGGTCTCCCTCGAATTTGGAAAACGTCGCTCCAACGGCTGAGCGAACCCTGCCGTAGATTAACTCTGTGCCGCAGCTCTCGTGTGTAAAGATTTTGACTTGTCTTGCAAATGATACTTGCCCTTGAGAAACCATTAACAACAAATGTCCACATCTTGGCACTTGTGTCAAGGTGCGTTATCCTAGATTGGGTTGAGGATGCCTTCAAGCGTTGAGCACAGCCGTACTGGGCTCAAGGAATCAATGACGGGGGGGAGGGGTAGTTGAGAATCCTGAGACGCCGTCAGGCGTTGAGCAATGGACATTTGTCGCGAAAGGGGCGTGTATCTCTCTATGACGCCGACAGGCGTTGGATTTCGAATGGAGCCGCGATAATGCGGTGAGCAAACGGGTGTCAGTGTGCGCCACCTTGATCACAACCAGCCGGCTGCGCAGCGCCGTCGCCGGCACGAGCGGCCTTACTTCCGGCACGCCGACGCGAACCTTGGCCTCGTGCAATTCGAGCGTCTTGCCCGCCAGGGGTAGCAACTTGGGGATCTCCTCCGCCGCGACGCGCAGCGACAGCGTGCTCCACGGCATGAGCGTCATCCGCCGCTCGCCGCACAGTCGGCCGCTGATGGGATGGATCGCGATGCCGTTCTCGGCATGCACCGCCGGGACCAACCGCGACATGGCGGCGTAGAGGGTGTATCCGTGGTCGGCGGGAAGGGATTCGCCGTTGATCCGGAACGATACGTCGACAATCATGGCGATTCCTCTTTTCTGCCTAGACCACAACGAAGCGACGCCTCGAGGCGTCCGAAAGCGCGCCGCCGCCGACCGTTATGCTAATGCAGATTCGGCGACATGCAATTCGCGCTCGACTAGGAGCGCCTTCCGAGCGCCGTTCTGGGCGAGGACGCGTCACCGGTCGTTGGCGGTGTCCATGGCTGTTGACGACGTCGCGGCCTGCGGCGTTGCTCAATGGCAATCAATGCAGGCTGTCCCTCGCGAAAACGCGCGTGGCATCGGCTTTGCCTCTCTTGCGCTTCGGAGGTGAATCACATGACAACGCTTACCTATCCGCGACGGCGAAGAGCATCGAAAAACCGCAAGGGACGCCGTAACTCGGATCGACTGATCACAGACGCCGATCGACGCCGGCTTGGCACGCTCATTTCGACTCGCTCCGGCCGGCCTTGGTGCACCACGCGGTCGAGGCACACGCTGGAGGAGATTCTGGAGGACGCCTCGCCGGTCGCCGCTTCCGAAGTTCCTGACACATTCGTTACCATGGACGCGACGGTCGACCTCGCGGACGACCTTTCCGGGACGCGTCGCCGGTTGACCGTGGTCTATCCCCAAGACGCGGCGGATGTCCCCAACAGCGCTTCCGTCGTGGAACCGCTGGGGTTAGCACTCATCGGCTGCCAGGTCGGCGACGTGCTACAATGCCCGGGTGAGCCAGAACACGGTCACCGCATCGCAAAGGTTGTTCGGTAGCGTCGCGAGGCGGGGGCTGCGGCCGCGCTGCGTGGCGCTTGCTCGACATCGCGAGCGGATGATCTCACAAGCGAGCGAACGAATGCCTGCGGACGAGATACGCGCGGACCTTGAGGAGGGCGAGGTTGCCGCGGCGGATCGGTGGTTTCGCGCGGTCGCAGACTATACGTACGATTGGGAGAGCTGGCACGGCCCCGACGGTCGATTGATATGGGTCAATCTGGCGGTTGAGCGGATCACCGGGTATTCCGTGGCCGATTGCCTGGCAATGGCGGAGTATCCGCTGGCCATGATCGTGGAGAGCGACCGCCCCCACATCATCGAAGTTCTGGCCAGCGCTCGGGAACGAACCTCCGGCGAGAGCGTCGACGTGCGCGCCGTTCATCGCAGCGGCGAGACGCGCTGGGTGTCGCTCTCGTGGCAGCCCATGTATGCCGCGTCGGGGCGCTACCTGGGATTTCGTACGAGCGTGCGCGACATGACCGAACGGCATAAGCTCCGCGAAGAGTTGCGACTTCATGCCGAGCATTTGGAGCAACTCGTTCAAGAGCGCACCGCGCGGCTCAGGCAATTGGAACAACGTCAGCGGCAAATGGAGAAGCTTGCCGCCTTGGGGCAATTGGCGGCCGGCGTCGCGCACGAAATCAACAACCCCCTGGCGGGCATCCGCAACGCCTTCGAGCTGTTCAAGTCGGCCGTGCCGCCCGAGGATGAGAATTACGAGCTGCTGGAGCTCATCGATCGCGAGATCGAACGGATCAGCCGCATCGTGCTGCAAATGTACCAGCTCTATCGGCGCAGCCCGTCACGACCGTCGGAGTTCTCGATGGCCCAGATCCTGGGCGAAGTGATTTCGCTGCTGGAAAACGTCGCCAAGAAGCGCGGCGTGCACCTGGCGTGCGACCTCGGAAGCGGACCGGCGAACGTCTTTCTCGCGGAAGGGGAGGTCAAGCAAATCCTCTATAACCTCATTCGCAATGCCCTGCAGGCATCGCCCGAGGAGGAAGCTGTGAGCGTGCAACTGTCCCACGACGACGAAGAAGTCGCGGTTCACGTATACGATCGCGGGGCGGGGATTTCCGAGGACGTCCTCTCCCGGATCTTCGATCCCTTCTTTACCACCAAGCACGGGAGCGACGAGGCCGGCATGGGACTGGGTTTGTCGGTGTCTCGAAGTCTCATCGAGGCGATGGGCGGTCGCATCGAAGTCGCGAGCAGCAAGAACAAAGGAGCAACGTTCTCGGCGGTTTTCCCACGTCGCGTCGAACCATCAGGGGCCCCCGAGGATGAGTGAACCTGACTCCCCGCACCTTCTTATCGCCGATGATGAGCCGCTGTTTCTCAAGACGACGGCCGCGCTCTTGCGTAAAGCCGGTTTCAGGTGCACGACTGCGCCCCATGGACGAGCGGCTCTGGAAGCTCTTTCCCAAGAGTCGTTTGACCTTGTGCTTTCCGACCTCAACATGCCGGGAAACTTGAAACTGGAATTGCTCCGCGAGGGACGAACGAAGTGGCCGGAGGTCCCCGTGATCGTGATCACCGGCGCACCGTCCTTGCCGACGGCCATCGAGAGCGTTCGCCTCGGCATTGCCGACTACCTCTTGAAGCCGGTGAAGTACGAGGACCTCCTGTCCGCAGTCCGCCGGGCCCTGGCCCAGCAGGCTCGTCGCCCCCGGAAATCGGCCAGCTCGACCGTCGAGGCGAGGCGAACCCGCTTTCCGGAGATCGTGGGCGAAAGCCCGCCGATGCAGGAGCTGTTCGAAATCATGGACCGCGTCGCCGAGACGGATACAAACATCTTGCTCACGGGGGAGAGCGGCTGCGGGAAGGAAGTTGTCGCCGGCGCCATTCATCGTCACAGTCGACGCAGCGATCGCAATTTTCTCATCGTCGACTGTACGGCGATTCCCGACGCGCTTTTCGAGTCGGTCCTGTTTGGACACGTGAAGGGCTCGTTCACGGGAGCCGTCAAAGACCAGGTGGGCCTGCTGAGCCAAGCCGACGGCGGAACCACGTTCTTTGATGAGATCGGGGAACTGGCCGCTCCGCTTCAAGCGAAGCTCCTACGGGTCATCCAGGAGCAAACGTTTACGCCCGTCGGAAAATCCGCATCCGTCGAAATCGACACGCGCTTTATCTGTGCGACGAATCGCGACCTGGAGCTCGAGGTCAACGCCGGTCGTTTCCGGCGGGATCTCTTCTATCGGTTGGCGGTGATCCATATTGAACTCCCGCCCCTTCGCGAACGCGAAGATGACGTCATTCTTCTGGCGCGGCATTTTCTCAAACAATTGCAACCACACGAGCAGCGCGTTACGGATTTCTCCGAGGAGAGCCTCACGCTGATGCGCAACTACCCCTGGCCCGGCAACATTCGTGAGCTCAGAAATGCCGTCGAGCGAGGGCTCGCGTTGGCGCGCGGCAACGAGATTCTCCCCGACGATCTGCCAGCACCCCTGCGACGCGCTCAGGAAGCAGGCGTCGTTCATCGGCCAACGCCAGCCACGGGCGCTTCCCGCGCCGACGCCGTCGACGGCGCCGAGCGGGACTATCTTATCTCGTTGCTTACCAAGAATTCCGGCAACGTGGCGGAATCGGCACGCCAGGCAGGAATGTCGCGGCAGGGGCTCCACAAGCTGCTCAAGAAACACGGCGTGGACGCCAGCGACTACCGACCGTAGCGATGGACGCCGCGGGGGCCCTCGAAGTGCTCTGACGGCTGGAGCGCGTTTCGCCCAGGTGGAGCGGGAAGTCAGCCCCAGGCTCTGCCCGGGCTCTGCCCGGGGGTGCGCTACGCCACGCCTCGCGTGCTTCCACCCCCGGGCTGAGACGCCAAGGTTCGTCGAACGAAGGCGTGTCGCAGGCGTCAATGAACGGCGACAGTGTCCATCATCGGCACGCTTGGAAACCGCAGTTTGCCCCTCGCAACGCCATGGCCCCAAAGTTGCTTCCCAGTTGTGCAACGACATCATCATCAAACGGCACATCGTTCAAAGGAGGCACACACATGACCGCTTTAGCAAACAACGCGGCGGCGATTCGCACCTGTTTTTCGACGCCCGCGCGCGAAGTGATGACGCGGCGCCCACTTTCCGTGAGCGAAAGCGCCTCGCTGCGCGAGGCCGCGTCTTTTCTCACGGACAAAGGCATTGGCGCCGCGCCGGTGATCAACGATGCCGGCCGACCTGTAGGCGTTGTGAGTCTCGCAGACATCGTCCGAAGCGCCTGTGTGAACGAACTCTCGGCGACTCGGCTGTCGACGCCGGTTGGGAAGGTGATGACGCCGGTCGTGTTTTTCGTTCGACCGGAGACGCCGGTCGACGCCGTGATTGACGACTTGTTAACCTGCGCCGTGCATCGGCTGTTCGTCGTCGATGAGCATGATGTTCTCGTTGGCGTGATCAGCACCGTGGATGTGCTGCGTTTCTTCCGCAAGGAGCTGCACGGCGTATCGAATGTCACCACGAAGCGCTCGGTCAGCCGGCCCCTTCCGCTTGCGCCGTTCGACGATAGGTTTGTCTACGGCCAAGAGGGTCCCGGCAGCGGCTCGGATATCGTGATGTCTGGTGCGGTTGGTTGAGATCGCGAGATCGAATCAGCCGGAATGCGCGAGCGCCCGATTGTCTGCCCTAGGTTTTGAAACGGCTTCGCGTCAGCTCGTCTCGGGACGACAGTTGCCATGCCCGACAAAACGCGTAAGGATGACCGTCGTTGGGGGCTTTGCGACGAGGCTCCGTGGCTTCGGCAAGGTGCAAAAAAGACGAGAAGCATGACGAAAGGCATCGCCTCATGGAAGCCCAAGAATCGACGCGTGGTCATTCCATGGCGATTCATCCTGATGTGCGCATCGGGCACGTTCACCTCAGGGTTTCTGACCTGAACCGAGCGATTGACTTCTATCGTGGCGTTCTGGGATTCGAGGTGACGCAGCTCTATGGCGACCAGGCGGCGTTCCTGTCTGCGGGCGGCTACCACCATCACATCGGATTGAATACCTGGGGAAGCCTCGGCGGCTCTCCGCCGCCCGCCGAAACGACGGGCCTGTATCACCTGGCGATTCTCTACCCCACGCGAGCTACGCTGGCGGACGCCCTGCGCCGGCTTCTCGAGGCACGAGTTCCCATCGACGGGGCGAGCGACCACGGCGTTAGCGAAGCCATTTACTTGCGCGACCCAGACGGCAACGGCGTCGAACTCTACTGGGACCGCCCGAAAGACAGGTGGCCGCAGACCCCGACGGCCGCCTGGCGATGTTCACCGGGCAACTCGACCTCGCGAATCTCTTGAGGGAAGCTCGAAGCGAGGTCGAGCCGACGAATATCGAACAGCCCGACGCGGGACCACAAGATCTGTGAGTGGCAAACAGTTCAACGCGTGGAATGCAGGACATGGCAATCGACCCGATTTGTGGCATGACCGTCGATGAAGCGCGCGCGCGGAACGCCGTGCGAGACGGTCAGACCTTTTACTTTTGTAGTGAGCACTGTCGAAAGAAGTTTCTCGCCGAGAGCGCGCCGGCAAACGCTACGGACGGCGGCCATGGCCTCGCTCTGCACGTGCCAAAGCCGGAGCCCGAGCAACCGGGGACGAGTCCGTATGTCTGCCCCATGTGCGCGGGTGTGGAAAGCCTAAGCCCCGGAACCTGCCCGAAGTGCGGTATGGCGCTGGAGCCTGCACGCCCTGCGCCTTCGCGACAAACGGTCATGTATACCTGCCCGATGCACCCAGAAATCGAGCACGAGGGACCGGGGGCGTGCCCGAAGTGCGGAATGGACCTGGAGCCTAAGGCCGTTCAGCCCGAGGGCGAAGAGGAGGGCTCCGAACTCCGGTCCATGGCGCGCCGACTGTGGGTCGCAGCGGGCCTGACGCTCCCTGTCTTTCTGCTTGCCATGGCGCCGATGCTCGGAGTCCCCTTGGATCGGTGGGTCAGCCCTGGGCTCAGTTCCTGGCTCCAACTCCTGCTCAGCACGCCCGTGGTTCTTTGGTGCGGCTGGCCGTTTTTCGAGCGCGGCTGGAGGTCCGTCGTGACCTGGAACCTCAACATGTTCACGCTCATCGCGCTGGGCACAGGCGCGGCTTACCTCTACAGCTTGATTGCCGTTCTCTTTCCAAAGCTTATCCCGGATGACTTTCGGCATCACGGAACGGCGGCCGTGTATTTTGAAGCGGCGGCGGTGATCGTCACGCTCGTGCTTCTCGGACAGGTCCTGGAGCTCCGCGCCAGGCGCCGCACGGGGGCCGCCATCAGGGGATTGTTGTCCCTGGTTCCGCCTCTCGCTCGCGTGGTGCGCGACGGTCGGGAACTGGATGTGCCGCTCGAAGAAGTCCACCGGGGCGACATCGTGCGCGTGCGGCCCGGCGAGAAGATCGCCGTGGACGGCAAGCTTACAGAAGGCAGGAGTGCGGTTGATGAGTCCATGATCACGGGCGAACCGATGCCGGTGGAAAAGAGCGCGGGCGACGCCGTGATTGGCGGTACGGTCAACCAAACGGGTTCTTTCCTCATGGTCGCCGAGAAGGTTGGCCAGGACACGGTTCTCGCACAGATCGTGAACCTCGTGGCCGACGCCCAGCGGAGTCGCGCCCCCATTCAAAAGGTGGCCGACGTCGTGGCCGGATATTTCGTGCCGGCCGTCGTGGTCATTGCCGTCCTCACGTTCGTTCTCTGGGCTGTTTTCGCTCCGGAAGAGCCCGCTCTCGCGTGGGCCCTGGTGAACGCCGTCGCTGTGCTGATCATTGCCTGCCCGTGCGCTTTGGGCCTCGCCACGCCGATGTCAATCATGGTTGGCGTGGGCCGCGGCGCTCAGGAGGGCGTTCTCATCAAGGACGCCGAAGTGCTCGAGGCGTTGGAGAAGGTCGATACGCTGGTCGTCGATAAGACCGGTACGCTCACCGAAGGCCGACCGAAGCTAACGGAATGCCGCCCCGCCGCTTCGTGGTCAGAGGAAGAGCTGCTGCGCTTCGCGGCCGCCGTCGAACAGCAGAGCGAGCATCCCTTAGCGCACGCCATCGTCGCTGCAGCCCAGGGGCGCGGCCTCGCCCTGACGAGCGTCGAGGGGTTCGAATCGGTCACCGGGGGCGGGGTTTACGGGACGGTCGAAGGTCGGTTGGTTCTGGTCGGCAAACGGTCGATGCTCGCGGATCGGGGGATAACCGGTCTCGACGCTCTGGACGACCGGGCGGACGAGTTGCAGCGACAAGGACACACCGTGATGTTCGTTGCCGTGGCGGGGCAGCTTGCCGGACTTTTGGCCGTCTCCGACCCCATCAAGGACTCGACGCCAGAGGCTCTGCGGGAGCTTAAGGCGTTAGGGCTGCGAATCATCATGCTCACCGGGGACAACGAAAGCACAGCCAGCGTCGTTGCCGCGAAGCTAGAAATCGACGAGTTTCACGGCGGCGTCCGACCGCAAGACAAACACCAATGGATCAAAGCTCTGCGGGCCGAAGGGCGGCAGGTGGCGATGGCCGGCGACGGCATCAACGACGCCCCCGCCCTGGCCGAGGCCGATGTCGGGATCGCGATGGGAACGGGGACCGACGTGGCGATGGAGTCGTCCGGCGTCACGCTGGTCAAAGGCGACCTGCAGGGCATCGTGAAGGCGATGAGGCTCAGTCGCCACACGATGCGAAACATTCGCCAGAACTTGTTCTTCGCCCTGTTCTACAACGCCCTCGGCGTGCCGATCGCGGCCGGCGTCTTGTATCCGCTTTCGGAACAATTGTTGCTCAATCCGATGATTGCCGCCGCGGCGATGAGCTTCAGTTCCGTCTCGGTTGTGGCCAACGCGCTCCGGCTGAATACCATGCGACTGACATGACCCAAACCACCCAGAGCAGCGAGGATGGCGCCATGCCGATCGAGCGATGGGAGAACGAAGGCGGCCTAGTCTTGGGCGGGGCGGACGACGGTGGTCAGGGCGCCGGCGGTGCGATCGCGCTCAGGCGACCGAACGAGGGCGGCGGCGTCGCCGTCGTCGACGTCAATGATGACAAAACGAACGCTCTCGCTGACGGCGTCGAGTATACCGATGAACGCGGGTGCTGTACCCTTAACTCCACCTTTCTCCAAGAGGGCCGAGAACCATGCTCAAGTTAGCCATCGTCGTGGGCAGCACACGTCCGGGGCGCGTCGGCGAGGCCGTCGCGCGGTGGGCTTTTGAACTCGCGAAGAAGCGCACCGAGGCCGAGTTCGAATTAGTGGACATCAAGGATTTCGAACTGCCGCTACTGGACGAGCCGATCCCGCCGTCGATGGGCCAGTACTCGAAGGAACATACGAAAAGGTGGGCGGCGAAGATCGCTTCCTTCGACGGCTACGTCTTCGTGACGCCCGAGTACAACCACAGCATGTCCGGAGCGCTCAAGAACGCGATCGACTTCCTCTTCACGGAGTGGAGCAACAAGGCGGCCGGCTTCGTCGGCTATGGCAGCGCCGGCGGGGTCCGCGCGGTGGAGCACCTGCGGCTGGTGATGGCCGAGGTGCAGGTCGCGACCGTGCGCAACCAGGTCATACTTTCGCTCCGAGAGGATTTCGAAAACTACAGCGTCTTCCAACCGCGGGAATTCCACGAACAGACGCTGGGCCAGGTGTTCGATCAGGTCGTTGCCTGGGGCGGCGCACTCAAGGCGCTTCGCGAGCAGGGCGCTGGAGGATAGCGGAACGGCCCAAGACCGTCGCCTCAAGTGGACGCGCCCCCCTTCAAATCCTCGCAGCACGCCTGCCACAACCCGCTTTCCTCGTGGCGTAGATCTGAGTCGACTTATGCTTGACCCGCCGGTTTCTGCAGCCCGCGATCACGTTCTGGGCCCGCCGGACGGCGAGCTCGTCCTCGTCCAGTACGGCAGCTATGCGTGCTTTTGGTGCCGCGCCGTTCACAATATCATCGAGCAACTCCGGAGTCGATTCGGCGAGCGGATGCAGTACGTGTTTCGGCACATGCCCGTTGCCGGCAACGAGCTCGCGACGCGCGCCGCCGAACTGGCGGAGTATGCCGCGGAAACAACCGGACGGTTCTGGGACGTGCACGAAGCACTGATGGAGCAGGGGCCGGTTCTTTCCGAGAGCGATCTCGAGCAAATCGCACAAGACTTCAAAGTCCCGCCAAGGGAGGGGGCGCATGATTCCGCACAAGAAGCGGCCAGGTCGCGCGTGCGCGAGGGCATCGAGAGCGCAAAGCGCAGCAGGGTGCAATCGACGCCCGTGTTTTTCATCAATGGCCGCCGTTACAGGGGCCCTTGGGACGAGAGCTCGCTTGCCGACGCGATGTTGGCCCCGCTCGGCCATCGCGTGCAGTCGGCGGCCTTTGGGTTCGTTCGATGGGGTCCCTCTTCAGGGTTGCTGCTGGGGCTCGCCACCATCGTGGCCCTGGTTCTCAGCAACTCGCCCTTTGCCCCAGCGTTCGCCGCCTGGTGGGAAACGCCCTTCGGTTTCCAGTGGGGCGAGAGTTCGTTCACTCATTCGCTGTTGCATTGGGTCAACCATGGGCTGTTAACGGTTTTCTTTTTCGTCGTCGGCCTCGAAATCAAGCGCGAGTTCACGGTCGGACATCTGGCCACGCTGCGATCGGGTGCGCTGCCAGTGGCTGCGGCGCTCGGCGGAATCATTTTGCCTGCCCTGATCTACGCCTCGCTCGCGCCGCCGGAGTTGCGGCACGGGTGGGGCATTCCGATCGGCACCGACACGGCCTTCGCGGTGGCGATCATCGTGTTCCTCGGCAGCCGAGTGCCCGTGGAGCTCCGGGTGTTTCTGACCGCCGCGGTCATCATCGACGACATCGTGGCAATTCTGGTGATCGCGCTGTTTTACACGAGCCAGATATCTACGAGCTATTTAATCGCCGCGGGCGTGATGACGGCATTGGTGGCGATGCTCAACCGCACCGCCGTCTACAGCGCTCTGCCGTACGCCATGTGCGGCGCCGTCCTCTGGTTTCTTCTGCATGAGGCGGGACTGCACGCCACGCTGGCCGGAGTCATCATGGCGCTGCTGATCCCAACGCGGCCTCCGGCAAATCTCAAAGCGCTTCTCGCACAGGCGTCGACGATCATGCACCGGGAGGACAGCCACTCCGGCGAAGCCATGTGGACCGGTCCCTCAGAGCCCGCGATGCGCACGCTGGACGCCATTCACGCGCGGCTCGAATCGCCCGCCGATAAGCTGCTGCGGTCCGTCGAGCCTTGGTCGAGCTACGTCGTGCTGCCCATCTTTGCCCTGGCCAATGCCGGCGTCGCCTGGTCGCCCGGCGTCTTTGCAGGCCACGGGCGATTGATCTCCGCGATTACTCTTGGATTGGTCCTGGGAAAGCCCCTCGGGATCGTGCTCGGCGCATGGCTTGCAGTTCGTAGCGGCGTCGCCGCCAAGCCGGGCGCCTACAGTTGGCGTCAGTTGTGCGGCGCAGGCGCCCTCGGGGGCATTGGATTCACGATGTCCCTGTTCATCGCCGGCGTCGCCTTTCCCGACCAGGGGATTTACGCCGCCGCCAAGATCGCCATCTTCCTGGCATCGTTGATCGCGGCCGGGGCGGGCGCATGGATTCTCTGGCCGAAGCACGAAGCCAACGCAAGCTCCCCCAACGGAGATCCAGGATGATCACTCGAGCCGGTTTCAAAGCCCCTCCCTTGAAGGGAGGGGCGAGCGGAGGGATCGAGTTTGCTCGAACAATTCGCCCCTCTCCCAACCTCACCCCTCGCACGGAGAGGAGTTTTGACACCGGCTCTCGCGAACTCTCTCAAGGGGCGGCCCGGAGCGACCGTGTGGGCGGCGAGGTCACTCGCATCGGTCTGTCGCCATGAGAAATCTCTCGCCGTACGCGGAGCCGTGTGAAGGCGCTGAAGCCCGGTCGATCGTTACTTCGTCAGCCAGGTGATGGCTATCGGTCCGAAGTATACCAATCGTCTGGCTCCGAGTTCCGACGCGATTCGCGTGGCCTCGTCAACGTGATCTGGCGTCGTCTCTGTGGCGACGATCATGTGGCCGGCCTTGAGTTCCTCGATATGGCGCGCCAAGACCCGCTCTTCCATGTCGCTAAAGAAGAACCCATTAATGCGTTCGAGCAATGCGACTCCTTCGTCGCCAATCAGGTATCGAGTCGTGCCGAATCCCGCGTCGTTGAGACGAGCACCGAGCGCTTCGAGCGTAGCTTGCGACTCGACGATGCCAAGTAGCTTGCCGGTAGGCGTCCGAAGGTTTTGACCTTCGTCGTGAATTCTTGTAATGGCCATCAATACTCCAAAATCGCCTTAACGGTTGATCGTGCCCAGTTCGACCGGCCAGCGTCGCAGCTAGCTTTGCGTTTGCAGGTGCGCCTCCAAGAACCAGAGAGCCTTGTCCAAGCCGCGCGAGATTTCCGTGAAGAGGTCGGCCGTATTAGCATCGCGTTCGTCCTCGGCCATTTCGATGGCATGTCTCGTCGTGGCGGCGAGCACGCCATAGCGATCTGCCAGCAACTCCACGGTGCGAAGGCTGTCCGTTACATCCAGCTCGCATTCGGGCAGTTGCGATTTTGCAGCGGACATACGAACTGTGCCGCAGGCGAGTCCGCCCAGGGCCGTCGCGCGCTCGGCGATCAGATCCACGTATCCGGCGAGTTCGGCGGCCAACTTGTCGAAGAGCTCGTGAAGCGGAAAGAACTGCGCGCCCTTGACATTCCAGTGGGCCTGCTTCGTCTGGCTGTAAAGGTCGAACGTGTCGGCAAGCTGCTGATTCAGCAGCGCGACCATCTTTGCTCGCACTTCGCGCGTTAGGTCGTTTCGCGTCGAGAACATCGACTCCGTGTTCACGTGCGTCATCATCGCTCAACTCCTTGAAATGAGGGCCCAAGTTGCAACGTTCGATTCCCGGTGCGTTCGCGTGAGCGCCCGCCGGGCCCGTCTCCGGCGGGCGTCCAGCTTACCACAAACGCCCCTCGAAACGGAAAACGCTCAGCCGGCCAATGTCCGCCGGAAGGCGTCGTCGTTCCGCTGTTTGACGACGAGGATTGGAATTCTTCCTCGTCGAATGAGCCGATCAACCACGCCCGGCCGGAGCAGCCGACTCAATCTCGTGCGGGGCCGCGTAGCCAACGCGATAAAATCGACTCTCTGCGCCTCCGCCTCTGCGGCAATTGCCTGCGCCGGCGATTTGTCGCTCCAGACCACGCTCGTTCGCACATGCGGCAATTCGTGACGCCAGGCCGTCGCCACGGTATCGAGATAAGCGACCGGGCCTTTCCCGAGCGCCCCCATGTCCTCCCGGACGCGTCCGTCGACGCAGGAGAACGCGCCTGGCGACTGAATTACCTGAAGCAAGGTCTGCCGTCCGTCCGTCAATCTGCTCAGCGCGGCCAATGCCGGCAACGCGTCCACGCCAGGGGCAGAGCCATCCAGCGGCGCCAGCGCACGCCGAAGCGACGGCCGGGCCGTGAGGTCCACGGGACACGCGTAACCGCGCACGTGAAGGATCGGCGCTTCGCGACGACTCACGACGGCGTCAAGCGGGCTCGCGCGGAAGAACCGACTGACCACGTTGCGACCGCGGGTGGCCATCACGACGATGTCCGAAGTTGACCCGAACAACTCCGAAAGGTGGTCGGCAACGTCCCGCCCGTCCACCACTGTCGGTGTTGTGGGCACGGCGGTGCTGCGGGCGAGTCGTCGAACGAGGTCGGCCATGTATTCTTCCATCGGCTCGCGAAGCAGTCGATCGAATTCGCAGTAGGAAGCGCGGCCTCGCTCGTGAAACCCTGGCTGCATTCGCGGATGAACGTGCACAAGCCGCACGCGGGCGCCGGCCGAGTGAGCGAGCTGAATCGCCCACGGCAGGGCATGCTCGGCGTAAGGCGACCCATCGAGAGGAACGATGACCTCCCGGAAACTCAACGCCCTGGACGTATCGCGCGGGCCCCGTGTCCGCAGATAGGGACGCGGGTCGGACAGCGTAACGCGAGTCGAAGCCGCGACCCGCGGCCGAGGGCCTGCCGGATTTCGTGCGCGAATGTGCGTTGGCGCAAATCGAGAGGAAGCGCGGGCCATGTTGTCCTCCATTCGTCGATGCGGCGCGATGCCGCGATCGACCTAAGAGCGTTCTCTGGATAGTTTCATCGAGAACGAATGCAATCGCGGCGCCGCGCACGAGCACGCGTCGCTGAAGCCGAATTCGGCCTCGATTGCCGGAGGGCACCGCTGCCGGGACTTTTCAGACCGTCGCCATTCGTTGACGGGGTGCACCGCAGTTGACAGTCGATCGGCCCCAGCCTGCGGGAGAGCGGCGCCCACAGGCGATGAAGCGGCGGAGGACAACTGAAACTCCTCTCGATATTCATGGGCGAACGATAGTTGTCTGGACGTATATCGTCGGGACGGATAAACTGAGGGCATGTCCCGAGCGGCCTCGATTAGACGTCATTTCGATTCGCTCCAGCAGGAGGCGTACCTCGCTCTCTGGCGAACCTACGACCGATTGCGATCTCTGGAAGACGAGCTATTCAGTCGTTTTGACCTCACCGCCCAGCAATACAACCTGTTACGCTTGCTGGCGAGCTCACGCCCCGAGATGGTTCCGACCCAGAGCCTGGCGGGCCGCCTCGTTTCGCGGGCGCCTGACGTGACGCGGATGCTCGATCATTTGGAGAAGCGGACGCTAATCGTCCGCGCTCGTTCCGATGCGGATCGAAGAGCCGTGTTGGTCGGCATTACGAAGTCGGGACTTTCGCGCCTGAAGCAAATCGCCGCGCCGCTTCAGGAGTGTCACCAGCGGCAGTTGGGACACCTTTCGTCCTCGGATCTGCGTGATCTGGTCCGTCTCCTTCGCCAGGCGCGTGCTCCGCACGAGCCGCCAGAGAGTGCTTGGAAGTAACTGAAGCATCGGATGTCAGGCGCTGCTCGGTCGATCGAGCGCCCTCTCCGGAACAACGATGACCGCGGAGCATAAGGGTGGCCCAGGCGGAAAAAGCGTCCGTTGAAGGAATCAAACTGGCCAGCAATGGCTTGCGGGGCACGATCGCCGCGGAGCTCGTCGACGGCGCCGACGGCGTTAGCGATGCCGCCTCAAAGTTGCTCAAGTTCCATGGAACGTATCTGCAGGACGACCGCGACGACCGTAAGGCTCGCCGGCAGGCCGGGCTCGGCAAGCGGTTCATCTTCATGGTCCGCAATCGCATCCCGGGAGGGAAAATCACCGCGGAACAGTTCCTCGGCGAGCTCGACATTGCCGACCAGTTCGGCAACGGGACGATCCGCATCACGACCCGCCAGGGAATTCAGCTCCACGGAGTCGTCAAGGGCGACTTGTGGAAGACGATCCACGGCATCAACGAGATCAAGCTGTCCACGCAGTCGGCGTGCGGCGACGTCGAGCGTAACGTCGTGTGCTGCCCGGCGCCGCTCCACCACGACGGCGTGCGGCGGGAGTTGCAGCAGCTCGCCGACATGATCGCTGACCATCTTCGTCCGCGGACGCGCGCCTACCACGAGATCTGGCTCGAAGACCCCGATTCCGGCGACAAGCAGCGGATCGTTGGTCCGCCGGCCGCCGCGGAGCAGGACCCGATTTACGGGGCGGCCTACTTGCCGCGCAAGTTCAAGACCGGCATCGCGCTGTGCGAAGACAACTGCATCGACGTTTACGACCAGGACGCGGGGTTGCTCGCCGTCGTGCGCGACGGCCGTATCGCCGGTTTCAACATCCTGGCGGGCGGCAGCATGGGAACGACTCCCAGCGACAACCGCTGTTTTCCCGCGCTGGCCAAGCGAATGGCGTTTGTAAGCCAACAGCACGTTTTGCCGGTGCTTACGGCCGTCGTCCTCGTTCAGCGCGATTTCGGGGACAGGACCGACCGCAAGCAGGCGCGGCTGAAGTATCTCATCCATCGCTGGGGCATCCCGCGATTCAAGGCGAAAGTCGAAGAGTATTTGGACGCGGCCGAAGAGATTTGCGGCGTTCCTCGCGGCTCGACGCCCCGTCCCTTGGCCGATCCTGACCCGGCCGACGTCACCGTCTTCCACGACCATCTGGGTTGGCACGAACAGGGCGACGGCCACTGGTTCTTGGGGTTGCCCATCGAGAACGGCCGCGTGAAGGACGATGGCCCGCTGCGGCTGAAGTCGGCGCTGCGCGCGATCTTTAGCGGACCGTGTTCGCACGCACGACTCACGGCGCAGCAGAATCTTCTGCTCTGCGATTTGACGTCGGACGCCCGCGCCGCAGTCGAGCAGATTCTTGCCGACCATGGCGTTGCGACCATCGACCGCATGAGCAACGTCCGTCGCTTTGCGTTCGCCTGTCCCGCATTGCCCACCTGTGGTTTGGCGATCACCGAAAGCGAACGCGCCATGCCTGCGATCATTGCCGGGCTTGAGCAATTGCTCAATCGGCTCGGCCTTGCGGAGGCGCGCTTCGCGATCCACGCGACCGGCTGCCCCAACGGCTGCGCACGCCCCTACAATTGCGACGTCGGCATTGTGGGTCGGACCCTCGACAGCAAGACCGGCGAAGGCAAGTACACGATCTTCCTCGGCGGCAACATGCAAGGGACGCGGATGAATGTCGTTTATCGCGATCTGGTTCCGGCTAGTTCCATCGTGGCCCAGCTCGAGCCTGTCTTGACTGCGTACAAAGCGCAGCGGCGCTCGGAAGAGTCCCTCGGCGACTTCTGCCACCGAGTCGGCGTCGAGACATTGTCCTCCGAAACGGGGGGGCCGCGGTAATGGAAGGCGCCGTCACGTCAGTTCATCGCCCACCGACGCGACTGACCGGTTGCGCTTTGACGTGCAAATCTGCAGTGGGTGGGTTTTATTGAGGTCTGCGTAGTTCATGAACCCCTGCCGGCAACGGCTCTCGGCGATCGGCCATCGGCTGTCAGCCAGAAAGCACGCGCGTTCTTCGCCTGGCTGACAGCCGAGAGCCCCGAGGCCCACTTGTTGCGCAGGGATCAATAAGAGAAGAGAAACAACCATGCACCACCAAACGCTAATCGACCAATACCTGGCGGGCATCGACGACCTGCGGTCTGCGGTGGCCGGCATGGCGGACGACCAGCTCGATGCGCGGCCCATCCCCGGCAAATGGTCGACGCGGCAAGTCGTCTGCCATCTCGCCGATTTTGAGCCCATCTACGCCGATCGCATGAAACGGGTCGTCGCCGAGCAATGTCCGACGTTTTTCGGCGGCGATCCCGACACGTTCGCCGCGGGACTCGCCTACGAGCGGCGCTCGGTCGACGAGGAGCTGGCGCTGCTCGCCGCCGTGCGCAAGCACATGGCGACGATCCTCCGCGAGCTCACCGCAGACGACTTCCAGCGGACCGGCAATCACTCCGAAGCAGGACCGATGACGCTCGAAACGCTCCTTCGGAACATCGCCGGCCACGTACCACACCATCTTAGATTCATTGCCGAAAAGCGACGCGCTCTAGGCATCTAACGAGAGGAACATCGCATGACAGCAAACGCGCAACCCCAAGTGGTGGTCATCGGCGGCGGTCCGTCGGGGTCGACCGTCTCGACGCTGCTCGCGCAACGAGGCGTTCGGGTGGAGCTTTTCGAACGCGAAACGTTCCCTCGATTCCATATTGGCGAGTCGCTGATTCCGGAGACGTACTGGGTGCTGAAGCGCCTCAACATGCTCGACAAGATGAAGCGCAGCCACTTCATCAAGAAGCACAGCGTGCAATTTGTGAACGCCAGCGGCAAAGTCTCAACGCCGTTCTACTTCTTCGACAACAAGCCCCATGAATGCTCCCAAACGTGGCAAGTGGTGCGCAGCGAATTCGACCAGATGATGCTGGAGAACGCGCGCGAGCACGGCGTCGACGTCCATGAAGGCGCCCGCGTCCTGGACGTCGTCTTCGACGGCGAGCGAGCCATCGGCGTCGATGTCGCGCAGCCCGATGGAACCAGTCGTCGCGTCCTGGCCGACGTTGTCGTCGACGCGAGCGGACAAAGCTCGATGATCATCAATAAGTTCGGCTTGCGCATGGCCGACCCGGTGCTCAACAAGGGCGCCATTTGGACTTACTTCGAGGGCGCTTATCGGGATCAAGGCAGGGACGAGGGAGCGACGCTCGTTCTCCAAACGCAGGAGAAGAAGGGCTGGTTCTGGTATATCCCGCAGCACAATAACATCGTCAGCGTGGGCGTTGTCGCCGACTTCGACTACCTGTTCACCGGCCGCGGCAATCACGAGCAGACATACAACGAAGAGCTGGACCGCTGCTTGAACGTTAAACAACGAGTGGCGATCGGCAAGCGCGTGTCTCGGTACTACGCCACGAAGGATTACACCTACCGTTCTACCCGCGCCGCCGGCGACGGCTGGGTCCTGGTCGGCGATGCCTTCGGCTTCCTGGATCCGCTGTACTCGTCGGGCGTGTTGCTCGCGCTGCGTTCCGGCGAACTCGCCGCCGATGCGATTGCCGAGGGATTGGCCCGCGGCGACACGTCCCGCGCTCAACTCGGCCAATGGGAAGCCGGCTTTGTCCAGGGCATGAATCGCATGCGCCGACTCGTTTGCGAATACTACGACGGCTTCAGCTTCGGACGCTTCGTGCGGCGCTTCCCCGAGCACAGAGGGTCGGTCACGGACCTGCTCATCGGCGATCTGTTCAAGGACGAGCTCGACCAGGTTTTTGCGTCCATCGACGTCATGCGGGCCGAGGCGGCCCAGCCAGCGTGAGGAGAGTTTGCATGCCGAAACAACTGCCTGCCCTGACCGTGGTGCGCGCCTACGACGTCGGCGAGCGCGATTGCGGCTATCGCGTGCTCGTCGACCGGCTTTGGCCGCGCGGGCTCACGAAGCAGGAGCTCCACATCGATCTGTGGGCCAAGGACGTGGCGCCGAGCGCAGAGCTTCGCAAGTGGTTTGGGCACGAATCGGCGCGCTGGAGCGAGTTCAAGCAGCGCTACCAGCAAGAGTTGCGAGCAAATGCCGACGCAGTGGACAAGCTCGTGACGCTCACCACCCGCCGCCGGGTGGCGCTGCTCTTCGGCGCTCGCGACGTCGAGCACAACCACGCCGAAGTGCTGCGGGCATTCCTCCAACGAAAGCGGACTGCTGCGCGGAGCAAACGATGAGAAGCACGATCTATCGCTGCGCTGTGTTGGCGATGCATCTGTTCGGGGCGGCCGGCGCCGTGGGACAGGATGAGTACGAGCGGGCGCCCATCGAATACAGCAACTCGACGCCGGACAATCGCGTCGCGGCGCTCCAAGCGGCGCTCGACCGGGATGAGCGTTCTCTTCAGCACGAGCGGGGGCTGGGGTATCTCCGCGATCTCTTGAAGAATCTTGAAATCAGCGACGGTACGCAGATGCTTGTCTTCTCCAAGACAAGCATGCAGCGGGATCGCATCTCGCCGCGCACGCCCCGCGCGATCTACTTCAACGACGATACGTATGTGGGCTACTGCCATTCTGGAAATGTCATCGAGATCGCCGTCGCCGACCCGCAACTGGGCGCCGTGTTCTACACGTTCGATCAATCCGAAGAGCGAGCCCCGGCAATCGCCCGGCAAACGCATCAGTGTCTTCAATGCCATGGCGGCGGGCAAACCGACGGAATTCCCGGCTTCATGATCCGGTCCGTTGTCACCGGGCGCAGCGGCCTGCCCCTCCTTTCCGAGGGGAGCCGCCGCGTCGACCACGCCACGCCCATCGCAGAGCGTTGGGGAGGCTGGTACGTCTCCGGCACGCATGGCGCACAGACGCACCAGGGCAACTTCGTCGTGCGGGACCAAGACGCCCCTCGTCCGTGGAAGAACGAGGAAGGCCAGAACGTCACCGACCTGAGCGACCGATTTTCAACGCGCAACTACCTAAGCCCGCATAGCGACATCGTCGCCTTGATGGTGTTTGAACATCAGGCGCACGTTCACAACTTGATCACCAAGGCCAACTTTGCCGCGCGGCAGGCATTGCATTACGAGCGCGGCCTCAACGAGGCCCTCGGCGAGCCGGCGGATCATCGACTGGAAAGCACCACGCGACGCATCGCGAATGCGGGCGACGAGTTGTTGAAAGGCATGTTGATGATCGACGAAGCGCCATTGAACGAGCCCATCGCGGGCACATCATCGTTCGCAGAGCACTTTTCTGTCCTCGGACCTCGCGATGAACGGGGACGCTCGCTCCGCGAACTCGATCTCACGAAGCGACTGTTCAAATATCCGTGCAGCTACTTGATCTACTCCCGAAGTTTCGACGAATTGCCGCCGATCATGAAGGAGTATCTGGAGCGACGGTTGAAGGACATCTTGGCGGGGCAGGGGGGCCAAAAGTTTGCCCGCCTCAGCCCGGCGGACCGGGAGGCGATTGCCGGGATCCTGCGGACGACCAAACCCGAGCTATTCGCTGCAAACCCCGACAGGGTGAAGTAGAAGGCCGTTCCGCCCCCCGGGGTTGGCGTGTCTACGAACGACAAGCTGGCGAGTCAGGCTCGCGATCTCGAGCGCGGCGCGTCCCGGGCGCCAGCGGCCCGTGAAGGCCCGGCTGACAGCGGCGCCCGCCGCGCCCGGACGTCGAAATTTGCTGCGGAATCGCAGGAGGACGGCCAAGTCGCCCTTGTCACCCTGAGCGTCTGCCGAAGGGTCTTGCTGGCAACATCCTGAAACGGGGAAACATTCAGGGAGACGGGATCAAGATTCTTCACCAGGACCTCAGTTCGACGTTTGCAGACTTCAGGCCCGCGAAACACGCGAAACGGCGCGAAAGGAATTCTTCCTTCTTGTCGGAGTTGTTGCCTTCCCCGAGGTCTTGAGGAGATTCAGAGAATCTGGCGGAACCCCACGCTCAAACGAACCGAAGCGATGACCGCTGCGGGCTTTCGCGTTCTTTCGCGTGTTTCGCGGGTCTCCTGCAAAGTTCCGAATCGCGCAACGCGTCGGACCTGGCGGTCAACCTGGACGGCGACGTCACGCAGTGGAACGACCTGTCGGGCAATGGGAATCACGTGCTCCCGCCGGGGAGCGACCGCCGCCGCCACGTCGGCGCCCGCGTCGCCCCGGTGCTCATCAGCCAACCGCCGACCAGCGTTGTTCTGCGCACCGTGTGCGTAAAAAAATGCCGCTGGGGTCGCCGGGCACCACGCGTCCCGATTACCAGCAACTGCTCACCGGCGTCAAACTGATTATCTGGCTCGATTCCAGCCAGAAGGAATCTGAAACCTGGAAGCCCGCGTCGCCGCCGCCCTGATCGACCCGTATCCGCGACGCGACAAAGCCACTCGAGCCTACCCCCGCAAGAAAACCGACGCTCCAGGAACCGCCCCGCCCAAAATCGCCAAAGCCAATCAGGCTCAGATCCAACTCGCAGCACAAATCAGAAGGTTAACGGCGTAGAGTAGCACGGGGGACAGGATCGCATCGGATGCGCAGCGCGCATGCCCTCGCGGATGGAGATCGGGCAACGCTTCAACAAACTCAACAAACACATCGACCCTACCACAGAGCGCGGCCTAATTAATAGCCGGCACTTTCGGAAATTGCGGTCGACGAACGAGGGGCAACGCGGCGAGCGAGACGAGGGCGAGCAGCCGGCCCGAGGGTTCAGGGACGAACACCGCTGAGCCACCGGTCGCGGCGACGAGGCTCAGATTCTGTTGCCACACGAGAAAGTCGTTGCCGTCGGCGTCGCCGTCCAGATCCGCATCGGCGAAGGGAACGTAGCCGAACGGCCCGCCGTCGAAAACGGAGCCGAAGTCCTCCTGCCAGATGGCCAGGTCGCCGTCGTCGACGACGCCATTGCCGTCGAAGTCGCCCCGTCCGATCGGCACGCTGCGCAGCGTGTGAATCTCGGCGGCCAGGCCCGTGCCGGATCCCTCTTCCCCCACGAAGTCGCCAAAGTCGAAGAACATGACAATGGCGAACGGCCACTCCTCCAGCACAATCTCGTCGGGAAACGTCGCCTCGAAGTCTGCGAACTGCGACGCCGGCGCCAGGAAATTCACCATGACGACGGGAGCTTCCCCCGTAAACCCGGGCGGCGCCGCCACCGGCTGGACGAGAAGAAAGCCGTCGGCCTCCCCGAGCTGGTCGTCTTCCACGTCGTTGAGCACAAACCCGAAACTGCCTTCCTCCTCTCCCAGGAACTGCGTCTCGGGGCCGCCGCGCGGGTTCTCGACGATCATGGTGACGGCGTTCAGCCACACGGGCTGCAAGAGCAGCAGCGCGTCGCTCAGCGGATCGTACATGATCGTCCCGCGCACGGGGTCGCCGGTGCGCACCTCGGGGAAAATCCCGAGCGGGTCGTCCACTTCGAGCAGCGTGGCCTCGTACTCCATTTTCACCAGCCGCTGCGGGCTCTGGGCGCGGGCGCTGCTGCTCGCGGTTGCACAGGACGCGGCGACGATCATCATCGCATATCGTAGGAATTTCATCGTGGTTGTCGGCACAAGGGTGGCGGTGGTTGTCAACGAACGTCGCTGAAGGCGGGCATTTCGTCGCCGTCGCGGGTCACCAGGGCGAACATCGCCGCCGGCGCGATCGACGGAGCGATCGTGCGGACCGCCCCGTCGGCCAGCGCGACGGTGACCCCGCCGGGATGGAACGAGTACAGCCCGCGCAGGTTGTCGCCGCCGACGATCGGCACGCCGTCGTCGGCGCGCAGATGATTGGTGAGCGATTCGGCGCTGATCGCCCACAGGCCGACGTTGCCGTAGGTGCGAAACCGCGGCGGGTCGCTCGGTGGACCGGGTGTTTGCGAACCAGACCGGCGATGCGCTTGCGCACTTGCATCCCCTCGCAGCTTGGCTGCGTGCAGCGGTGTTTTTCGCGCGACGGTTCTAAACAGCGCTCCACCCAGGCGAGCTGGGCGGGGGCGGTTCGCGCCATCGAGCGTGCGTTCTGGTTGCTAAACATGGCTCCACCTGGGCGAGCCAGGGTGGCGGCGGGTGGTGCGTCCCGTTCGGGACGATCGAAACTAGCCCAGCGATTCACAGGATGATGCAAAGGCTAGCAACGCGGGTCCGATATTAGGCCCGGCGTTCACGCCGGGTTGTGCGGGCGCAATCTCCCCTCGGCCGAGCGGTAAGCGCAGCAACCATCGGTGGTTGTGCCGAGGCCGAAACAAACCGCGGCTCGCTTTCGGCCGCGCCGCCATCGGAACGCATCCCTCTTCGCGGCCGAAGGAGCCTCCACCGTCGCCGACACCCGGCGTGAACGCCGGGCCTAGGAGCGGAATTCGCTAGCACTTGCATAATCCTGTTCATCGCTGGGTCGCGGTGGTCAGGGGAGCGCACGTCCCGGCGGGACGATTGAATGCTTCAGCCGTCCCGCCGGGACGGGAGATGCGTTGGTCCTTTTTTCCCAGCAATGAATTGCTGGGCTAGGTTCAAGACGTCCCTTCGGGACGGCCAATGCGGGGCGAAAACAGGGCTTCATGGCAATTCCGTGGGAAACAAGGTGACGTGAGTCGACATCAGGAGCGGCCCCACCGGAGCTTGCTCCATGGACCCGGTGTTTACGAACCAGACCGGCGATGCGCTCGCGCCTGGCGACCCAAGGTGGGGGCGAAAGACGCAGTCCTTCGTGTGGCATGCCTTCGTCCTCGTAGGCATGCTGAACCTGGGGAACCATGGCCACGCGGACGCTTGCCATGCCACACGATCGCGTCTCGGAGAGACGCGACCACGTGCGGCGGCCAGGAGAAGCGCCAGTGCCGGACCGGCTAACGCCCATGCGCTCGGCTCCGGCACTGGCGCGGGTGGTGTGGCGAGGGCTGCTGCGGCGGCGGGGCCGAAGTTGGATTTCCAGAGGGCGAGGTCCGCGGCGTCGACGCGGCCGTCGGCGTTGGCGTCGCCCTGGGCGCGGGTGGCGCCGCTGGTGAGGCCGACGTGCCGCTGCCAGGCGAGGAAGTCGGCGCCGGTGACGGTGCCGTCGCCATCGAAGTCCGCGGAGTTGGCGACGACGGGGTCGCCGAGGAACGCGATCCAAGGTTCAGCGGCGCCTGCGGGGTTTCTTGCATAGCCGACTATTGTTTTGCCGTCGCCAGAAATTCTCCGCGCGCGCAACGAGCCCCATCCGGTGAGTGAACTTTCTAAACCATATTCATCGCGGAGTGCAGCTTCAATCGTCCTTATCCCGTGTGACTCATCCCACAGATAGGACGATGGCGCCGCTGGGTCGACCTGATTGTTTCCGGCGAATAGCATTCGCCTCCCGTCGTCGGAGAGCCCCCTCGCCTCCGCATATCGTACGTTCTCTAGCCGCTCAAGCCCGACCCAACCCGTGGCCTGCGTCCATCGGCCAGCATCGCTGTGCTCTTCGTCGTCCTCGAGGTAATAAAGCCATCCGCCGACTACTGAACCATCGTAGGAGACGACGGGGTTTGTATTTGACCCGTAGTAGGTCGGCGGCGTTTCAAGTTCGACCGCGCCCGTAGCTTCTGTCCAGCGCCAACTTCCATAATAGCTCCCTACAGCGCCGGGTCCGCAGCACCGTCCAACGCGTCCCACAACGACAGAACCGTCGCCGGAGACTCCCCAGGGATAGTGCCCGCCACCGTCGACTGCCGAAAGGTCGAGGAACTGAAAACCTCCTTGTTCCGTCCAGCGAAATGCCCCATTCGCGTGCATCCCCACCGCCGCCAATCCGTTGGATGAGGCATCGGTAATTTGCTCGACGGCGCCTAACTCGGTAACGCCCGTCTGTTCATTCCAGCGATAGCCGATTCCAGCATTGCTCGCAAAAAAAACCGACCCGTCGCCGGACGCGAACAAATTGGAGGATCCCGCCCCGCGGTTCAAACCGAGACTCACCAAGCCCGTTTCCTTGGTCCAACGATGGATCTGCCCTCCGAAAGAGGCAAACACAACGCTTCCGTCATCTGACACGTCCGCTGTACCAGGCGTGCCTGGAACGGTCACGCCCAGGCCCATGAAAAACGCCTGCTGGGCGCGAGCGGCGCCCGCCGCGCAGATGGCAGCGACCACGAGCGCCGCGGCGAGACATACGCCCGGCGCGCCGCCTGCCCCGGCGCGCCGCGGAGTTGGTAATTGCCCGTCGGGTCGATAAAATAAGGATGACAATGACATTGATGCGAACTCCTCTTGGAATAAGCGCCGCGCGGGCGGTCACACGGGGAACCCAGGGACTGACGAGGCCATGATCCAAGGCGCGCCGGCCCCACCGGAGCTTGCTCCGTGGACCGTTGTTTGGAAACCAGATCGCGATGCGCTCGCGCGCTGTCGTCCCCTCGCAGCTTGGCTGCGTGGAACGGTGTTTTTCGCGTGACGGTTCTAAACATCGCTCCACCCAGACAAGCTGGGCGGGGGCGGTTCGCGCCATTGATCGTGCGTTCTGGTTCATAAACGTCGCTCCACCTGGGCAAGCCAGGGTGGCGGCGGAGCGGCCCCACAGGAGCTTGCTCCGTGGACCCGGTGTTTGGAAACCAGACCGGCGAGGCGCTCGCGCGCTGTCGTCCCCTCGCAGCTTGGCTGCGTGCCGGCCCTGAAAGGGCGACATGCGACAGCCCAGGGCGCAGCCCTGGGAATGCATGTCGGAGGAACAAGCGAAGCTCTGAAAGAGCGGGATAACGGTGTGAATTTGTTCATGGCGCCCTTTCAGGGCTTCGGAACCTTAATCCATTGGAAACCCAGGGCTTCGCCCTGGGCTATCGCACCATGCCCTTTCAGGGCTCTGGGCGGAGCCGACGTTGCGGCCCTGCGCATCGTTCCTTCGTGTGGCATGCCTTCGTCCTCGTAGGCATGCTGAAACTGGGGAAACATGGCCACGCGGACGCTTGCCATGCCACACGACCGAACTTCGCGTCTCGGAGAGACGCGGCCACGGTTCCGGGGCGAAGACACATACTCATCACGCTCTCCCAGATGAAAACGGCTCAGGCGCTTCAGGGCACCGCCGCCGCGGACGGTTCGATCAATTCCTCGGCTTCGCTGAACAACGCCGACAAGCTCAATTCCGCGACGGCAATGTTCAATGCCGCGTCGTCAAGTTCCTCGGTGATCGCCGCGCTTTTTCGGATCCATTGGACCGCTTCGTCGCGGCGGCCCTGCTGGTGGCGGATCATCGCGCGCAGGGCCCAATCGAAGGCGTTGCTCCCGCCGCCCTGGGCCAGCTCGATGTACTGCTGGAGCGCTTCATCGGCGGCCTGCCAGTCGCCGTTGCGGTAGTGCGCCAGCGCGAGCGTGAACCAGGCGCCGGCGCGGTCGGGGGCCGACTCGACGAGGCCGCGGGCCAGCTCCAGGCCCCGCGCGGGGTCGCGGAGCGACTTGTCGCGGCAGCACAGCAGGAGCTGCGCGTAGCGCTCCAGCGACTCGGGCGTGCGCGTGGCCGCGGCGTTGGCGGCGGCGAGGAGGTCGGCGGCGCGTTGGCGGTAGGCGGTCGCGGGATCTTCCGTGCTCCTCTGCTCCCCTCTCCTCGACGGAGAGGGGCGGGGGGAGAGGTGAGGCGGAGGGGACGCGGATGGCAATTCCGTGGGTGGTTGGATCGGGGTGGTGTGATTTGGCGACGCGGGTAGCCGCTGCAGCCCCTCTCCCCAACCCTCTCCGCCAGGGAGAGGGGGCCGGAGGTTTGAGGGGGACGCGTCCTCGGAGGTTGCGGGATCTTCTGGGGCGCTCGTCCCTCCCCTAGCCCTTCCCTTCGAGGGAGGGGGATTTTTTGTTTCTTCTTGCTCCGCGCAGCGGAGGAGCAGTTCGGCGCCGTCGACGTGCGCGAGCTGCCAGTCGGGGAACGCCGCGATCAGCAGCTCGACGACCTCGGCGGCGGCGGCCGGCTGCGGGGCGTCGGGGGAGGGCGCGCTGGTGTGCAACAGCC
>CAYSFP010000008.1:0-64513 GCA_964430075.1 uncultured Planctomycetaceae bacterium | reverse complement strand
AGCGGCGTAAGTCAATCTCCCGCCACTGTCCGAAAGTCGTGGGCTATCGCACACTCGTCGCTTAATCGTAGCCGGCGCCAGTTCCGTCGATCACGAGGCGCCTGATGTTAACGCCAGCAGAATTGTGCACGTTGCTGCTGTTCTCTGCGGCCTTCCAGCTTGGCGCCGTAGCGGACGAGGATCAGTTCGCGAAAGAACTAATGCAGCTCCGAAGCAGGCCACTGCAGGACATCGGTCGCGAAGCGTTTACGACGTCTCACGAGACGTTCATCCAACGTTATGCTGACGATCCCCGAGTGGCAGAGGCCATGTTTGACCTGGGCGCCAGTTTTGAAAATGTGGCGCCGAAGCTAGGAATTCAATCCGATCACGCTCTTGCAAAAAAATGGATCCGCGACGCTGCGTCGACAGCCGAGGCCGGCTCGCCGATATGGCTGCGGGCACAATTTCATCTGGTTGGCCACAGCGAGGACCCAAATGAGATGCGTCGTTTCTTGGACGCGATCCAAGAATACTCCCATGAGGACATCGAGACTCTCGCTAACTCGAATATTACCAGATGTTGGCGTCGTTGAAGGAGCATGATCTGGCAACCGCGGAGATGCATGCTCTAGTCGTTATGGATTGGCATCGTCAACCCGACAGGATGCCAAAATCGCCAGAGATCAAACATAAGATCGATGTTTTGAGGATGCGTGTTGGCGATGAGATCCTGTTTGCATGGGCATTGGCTCCGTGGCCGAAGGCGGAACGCATTAAGAAAGTGCAAGACTTTTTGAACCGGTATGCGCTAACGGGGGGTGCTTTAAGAAACTCTGGGGAAGCTGCGCTCAAGCGAATCGAGTTGTCCGAAGAATACGAGCAGCCAGTGGAGCAAGTCGCCTCGAAGTCGAGGCGCGGATGCTTATTGCGGTGAATGCGGATGCAAATTCGTCGCGCGGCCAGAGTTCCCCGGGCGACCGCACGGGCGAAGTGAACGAGAAGATCGCCGCCTGGCTCGCCGCCGGCTGCCGGAGCGTCTGGATCATCGATCCTAGTTTGGAAACGGTGACGGTCTACCACTCACGAACCAGTATCCAAGCGTTCGCTGCAGACGACGTGCTGCAGGACAACCTCGTCGTGCCAGGACTCTCCTGCCCAGTCGCCGAGCTGTTTGTCGGAGTCGCGAACGAACGGTTCTGTGTGCCATTGGCGCGGCGTTCGGATCGGACTCCGGGCGCCGCCAGTGTAGTCGTCTCGCTCCGCAAGACGAAAATCCTCTCGCGGAGCGTGAGGTCTACACTTTTCGGGCATCTTGGCGTCACGACGCCCCCCAACCCACGCTACTCCGCCCGCGGCCCGCGGATTATCATGGAGGGTCCTTCCTTGAGTCTTCGTCGCGACGCCTCCCCATGCCTGTTCCGAAAGTTGTCATCGTCGGCCGCCCCAACGTGGGCAAAAGCAGCCTGTTCAACTGGCTGGCCGGCCTGCGCCTGGCGATCGTCGAGGACCGCCCCGGCGTCACCCGTGATCGCGTCGACTACCTCATGTCGTACGAGGATCGCTATTTCGAGCTGGTCGACACCGGCGGCATCGGCGCGGTCGACGAGGATAATCTCGCCCGGCACATCGAGGAGCAGATCGACACGGCGATCAACTCCGCATCGGTCATCCTGTTCGTCGTCGACGTGCGGTCGGGGCTGACGCCGCTGGATGAGGAGGTGGGGCGCCGGCTGCGGAATCTCGACATTCCCATTCTGTGCGTCGCCAACAAGGCGGACGACGAGAAACACGACGTCCAGGCGGCGGATTTTTATCGCCTGGGCCGTGGCAAGATCGTGCCGGTGAGCAGCAAGCAAAACCGCAACCGCGCCGTGCTGTTGCACATGATTCTCGAGCGGCTGCCGCCCGAGAGCGACGACCAGAAGCCGGGCGCCGAGCCCGAGATGAAAGTCGCGATCGTCGGCCGCCGCAACACGGGCAAGAGCACGTTCGTCAACACGCTGGCCCAGGCCGAGCGGATGATCGTCAGCGAGATCCCCGGCACGACGCGCGACAGCGTCGACGTGCGATTCGAACTGGACGGCAAGGCGTTCGTGGCCATCGACACGCCGGGGCAACGGCGAACGCGAAGCCAGGGTTCGATCGACTTTTTTGGCGCCCACCGAGCGCAACGGAGCATTCGCCGGGCCGACGTCGTGCTGCTGTTCCTCGACGCGACGCAGCGGATCAGCAAGGTCGATCAACAGTTGGTCGAGTACATCGGCGAGGAATACAAGCCCTGCATCTTCGTGGTGAACAAGTGGGACCTGCTCGTGAAGTCGATGCCCACGGAAAAGTGGGTGCGCTATCTCAACGACACATTCCGCACGATGCGGTACGCCCCGATCGCGTTCATCACGGGCAAAACCGGCAAGAACATGAAGGCGCTGCTCAACCACGCGCAGATGTTGTTCAAGCAGTCGCGGCAGCGGCTCACCACGGGGCAGCTCAATCGCATGCTGCGCGACGCCGTGCAGCGCAACCCGCCGCCGCTGTTTCAGAATCGGCGTCCGAAGATCTTCTACGGCACGCAGGTCGGCGTGCAGCCGCCCACCCTTGTGCTGTTCTGCAACGAGCCCAAGGCGATCGCCAAGAACTATCAGCGGTATCTGCTGGGGGCGGTGCGCGACTCGATGAACTTCGAGGAAGTGCCGATCAAGCTCTACCTGCGGCGACGGCAGGCGAGCGACAGCCGCGATGACGTGGACGAAACGGCGTCCGAGCCGCGCGACGGCGACATCGAAGTACGGGCCGAGTAGCGCAGAACTGAGCGACGCGCCCGCGGC
This sequence comes from uncultured Planctomycetaceae bacterium, assembly GCA_964430075.1. Classification (GTDB taxonomy): domain Bacteria; phylum Planctomycetota; class Planctomycetia; order Pirellulales; family Lacipirellulaceae; genus Lacipirellula. Next base: position 61,706 of record CAYSFP010000008.1, on the reverse strand, counting down.
CGATGCGTGCGCACGGCAACAGCCCACCGAACCAGGAGGGGGCGCGGCCCGACAGCCGCGTTCCAAGGCGGCTAGTCGAAGTACGCAGGGGCTTCGGCGCGGCCGTTGGCCGCAATTCGGTCGCCGCTCGGCGCCTTGGACCGACCGACATAATCGGCCCAGATGGCGCCGACGCCCACCACCCACGCCAGGACGAAGCACATCAGCTCGCCCCAGCCGGTATCCAGATTTTGAAACGAAAACCGCATCACAATCCCGTGCACGCGCTGCGTGCTCGATCCGTCGTTGCCGCCCACGTGGCGACCGTGCACCTTCGGCCCGCCCGGACCGGAGTAACGGAGAAGTAGAGCGGAACCGTTAAGATTTGACAAGGACGGTCTCGCCGCGTGGGATCGGGGCGCCAGCACAGACGCACGACGGCAGATGGGATCCCCCGCAAGCCCGGAAGCCGCCGTTTTCGCGAGCCCTGGTCCCTCGGTCGTGCAGATGCTATCTTTCTGGATTACGCTTTGGCCGGAGGCGCCTGCCGCGAGCAGGCGAAGCGGTCGGGCGGGCGATTAGCTCAGTTGGTTAGAGCACCAGCTCGACAAGCTGGGGGTCGAAGGTTCGAGTCCTTCATCGCCCATTGGGGCTTTTCGAGGTTACGCCAGCCGGTAACGCGATGGATGCGCTCAGAACGGACCGGGCTGTCTGTGCGCTTTCGGCATCGTTTGAAAGGTCAACTCGAAAAGTGCATTGGAAGCCATGGCCCAGCGTCACACCGAGCGATGGCGCAGCGCGAGCAGCCGAGCCGTTCTTCGCCTTGACGGCCGCTCGCACCGAAAAATGAATTGCGCGACCGTGTCGTAGCCGTCTTGCTACGCAAGGAGGCGACCGAGCGATTGAAGCAACGTGACGGCCTGGTCGACGCCGCCCACGCTTTTGGCAAAGCGGCGAGCCTCGACAAGATGTGCCATGTTGACCAGTTCGCCGTTTGTTGGCTTTGCAGTCCGCGCCGCCGCCCGGCCTCGCTTGGCTCCGCCTTTGCCTTTCTTGTCGGCTTGGCGAACGTTGGAGACGTGGGCCGGGGACACTGCAATCCCCTTCGCCTTGAGCGCCTTGCTGACCTCGGTGGGCCCAGCGCTCGGGTGCGCCGCCATGTAATCTCGAATTGCGCTGCTCTTGGTCGGTTTTTTCGCTTTTGTTGCCTTGGCCATTTTTATGGGTCCCAGGTGCGCAGGTGTGAATACCCTATTAAATTAATATACCACGGTAAATTGTGCGCGTGGGAAAAAGTATGACGAATAGGCCGAGGTTCGAGGCCGTCGACTTCTGGGACGAGACGCCCGTAATCGCCGACTGTATTTACAACCAAGTCGATTGTTCTTGACAATGAACGTCCGGCGGACCGTGTCGCCGCGCGGACCAACACGCGATCCTTTATCGAAGAAAACGAGGCACACGGCCAGGCGCCGGCGTACACGCGGCAACGCCCATGCGATTTTTCGTGCGGCGGCCGAAGTTGCCTTGTCCAGGATTCAATACGATAATAGACCCATTTCCTCGCAGAATACTGTAACATTCTCATACTGAACATTGGCTTTATCGCGATAATCAATGACCGGCGGGGGGCCGTAATGATGCATCCTGAGTTGTTAACGCGTGTCTTGCCAGCGCTGCTCGTGCTGGGAAACGTGACCGCGGTCGATTCCGCTCTCGCCCAAGCGATCGAAGCCGATCCCCGTGAGGGCTTGCTCAACGGCGCACCCGACCCGACCGGCGTGGCCGTCGCCAACGAAGCGGGAGGCGTCGTTTACTATGTCGCCGCCACGGGGCGCGGCGTGCAATTGCTGCGCAGTTCCGATCTCCGGCACTGGCAACCCTACGGGCGGGTGTTCGACCGGCCTGTGCCCGAATGGGCGCGCCGCGAAGTCCCCGGGACCAACGGCATCTGGGCGCCCGACCTCAGCGGCCACGATGGGCTGTACTATCTGTACTACAGCGTCTCGACGTTCGGCAGTCAGCGGTCGGTCATCGGGCTGGCGGTCAACAAGTCGCTGGACCCGGCGAGTGAAGACTACCTCTGGGAAGACCGCGGCAAGGTCATCGAGTCAAACGCCGGGGACAACGACTTCAACGCCATCGATCCCGCGCTGTTGGTGGACCAGGACGGACGATGGCTGCTGTTCTGGGGATCGCACTGGTCGGGACTCAAGGCGGTGGAGGTCGATCCTGCGACGGGCATGCCCAAACCCGACGCCGAGATCGTGGCGGTGGCCGCCCGGCCGGATACGACGTCGCACGCCATTGAGGCTCCGTTCGTCATCTTTCACGACGGCGACTACTATCTCTTTGCCTCATGGGACGGTTGTTGCGACGGCGCCGACAGCACGTACAAAGTGGTCGTCGGTCGCAGTCGCGAGCCGCTGGGACCGTACGTCGATGCCGAAGGACGACCGATGCTCGGCGGCGGCGGGACGATCGTGTTACAGAACAGCGAGCGGTGGCGCGGCCCCGGCCACAACGGCGTGATCACGACCGACGCGGGACAATGGATGGTGCATCACACGTACGACATGCAGAACCTCGACGCCCAACGGATTCTGCAGGTGCGCCCCATGACCTGGACGAGCGACGGCTGGCCCCAAGTTGGCGAACCGTTGGCGGCCCCCTAACAGAACTCTCGGCGGCAACGTCGCCCTCGGCTAAGGTCCGAGATAACCTCGCGCTGCCAGATCGTCCGCGAGTTGCGTCCCCTTGGCTCGGATTTCTCGGGCCTCGACCTCGACTACGACGAGCGCTTCCGCCGCTTCGCCATAGGGCGCGGCGGCCAGGAGCTCGCCGCGGCGGTTGGTCGCCAGGGAGCAGCCAATTGCTTTGCGCCCTTTCCAAGGTCCGTCAGCTAGCCACCCGACGTTGCTGACGGCAATCACGGGTAGATCGTACAGCCGGCCGAGCTCGGCAAAGGCGCCGCGCCATGGCTCGCCATACGGCGTGCTCTGGTTGTCGTGGTCGGCGTCGACCGCCCACGCGGACGGCGACAGGAGCAGTTGCGCTCCCATCCGCGCCAAGACGTGGCCGATCGCCAACGAACTCGGAAAATTATCGGCGCAAATGTTAATCCCCAGCGTCCCTAGTTCCGTATCGGCGACCGCCAGGCAATTGCCGATAGAGTACAAGTCGTGAGCGATGTCGAGCTCATTGATCTTGCGGTGCAAGAGCAGGATCTCGCCCCGCGGGTCGATCAGGATGGCGGAGTTGTAGATCCGCTCGCCCGCGCGTTCGACGAGCCCCGCGACGACGAACGCGCCTGATTGCCTGGCCGCGTCGGCAAGCTGCTGCGCGTGCGGCCCGGGAATAGGCTGGGCGAGCCGCCGGGCGCTTGGATCGGTCCAACCCAGGTCCAGGCACTCCGGCAATACGACAATGCGGCACCCCTGCGCCGCGGCGTTGCCGATGAATTGTTGTGCTCGGCCCAGGTTCGCCGCAGGCTGGCCTCCTTCCACAAGCATTTGGCCCATGCCGATGCGGATGGTCGCAGTTGTCATCGGTCAACCGATCACTGGGGCTCGACAGCGGCGTCCGGCGGCAGGTTGTATTCCCTGCGGATCGCCTCGCGGTCGTAGTCGGCTGGCGGCTCTTCGTCATGGTTCGCTTCCATGTCGGCCAGCGTTTTGGGTCGATCCATCACGCCCTCGTTGGGCACATCCTCGTGCGCACACCACACGATCGCGTTGAGGACCAACTTGCGAAAGTTGGGCTCGGCCCAATTCCAGTGCACGTGCCCGCCCGTGAAGCCGAACCCGCGCCCGCCGTTGTCGCGCTCGGCGGCCCACGCCATGTGCTGAACCTCGCCGCGGGCCACGGCGGCCCGGACGTGGGGATTCCCGCTGTGCGCTCCATCGGGGCGCGACAGAGACTCCGCGGGCGGCAATGCGGAGAGAATCGGCGTCACGCCCCGCAAGCCTTCGTGAAATCGCATGTGGTAGTACCATTCGTCGTTGATCTCGAACGGCGCCACGCCGCGCGTGATCGGATGCTCCGCGAGGCTCGCGAAGTTGGCCGTCCAATGCGGATTGACCGACCAGTTCATCTCAAAATAGCCGCCGATCCATTCGAGAAATCGATCTCCCACGGGCCCTTGGGGCACTTCCACGGCGTAATGCAAACAGACGATCCCGACGCCGGCCTCAGCTAAAGCGTCCATCTCCTGCACGTGACGCATGACCATGTGGCCGCCGCCGCCGTCCCCGTACATCACTACGCAATCAACCCCTTCGAATACGCTGGCGTCCCGCGGCCAACCATACCGATGGACCTTCGCTTCGATCGGCAGGCCGGACTCGTTGAGCGAAGCGGCGAGCAGATTGCAGCCCGCCCAGTGATCGTGGGCGCCAAATCCGTGGCTGGGGCGGCCCGCGAGAAAAAGAACCCCACGAGGCTCTTCTCCAGAAACGCCCGGGGCGTTGCTGGGTTCAGCCGCAGCACACGTCGCCATGCCAATGACGGCAAAAGCCAGAAATGAAGCCATCACATCTCGCATGTTAAACCCGCCTTCTGTTTCGAAGTGAAAATCATGCCCATCATTCTGCACGCAAGGGGCCATCGGCTTCGGCCAATCTATCGGGACGAGCGTCCTCGCGCACGCGGGCCAGCGATTCGGCCGCCGCGACCTTCTCAATCGGCGAGTTCGTTTGTCGCACCTTCGTAGAACCAGCGGAGCGGAAGGGAACGAAACCGCGCCGAGATCCGTGCCGTAGCGTCGTCGTGAACATAGTAACTCAGCAGCACGCGGTCTTCGAGGAAAACCACGCTCGTGTACGCGTACTGCTGATCGCTGCGCGCTTCAAGAACGCGGAGGGCATTCCACGTGCGGCCCTCGTCCTGCGAAATCGCGGCCACCAGCGGCGTGCGCCTGCCGCCATGATTCGCCTGGGCATCATAGCGAGGATTCCAGACGAGCAGCAGGTGGCCCGTTGCGGGGATGCGTCGCAGCGTCGCGGGCGCTTCCGGGGAGCGCACGCCCCAGGGTTCGGCAGCGCTCCACGTTTCGCCGCGATCAGGCGAGTAGCTCGCGTAAATCTCGCCCAGTTGCGTACGCACGATCATCAGCACCCGGCCGTCGTCCAGCTCGAGCACCTCCGGCTCCATGGCGCCCCGTTTCGCAACGCTGACGCTGCTGGTCCCCGTCGCCCACGTCTGCCCTCCATCGTCGGACCAGTAACATCGGGACTCGAACCGGCCGTCGTTGGCCACATCGCGCGTCCATGCGACCGGAGACAGCAATCGTCCATCCGCGAGCTCGGTCACGCGGTCGTTGTTAAGCACATGATAACCCGGCGCGTCGGTGACAAGACGCGGCTCGCCCAGGCTGCGCATCTCGTCGCTCGAAAAACGGACATACGCCTTGAGATCGTCGCGGCCGTCCTTGACGAGATAAAACAAGGCGTCGGCGCCGTGCTCCGATCGAAGACGCCGAAGCGTAGCCGACATCACGTTCATATCGCCAACGTTCTCCTGCAGCACCTCGGGCGATTGCCACGTCGCTCCGCCGTCGTGAGATCGGCGCGCCACAATGCGCGCCGGTGCAAAATCGTGCGTACTCGCATCAAATTCGGTGACGGCGAACAACAGGCTCCCGTCGGCCAGGGGCAGAATCGAGCCTTCGCTGTAGCGCGGGTGTTCGGCCGAGGCGACAAACACGTCGTGCGAAATGCCGGCCGACAACGCCGGCTGCGGTTCGCGAGGCGAGCGCAGCAACGTGATCAATGCGCTGCGCATGACTTCGTCGGCGCCGCGATCGACCCACAACCAATCGTCCGTGAATCCGTCCGCCAGCGCGTCGCGCGTGGGAATATACCCGGGCCAGCATTCGCCATAGCCGGCGCAAAGAACCGGAACGTCCGGCCGCAGTCGCTGCGCCATGAGCTGGTAGCCCACGAACGACTCGCCGGGCAACGACGCCACGAGCACCCATCCGAAATCGAGGCACGTCGCCGCTACGGCCTGCCCCTTTTCGACCCGTTGCCTGCTGGCCAGTCCCATGGCGGCGAGAATCCTCTCCCGTTCGGGCTGTTGAGGGTCGGCAAGCGTCTTTCGCAGCGCAGCGGCGGTGAACTCTTCGCCGCTGCGAAACGGCAGCGACATGGCCACGGAACGCAGCTCGACCGATTCTAGCGGCCAGCGCCGCGTGTTCTGCCAGGCGCCTTGCATGGCTGCGTGCAAGCGTTCGGCGAGAACGGGGCGGTTCTCCGGCGACCCGTCATTGTACTTGCCGGCCGTGACGTCGCCGGAACAACCCGATGCGTAGATCTGGAAAACTTCCGGATCGTCGTGCTGCCGCATGCGCCGGGCGAGGCCGACAAAATCCGCGCTCACCTCGCCGCGGCCGTACGCGCTCATCGGGTGCGTGGCATAAGCATGAAAGGCCACGAGCGGCGCCTCCCCGTCCCAAAAGCTGAGCGTGCGCAGCCAGGGATCGACGAGCCCGACCGGCGCGGCCCGCATGGCGGGATCGCCGCCGCCATTGCTGCCGCGCGAGAACGTCACCCGACGGTCGCTCAGCAGGACCCTCCGATTGGACGCGACGTCGCGCACAAAACCCTGTCCGGCGCCGACGTGCGTCACGCGCCGCGTCTGGGACAGACATTTGCGCAACTCCTCCGCAACATGTTGAACAGCGGCCTCGTGGAACTCTGGGTCGCAAAGGTGGTTGGCGAGTCCGACCTCGTCGAGCAGCCGCTGCGCGCCCAGGTCGGCCACCGGTGCATCGTGCTGATGCAGGCAATTCACGATAACGCGATCGGGGTCTGTGTTCGCGGCGGCCGCCAAAACGTTCTGCCATCGCTGGTAGGCTTCGTTGCGAATTTCGCACCAGTCGACCGCGACCCACACGATCGGCGCCTCGGGGCCGAGCAGCGCAAAGCCTCGCGCTTCCAGCGGATCGGCCACGCGCTCGGCGCGCGCCGGCAGAACGCCCATGAGCCGGTGCCCCATCGGCACGGTCACGTCCGCGCGGAACCACGCCAGGCGAAACGGCGATTCGTCGGCCGTCGATTTGACAGGCGAGAGCGCCGCCAGCGCTGACCACGCCGCCGCGACGAGCAAGACAATGCGGAGTCTCATGGGCAAACACTCGGGACAGATCCGGCAAAAAAGACCGCCAGCCGAATGGTCGAGGCCTTGGGGTCGGTCACAAGGGATCGGGGCGCCGGATGCACAGGGGCACGAGTCGACCATGATACCGTAGCCCGGCCATTGGCCGGAACCACGCGTCGGGAGCTCAGGACTCGACAAACAACGGTACAAATCTTCGCGGTGCGCGGCGCCGGGAAGAAGATTTACCACGGAGGCACGGAGGGCACGGAGATTAGGAAGGGACGTCGGCAGCACGAATTTGGAAGCGATGATCCAAGGGCTCGTGAGTCTCTTCTCAACGATTCCTCCTTTATTAGGGCCTGCGCCGGCCATAGGCTACTAACCCGACCTCTGTGCCCTCTGCGGTCACCGTACGAAATCGTCGCGGCGCGGGAGAAGTCGATAGATAGTAGTCCAGGAAGTTCGATGTCCGCCGAGCGCCCCAGTTTTGCCTGCACCAGCCAGCGCGGTATGCTTTCCGCCGGGCGAACTTCATCCAATGCGTATTTCTTCTTGCTGAACCCTCCCACGACGGGGGCACAACCATGAGTTGCGAACATCCCATGTCCCTGCACGATCGCCGTCAGTTTCTCCAAGCCGGCCTCGCAGCCGGGGCGGCCGGACTCGCGTCGAGTTGGCGATCCGCCGGCGTCCGCGCAGCCGAGGCGACGCCGGCGATGCGATTCGGACTCGTGACATACCAATGGGGCGCCGACTGGGATTTGCCCACGCTGCTGGCAAATTGCGAGCGCTCTCAGGCGCTCGGCGTCGAACTTCGCACGACCCACAAGCACGGCGTCGAACCCACGCTCAACGCCGCCGGGCGCACCGAAGTGAAAGCTCGGTTTGCCGACTCGCCCGTGACGCTCGTCGGCTTGGGAAGCGCCGAGGAGTTCCACTCGCCCGATCCCGGCAAACTGGCCGCCGCCATCGAAGCCACCAAGGCGTTCCTCCGGTTAAGCCATGACGTCGGCGGCAGCGGCGTCAAAGTGCGGCCCAATGACTTGCCTGCGGATGTTCCTCGCGAGAAGACTATCGAGCAGATCGGCCGGGCGCTCAACGAACTTGCCGCGTTCGGCGCCGATTTCGGTCAGCAGGTGCGACTTGAGGTCCACGGCGGCCGCACGTCTCCGCTGCCGGTGATCGCCGCGATCATGGACGTGGCCGACCATCCGAACGCGGCCGTCTGCTGGAATAGCAACGACGAGGATCTCAAGGGACGCGGGCTCGTCGAGAACTTCCAGTTGGTCGAGAAGCGGCTTGGCGCCACGACGCACGTTCACGACCTGGCCGGCGACTCGTACCCCTATGCAGAGCTGTTCGCCCTGCTCAAGGCCGCCGATTACGACGGCTGGATTCTCGAGGAAGCCAGCAGTAACCCCAGCGACCGCGTCGCCGCACTCATCGAAGAGCGCGAAGCATTTGAAGCGTTCGTGCGATCGTAAAGCCAAACAAGCCAACCGGGCAATCTCGTCGCGAGCCCCGGTTCGGCGCGGGGTTGAGCGACAGCATCATTGCACAGCCCCCTCGTGCGTCGCGAAGGCCCGCCCGCTTATTCAACCGCCCCATGCTCTTCCAGGCAGCCCCCATGCCCGCGTCCCGATCTCCGTCGGCCAAACTCCTGCGGGCATGTGCGGTCTACGTACTGTTGTGCTGTTGGGTCTCGTCCCTGGCGTTGGGCCGCCAAGCGGTGCGCCAACCCAATGTGATCGTGATCCTGGCGGACGACCTGGGATGGATGGATCTTGCCTGCTATGGCAGCGACTTGCATCGATCGCCGCAGATCGACCGCCTGGCGGCCGATGGCATGCGCTTCACGGCCAGCTATTCCGCGTGCACCGTTTGCTCGCCGACGCGGGCGGCGCTGCTGACCGGCAAATCGCCGGCGCGGCTCCGCATCACCGATTGGATTCCCGGGCTGCCGCCGGAGAACCCCAAGCTGCTGGTCCCGGATTTCACGAAACATCTACCGCACGACGAAACGACGTTGGCCGAGCGATTTCACGACGCCGGATACGCGACGGCGTCGATCGGCAAGTGGCACCTCGGCGGGCGCGAGTACTATCCGGAACGCCACGGCTTCGACGTCAACGTCGCGGGCACCGATCAGCCGCAGCCCCGGCCCGGATACTTCGCCCCGTACGCGATTGACACCCTCGAACAAGGGCCCGACGGCGAGTACGTCACCGACCGCTTAGGGAGGGAGGCCGACGAGTTCCTTCGGGCCAACGCCGCTCGGCCGTTCTTTCTCTACTTGGCACATTTCGCCGTGCACACGCCCATTCAAGCGAAGCAGGAACTGATCAATCGCTTTCACCCCCAGGAGGGCAGCCGGCACGCCAACGCCCGCTACGCCGCCATGATCGAAAGCATGGATCAGACGGTCGGGCAAATTCGGGAAACGCTCGAGGAGCTGGAGATCGCGGAACACACGATTATTATCTTCACGTCCGATAACGGCGGACGAATACCGACGACATCGAATGCCCCGCTCCGCGCCGGCAAGGGATCCTGTTACGAAGGCGGCGTTCGCGTGCCGTTGATCGTCGTCTGGCCGGGGGGCGCGCCTCGCGGCTCCGTTTGCGACACGGCGGTGGTCACCATGGACCTGTTTCCAACGCTCTTGGAGATGGCAGGGCTGCCGCCGGAAAAGGATCAACCGCTCGACGGCGTCAGCCTCGTCCCGCTGCTAAGCCGGACGGGGACGATTCCCGAACGCGCGCTGTTCTGGCATTATCCGCACTACCAGCACTACCAGCTTGAAGGCACGACTCCTTATGGCGCGATCCGGCGGGGCGGCCACAAGCTGATCGAATTCTATGGCGACTCGCGCGCCGAGTTGTACGACGTTCGCAACGATCCCGGCGAACGATTCGACCTGGCCGCCAGCGAGCCGGACCTGGCGGAGGCGCTGCGCGCGGAGCTTCATGAGTGGCTGACGGCGGCCAACGCCCAGATGCCAATGCCGAACCCCCAGTACGATCCCGAGCGCCCGGAGCACATGCCTGACGATGGCTGATGCGCCGCGTCTCTTTTCGGTTCCACGTGACGGGCCGAATGGCGCGGAGCACGGTTGTTATTCCTTCCGGAATCGGATGGCCTTGAACCGGCGAACTTGTTCCGTAAGCGCCGTTTCGATGGGCAGCCGTTCCATCGATGACGCTCCGTAAAACCCATGCACGCCGTGCGTTCGGCTCAGCACGTACTCGGCGTCCTCGGGCGTTGCGATGGGACCGCCATGACACAGAACAATGGTGCCGTGCCGCTCATTGCGCGCCGCGTCCGCGATGGCTTGCACGTCGCGAACGCAGTCATCGAGCGTGCGCGCCGTATGAGCGCCGATCGTGCCGCTGGTGGTCAATCCCATATGCGCGACGACGACGTCCGCTCCCGCGGCGATCATGTCGCGCGTCTGGTCCACGTCGAACACATACGGCGTCGTCAGCAGATTCTTGTCACGGGCCAATCGAACGAGCTGAACTTCGTTGGCGTAGCCCATGCCCGTCTCTTCGAGATTGGCGCGGAACTGGCCGTCGATCAAGCCGACCGTGGGAAAATTCTGCACGCCGGCGAACCCCGCGCTGCGCACCTCGTCCAGAAAACGGTCCATGAGACGGAACGGATCGCTGGCACAGACGCCCGCCAGCACGGGCGTGTCGCGGACGACCGGCAAGACTTCGCCCGCCATGTCCATGACGATGGCGTTCGCGTCGCCGTAGGGCATGAGCCCCGCGAGCGATCCGCGGCCGGCCATCCGGTAGCGGCCGGAATTGTAGATGACGATCAGGTCGATGCCGCCCACTTCTTCGAACTTCGCGCTAATCCCAGTCCCTGCGCCGCCGCCAATGATGGGAATGCCCACCTCGATGCGCTGTCGCAGCCGGGCGAGCGCTTGCTCCCGAGAGAAAATCATAGTTAGCCTCCGGTCCGCCCTGCCGTTTGAGCGTTTGCTTGACGAATGAGATCGAGCATCATGTCCGCCGCCTTCTCCGAGAATTTTGCGTCGTTGATGTTGGCGTCCACGCTAACGAGCGGGATGTCGCGTCGCAACCGCTGACGCAGCGCCGCGAACATCGCTTCATCGGCGGCTCGATCGCAGAAGGGCTGCCCGTCGCCATCGAGAATCGACACGCCGCGCAAGGGAATCAAGAACGCAACGGGACCGGCAGCGGCATTGGCTTTGTCGGCAAAGATTTCACCCAGACGTCGGTTCTCCTCGACACTGGTGCGCATGAGTGTGACCGCGGGGTTCCATTCGTAGAAGCGTCGCTGGGCGTCACGATAAGCCTGGGGTACCGAACTCGGCGGTCCGAAGTTGACCATGTCGATGCACCCCGGCACGATCAAATGCGGGATGCCTCGCCGGCCGGGCGCCGAGAGCCGATCCTCGCCGGCGCTGAAGATGCCCCCGCAGAGCGCGTCGGCCCACTCCGTCGTGGTGATGTCCAGACACGCGTCGACGAGCCCTTCATCGACGAGCGACTCCATCGTGCGACCGCCCGCGCCGGTCGCGTGAAACACGAGCACTTCATATCCCGCGGCTTCGAGCCGCGTCCGGCAGGCGTCGACGCAGGCGGTCGTGTTGCCGAACATGCTGGCCGCGATGATCGGGCGGTCGAGGGCGCCGTGGGGCGGCTCGGCCTGTACCATTCCTACCACGGCGCCGGCGGCGCGCGTGAAAATCACCCGCGAGATTCGGTTCACGCCTGCCACGTCGGTGATGGAGGGAATCAGGGTGACGTCCTTGGCGCCCACATAGGGCGCCACATCGCCGCCCGCAACGGTCGAGACGCAGACCTTGGGCACGCCGAGCGGAAGGGCGCGCATGGCAGAGGTGATCACGCTCGCGCTCCCCGTTCCTCCCATGCCGATGATTCCGCCGAGGCGGCCCTCCTCATGGAGTTGCCGCGCAATGGCCGCGGCGCCGGCGGCCATGCACTTCATCGCCTCGCCGCGGTCGCGCCTGTGGCGCAGCGATTCCAGATCGCCGCCGCCGGCGCGGGCGACCTCCGCCGCGTCGATGTCGACGGGAAACAACGTCGTGCTCCCGAGCACGCCGAAATTGATCGTCAACGCCGAGGCGCCTTGCCGGATGATCGCATCGCGAAGAAACGCGTACTCCGCTCCTTTGGAGTCAAACGCGCCGATCACGACAATAGGGGCGTCCATGGAAAGCTGCCCTCGCAACAGTGCGGATGACTCGGCTGGTAAGCAGGCACGCTGCCCTTACTGGTTCGCGAAGTTCACGCGAGCGCCGGGCAGCACGAGCTCGTTGAAACAGTCGACAGGCTCTCGCATCGTCCAGGCGATTCCGCGCAACAAGAGAATGCGAAACAGCGGATCGTCGAACGTCCAGGAAAAATGGCCGGGGATCGACACGAAGACGCGGCCGCCGGCCTCCGGTTCCAATGTCCAAAATAACGGTTGCGGTTGACCCTCCTCAACGCCCGTCGCAAGGAGATTGACGCGCTGCGGATCGCCCACGAGGTTCCAGTAGCTTTCGTCCACGAAGCGAACGCGGTTGAAGTTCCGCGCGATGGGATGATTGCTACTGCCGGTGAAGTCGATCTCCAGCGGGCCATGACGGAATTTCGACCGCAGCCCCTGCCAGGCCAGGCCGAGTCGATCCGCGAACCCCGCCGGGTCGCCGCCGCCGTCCACGGCGTAGTGAATGTAGACCAGGCCGCCGCCGCGGCGCAAGAATCGGTCGATATCCCGAGCCCGTTCAGGCGTCCAGGAGCCTTGCTGATAGAAGACCATCGCGTCCGCCGACTTCAGGTCATCCGCAGTCGGCCAGGAATTGGCGGTCGTGACGCGAACATTGTCCGCCATTTCCAAGAGCGACTTCCAAACCCCTTGCCACGCCGGATAGTCGTGCTCCCCCGGCCCGTGATCCTTGGGGCCGGTGACCAGCACGATGTGCAGAGGACGAGTGAGCGTTGTCGTCTCCGCGTTATTCAAGACCGCCTGCACCTCTTCGCTGGAGCGCGGCGGCGGAGGCGACAATTCCCCGTACACCGGCATGTGCGGAGGTTCCACGAGGAGAAACGTGAGCAAATCTCGGAGCCGCTTGGGGCCGAGCAACTTGGGAATCCCCTCGGGCATAATCGAGAGTTCCGACGGTTGCATCTGTTCGACGTCGTCGCGCGCAACAATGCTTTCTTTCCCTTCGGCATCGCTGATGATGAGCCGATCGCCGTCCGTGCGAACCGTGCCCGTTTTCACCAGGCCGTCGGTCGTCACGACGATCTGCGTGAGATGGTCGGGGTTGATGGCCGCGCTGGGTTGGCTGATGTCGCGCAGCACCGAGGCATAGTCGCGCTTGGGCAAGTTCGACAAATCCGGGCCGATCGCGGCGCCCTGGCCACGCGTGGCGTGGCATTTCGAGCAGCCGGCCTCGGCGCCAAAGAATTCGCGCTGGCCGCGAAGCCAGCTTCCGCCTTGGAGCTCCGGAATCTCGCGGTTGTCAACCATCGTGGGCGCCTCGGCCACGCCCCGCGCCCAGGGCAGCAGAAAGCGGCGCAGCGCAAGCGGCCGGGGCCGCGCGTCTTCGCTCGTGTGATAGTGGACGGTCAACGTGGGGCTGTCACCGCTCGATTCGCTCGATAGCCGCAGTTCAAGCGGAAGATTCTCATCGCCGTCCACCGCGATCGTACGCTCGATGGTCCAAGCGCCGCCGCTGCGCGTCGCTGCCGTCGATTCGCCGTCGAGCGTTAGCTCGACAGGGCAATTGGACGTGAAGGTGAGCGTCACTTGCTCCTGCGGCCACTGGTGATCGATCGTCGAACCTGGCTGCACGGCTGGATGCAGCATGTTTCGCAGATTGAGCGAGGTCCGAAGCAGCAATGTTCCCGGCGCCTTGAAATTCTCCCAAAACGGATCGTGATGAGCGCTGGCCGCCGTGAACGCTCGCGAGGCGTCCAAATCCAGATGCGGCAACCAACCTTGCCACGGACCGTCCCCTGCATTTGGCTGCCAGCGGGCTTCGATTCCGCATAGATCATACTGCAGGTCAATGTCCGGGAGTTGTTCCAAATCGCCGTCTCGACGGCCCTTGCGCACGCTGGGCAGCGCGACGGCGTAGGTCATCGAAGCCACATGCGGCGCCGTGGTGAGGATCAGCGTGCGGCGATCCGGGGTGAGCTGCACGCCCTGAACTTCCACCGGAAAGCGCGGGGCGTTCTGTTGATGCTCCACCAGGGCATAGGGCGGCCGCAGGTTCTCGAATCGATCGCCCGCGGCGACGGCTTCGCCGCCATCGATTGCGGCGCGTGATGCGAGCCCTTTCAGCGTTTCCGCGTCGACCGGGCGATCGAAAGCAATCCGCACCTCGCGCGGGTTCTCGGCCCAAACAACCGACGGGACGGCGGCGTCCGCATCTGTAAACGCCACCTTGTACAACTTGCCCGTGCCGCTGGCGCCAGAGCCCCAATCGGGCAGTCCGCTGTGCGTCGCCGCCACCAACGAACGATCGGGCGCCACGCACGCATCGGCCGTCAGCATCGAGAGCGCCGCCAAAACCTGCGTCTGCGCGACGTAGCCACTGGGCGTGCGCGCCAGTTTCGTGCGAAAGAGCTTACCCCGCGAATAGCCGGCTACCAGCGCGTCGGACTTCCACCAGGCGGGTCCGAAGATCGTTCCGTCCGCGGCGGGCTCATTGAAGTTGAGGCCGCAGGTGCTTTGATGCTGAGGGCGATAGTCGAACACGCTGGGCTCATCGATCACATGGGGCAGGTGGCGCGGATGCCGCGGCGGAAAGCCGTAATGCCGGCCGCGCTGGACGTGCAGCAGCTCGTCAAAGGGGTTGCCGTTGGCCAGCCAGGTGGCGCCTTCCTGATCCGTGCAAAACAAGTCGCCGGCGGCGTTGAAGCGAATGGCGACGGGAAACCGGATGCCCGTGGCGACAATCTCGCGGGACGCCAGGTCGGGCGCCACGCGCAAGATGGTCCCACGCTCGCTGTCCAGGTGAAACTTCGATTCCTGTCCGCTGCCGAGCAGATAAGCGTCCGTGAAATTCTCGACGCCCAGCCCGAAATGCACGGCGTGGTCCCGCGGATCGAATGCGATGCCCAGAGCGTCGACCCCGTGCGCAAGTTCCTTCCAGCCGTCCGCGATGACAAGTTCCTCGTCGGCGCGATCGTCGCCGTCACGGTCGAGCAGCAACACGCACTTGCCCTTTGCCGCGACGGCAACGCCCTGGCCGTACTCATAACCGGGCGGCGTCAGCGCCATCCCAATGGGTGCGCGAAGTTCGCCGCGGCTTTCCCAAAACACCGTCCAGCGGTCTTCCAATCCATCGCCGTCGGAATCCGTCAACAGATAAACATTTCCGTCATAGGCCAGCGCCACCAGAACGCCGTCATCGCGGTACAAGACATTGTTGATGTTGGTCAATTCCACTGGCAGTTCGCGCACCGAAAACCCCGGAACAAACATTTGCAGCGGCGGCGGCGAGGCCACGCGGCGGATGGAACCGGCTTCCGGGGCATCGCTCGGCGGCGGGATAGGGCCGGCGTCTCGGTACTTGGCCGCCAAATACTCATCGACCGCGGCTCGCTCGTCGTTGCTGAGTGCGCGATCGAAGATGATCACCTCGGCAACCTCGCCTTGAAAGAAGCCGCGGGGTTCGTTCGTGCCGCCGTAGGATCGAGCGCCGACGATCAATTCATCCAATTTCATCATGGCGCGCTCCCGGGGGCGACTAGCCTCTGCCTGGCCATCGACAAAGAGCGCCACGCCGTCGCCATCGGCCCCACTGGCGGCAATGGATACGCAGATGCGGCGCCATTGCCCGAACGGGCTGTCGTCGGTGCGAAGGTTTCGCATGCCGGCGAAGCCCGCGCCTTCGACGTTCACGACTTGAAAGCTCGGCGAGGCAAAGGCGCCTTGATCAACATTGAGCCCCGACAAGAAATCGTCCTCGCCCTCGGCATGCAGGCTCAACAAGCCGCGAAAGCCGCCTTCATTGCTCGCCGGCGCCGCGACGAGGAAGACGGTCGCCTCGTTCAGGGCAACGCCCAGGTTCTCACGTAGAAAATGGGCGCCGCGACCGTCGAAACGTATGGCGGCCATGTCGCCGTCGCGACGCAGCGCGGGTCGCGCCTTCGGCGTCGGCTGGTGCAGATCGCGGCCGTGACCCGACGAGTCCAACCAGTGCTCACGTGCATCGTCGCTGGGTTGCTCTTCATCGTCCTGCTGGCTCGCGGCGGCCGGCTGGGCAGCGGCATCGAGCCAAACGACGAGGCCGTCGGCCACCGGCAGGTGCGGATCGGCCCAGACAGGGCGTTCGGCGCCGCTCGTGCTGTCAATCCCACTGAAGAGGAACAACACGGAGCAAGCGACGCGCCAGCGAGCGATCTCATGCATGGCAAAACCTCGTTCACGCAAGAGGGCAAAGAGGAGCGCGTGACGTCCTCGTAACCCTATCCAAAACAATCGAAGTTGATACGACAATCGGATTGCCGCGATTGCGGCATGGCCAGCGCCCACGTTACGCCACGGCGCGAGAATACTGAAGCCCCTTCAGAGGTCTGTCACAAATCCGGCCTTTCAGACGTCCTTGAATGCGTACAATGCCGGGGATTCCGGCAGGGCGTGGCGTTCCAAGAACACAAAGGAGATAATCATGAGCCGCACGTTACCTTCGGTTGCCATGGCGCTCGTCTGTGGACTTAGTGGGGCGGCGCTTGCACAACTGCACGAGGACGGCGAGAGCGTTCGAGTCATTTCCACCCAGGAGATCAAGGAGAAACTCGACGGCCAAAAGGCGAAGGCGACAGTGGTGGAAGTGACCATCGGACCAGGGCAGAGCGGCCTCGCTCACCGGCATCCTGGACCGGGATTTGTTTACGTGTTGGAAGGCCAGTACGAGCTCGGAATCGATGACGAGCCAACGCAAGTCTTCAAAGCCGGCGAGACGTTTTACGAGCCGACCGGATGCCTGCATCGCGTCTCGAGAGATCCCTCGACGTCCGGCCAGACGCGCCTCATTGCGGTCGTCCTGCACCCGCATGACACGGACGAGATCGCAATCCCCGTCGAAGCGCACAAATAACGACCGCCACGTTTTCATCCTGAACCGTCGTCGCAGCGGCGACGACAACAGAAAGGCCAATCATGAAACTCGTCGTCATTGGGGGGAGCGGTCTGATCGGGAAAAAGCTCGTCACCATTCTCCGTCAACGCGGCCACGAAGTCCTTGCGGCGTCGCCGTCCTCGGGCGTCAACGCGGTCACCGGCGAAGGATTGAGCGAAGCGCTGGCCGGCGCCGAGATTGTCGTCGACGTCGCGAATTCGCCGTCGTTCGAGGACAAGGCAGTTTTGGAATTCTTCGAAGTCTCGGGGCGAAATCTGCATGCCGCGGAAGCAGCCGCCGGCGTTCGGCATCATGTCGCGCTGTCGGTCGTCGGCACGGACCGCCTGCTCGCCAGCGGCTACTTCCGTGCAAAGATGGCCCAGGAGGAGCTGATCAAAGCGTCAACGATTCCCTACACGATCGTTCGCGCCACGCAGTTCTTCGAATTCGTGGGCGCCATCGCCCAATCGGCGACCGACGGTCAAGCGGTTCGCGTGCCGCCCGCCCTGATGCAACCCATCGTCTCGGACGACGTCGCTACGGCGCTGGCCGACATCGCCCTCGCGAAGCCGCTCAATGGCACGGTCGAGCTCGCCGGCCCCGACCCGATCCGCATGGACGAGCTTGTCCGACGATTCTTGTCCGCCACGCGAGATACGCGTCAGGTGACGACCGATCCCCAGGCCCGCTACTTTGGCACGGCGGTCAACGATCGGAGCCTTACACCCGGGCAAAACGCGCGGCTTGGCACGACGCATTTCGAGGACTGGCTTAGTCACTCGATTGCGTAAGGGAGATTTCGCCGAGAGCGCACGGACTGTGACGCCGAGTGAATTATTGAGCCCTGCGCTGCCAATGCGCCCCTTCTGGCCGATAGCTGACAGCCGACAGCCGATAGCCCAGCTCGACGGGTTCATTGGCTGCGCAGGGCTCAATAGTAGGGCTACGCCGGATATGGCGCCGAACGGGGAAGTCTGGTTTCGGGTCTTCTTGCTCATGGCAAGACGGCGTCGCACGCCCGCCTGAGAAACTCTTCATAAGCCCACTGCCCGCTGCCGCCGGTTTGGCGAGCGACGACCAGGTCCAGGCTCGGGACGAAGGCGATCAACTGCCCGCCGCTGCCCGGCTTGAAGCGGGCGTCGCGAGGGATGCCGCGGCCCTTGACCCCGCTCAACAGGCCGGGCAACTCCCATCCGTGGGAAAATGACCGGGCGTCGCGGCCGAACGTCTTGATGCCCGTGACGACGTGCGTCGGCGAGGCCGTTTCGCGGATGAACCAGTCGGGAATCACTTGCCGCTCGCCCCAGCGCCCGTCGTGCAACATACAGTAGCCGATGCGAGCCAGCTCTCGCGCCGGCAAACCCATGGCATGCGACG
This sequence comes from uncultured Planctomycetaceae bacterium, assembly GCA_964430075.1. GTDB lineage: Bacteria > Planctomycetota > Planctomycetia > Pirellulales > Lacipirellulaceae > Lacipirellula. The sequence goes on along the minus strand of CAYSFP010000008.1, from coordinate 43,138 downwards.
GATGACGCCCGTGCGCGGCATCGCCATCGATAAACTCGAACCACCACGTTTCGACGCCCATCGGCGCCAGTAGATGATCGATCGTGAATCGGTCGTACGGCTTCCCCGTCACCGTTTCACAGACCAGCGCGGCGTGATAGAACGCGTGCGTCCCGTAATCGAGGTCGGCGCCTGGGTCGAACGCGAGCCGCTGGTTTCGCTCGTCGCCCACGTGACCGACGATCAATTGCCACGGCCCACGGTTCGGTACGCCCGTCGATTCCGGGGTGATGCCCGACGTGTGATTGAGCAGTTGCTTCACCGTAATCTGCGCTTTGCGCGGATCGCTCAACGGGTGAGCCCACGGAATGAAGTCGAACGCCTTGTCGTCCAACGACATCCTGTTCGGCGTTTGCCCCTGCCGGCTCTGCTCCGCGGCGATGGCCAGCACCGTTGCACACACGGCCTTGGCGCAGGACTTGACATTTCGCGCGTCGGCGACGGCGCTGTTCCCGCGCTCGACCTGCAAGGCCACCGTGCCATGGCGAATCACGACCGCGGCAAAGGGGCGTTCGTCCGAGTCCAGCAGCCACTGGCGGAGCTGGTCGATCTTGCCGGCGTCCATCTCGGCGACGGCTTCGATTTCTTCCGCCGTTTCGACGAACCGCCACCCGCCTTGCGACTCCGGCGGCGGGAAATAATTCGCTCCGGATTCAGAGGCTTCCGGCAGAGCCTCGTCGGCCCCTTCCGACGTGATCGCCTGCAGCGCGGCGTAAAAAACGTCGTCATCGGCGGCGCCGTGGAAGTGAAACGGAAAGGTTTGATTATGCCCCTGGAGCATCAAGCCGTAGCCGGCGCCGCTGTCCACCGTCGCGCGCATCGCGGCCACGGCTTGCGCGCCGATTTTGTCGTCCTCGTTACAGACAATGGGCTTCCCGAACTTCTTGAGCGCGGCAACGCGTGCCGGAATATCGCCGACCGCGGTGCCGTTCCAATGCGGCGTGAGGAAATCGGCGGCTTCCGCCACCTCGGGATGAATTCTGCCGTCGCCGTAACCGCTGGCCGTGACGAGCAAATCGGGCGACGTCTCCTTGACCAGTCGGATCAGGCTTGCCTGTCCCTCCGGATCGCAGATCGCACGGTGAACAAACCCATCGTGGGGATACTCGTTTGCCACTTCGAGGACGACATTCTGAAAGCCGCTCGACCGAATCCACTTGGCGACGTTGACCAGTCCCGACCGGATCGCTGCTTCGTCGCGCAGGATTTTCGCCTGGCGTTGATAGTAGCAGCCGAGAATGACGACGACGCCCTGCCGATCGCACGCGCGGATCACGCGTTCGACGCGATCCATGGAGTCGCCGCGCAGCGAGCCATCCGCGGCGAAGGCCGAATTGACCGCGCCTTCATAGCCGGGCATGCCGCCCTGCAGGCAGAGCGTGAAGGCGTTCACGCCCAGGGCGGCGTACTCCGACAGGCTCGCGATGAACTCGTCCGTGTTGGCCGCGGCGTCGAAGTCGGGTTTCTGGCCGGACAAATCCTCGAACGTGGCGTTGACCATGCGCACGTTCATCAACAGGCCTTCGGCAGCCGAGCTCGGATTCGTGGGCCGTCCATTGATCAGCCAGCGCCCTGCTGAAATCGAGACCGTTGTCGCCGGCTGCGCTACCGCGGATGGGTTGAGCAAGACCGCGACGAGCGTCGCCCCCAGCAGCGTCATTTTCATGGGAGTCATCCATGGAATCGAGTTCGCTGTCTTTGCACGATGCGCATAGCGTACACTATGATCGGACCGGCGGTCGCAATCGAGCAAGGCCGCCCGCTTGCCTGGGAGGACACGTCATGCGATACGCCTTCGCGGCCATCTCGGCGGCGCTGATTTCCATCTCGCTGTTGGCGAACTGCTCTCCGCGACCGTCAACCGCAGCGGAACCAACGCCGCCTGTCGACAACGCGGCGCTCCCCTGGAAAGCGGGGGCGGCGAAGATTCTCATCACGCCCCCAGAATCCATGTGGATGTCCGGCTATGGTGCACGCGATCGACCGGCTGACGGCAAGTTGACCGACCTGTGGGCCAAGGCGCTGGCGCTCGAGGACGGCGACGGCCAGCGCGGCGTCGTCATCACGCTCGATCTCGTCGGCATCGACCGCGACACGGCCGCGCGCGTCTGCACGGCGCTCGGCGAGAAACATGGCCTCGAGCGATCGCAGATTGTGATTTGCACTTCGCACACACACTCCGGGCCCGCGGTCGGACGCAATTTAGGAGCCATGTTGGCGTGGCGGTTAACCGACCATCAACAGCGACAGATCGAGCGGTACACCGATGCCGTTGTCGACCAGGCCGTGCACGTGGCGGGCGAGGCGCTCGCCGGCCTGCAGCCGGCGCGCCTCACCGCGGGCAGCGGCCGCGCCGCCTTTGCCGTGAACCGGCGGAACAACCCCGAGGCGGAAGTTCCCCAACGGCGGACGGTCGCAGCGCTCGTGGGGCCAAGCGATCACGACGTGCCCGTGCTCGCCGTGCACGACGCAGCCGGAACGCTGCGTGCGGTGCTGTTCGGCTACGCCTGCCACGCGACGGTGCTCGACGGGTTTCAATGGTCGGGCGATTACCCGGGCGTCGCGCAGCAGGAGTTCGAACGGTTGCATCCCGAGTGCGTGGCCCTGTTCTGGGCGGGATGTGGCGGCGATCAGAATCCGATTCCCCGGCGGACGACCGCGCTCGCCGAGCATTACGGCCGGCGATTGGCGGATGAGGTCGAAGCCGTGCTGTTGACCTCGGCGATGCAGGAAGTCGGCGGAGCGTTGACAACGGACTACCGCGAGATCGATCTGCCGTTCGAGTCCTTGCCGTCGCAAGCCCAACTGGCAGCGGATGCCGAGTCGCGAGACCCTTACGTGGCGTCGCGCGCCAAGCAGTTGTTGGCCGAGATCGAAGCGGGGCGACCGTTGAACCCGACGTATCCCTATCCGGTGGCGTGCTGGCGGTTGGGAAACGACGTGCAATTCGTCGCCTTGGGCGGCGAGGTCGTGGTCGACTACGCGCTGCGACTGAAGGGGGAACTGGGCGGCGCCAACACTTGGGTGGCCGGCTACGCCAACGACGTGATGGCGTACATTCCCTCGCGCCGCGTGCTGGCCGAAGGCGGCTACGAAGGGGGCGGCGCGATGGTCTACTACGGCCTGCCGGCGCCGTGGGCGCCCGAGGTGGAAGAGATGATCGTCACCGAAGTCCGCCGGCAGTTGCCATGAGCGGCACGATCACCCGGCGCGCACGCGCGGCGGCAGGCGCCAGGGAAGCTGATCCGGACGGGAAGAAGATTGACCACCGGCGAAGCATGCCTGCAGTCTACCGGCCCGGAAAGGAAGCCGTGGCCGCCATTCTCCGGCCAGAACCTGCGGAACCCCGGCCGGCTCATCGCTCACGTTTTCCGCAGTTTTCGGTTGAAACTAGGCCGCGCCATCGATGAGTGTACAAATTGACAGAATCGCAGGGCTTTGCCCAGAAATGCCAGTCAAGACGCCAGCTCAGCAAACCAGTCGAACGGGACGGACCAACGCTTGCGGTTTAGCCGAATTTCTGGGCAGGCCGTAGAGCAGGGGCGGCCGTCCGCAGCGGGCAGTCGAACGCCGCCCCCGACTGACTCCCAACTCCTGAACCTTGTATTCCTGCCTCCGACCTATGCTTCGCCGCCCTTGACCGCCCTGCGCAACCAAATCCGCCAAAAGTGGACAAAATAGACGCTATTCAGAGCGGTCGAGAAGCGGCAACCCGTGATCGCGTCGTCCTTTCCGCAATCGCTTCGCGCAAATCATGCTTTCACGTGCGCAGCGAGGCGGAACGGCGACGCGCGCGGCGTGCGGAATGTAGCAATCACGCCGGCGAGAGCAGGCCTGACAAGGCGACGAGCCCCGCGCACGCCCCGTGGTCAGGCCCGGCCATGCCGCCCTGAAGTGCAATCACTTGCCCCGGCGCCGTACGAAGGCAGGCGGCGTCGCAGCGACCAGGAACGCGCAGGACATCGTTCGAGATCGACCGCGTGCAGGTCGCCTGTCGCGTCGCGGAGCCTTCGGCCGCGGCGCTGCTGATGGTCGGGGCAGTGGGTTTTTCTCTTTGTCGCCACGTCGCCGCCGGCGCTTGAAATGCGGCTTGGCGCGCAGCGGAGCTTTCTTGCTGGACGGCGGAGGTTCTTACGCCGAAGGCGTTGCCCATCGTAGCCCAGGGTGATTCGCCTTGGCGAATCACCCTGGGGCATGGCGCGATTGATGATTGGTTACGCTGAAGGCGTTCCCCAATCGCTGGCGAGACGGTTGTGTAACGCTTTCAGCGTAAGGTCATTCGCGGATTCAATGCCCCAGGGTAGGCCGCTGCCCGGCCAACCCTGGGCTACGGTATCGAACCGCGTTGCGGTTATAGCAGCGGCCTTTTCGCTGTTGGCGAGGCCGCGGGGCGTTTCTGGGCGCCGGCGATAGGAGCGAAGCGTCCTGTTCGCGTGACGGGCTGGCGCTTTCGAGTACAATGGAGCCTGTTGGCCGCTTTCCGCTTCGTCGTCCGTCATGCGGTCGACGTGACGCCGTCCCCTTGCTGAAAATCGTGCCCTCCGCGAGGACTTGCTCGTGTTTCAACAATCGCCGCTGCGGCGGCCCTCATGCCTCGCTTTGTCGCTAACCGGAGTTGTCCCCGTCGCGGCAGTGTTCTTTGCCGTCCTCTCAGGCTCCGCACGTGCGGAGCTAACGGCCGTTGGCCCGTTGCCGTATCTCAGCGCGGCGGACAGCCCGTTCGCGTCCGACCCGCGGTATGTGACGTACATCGAGGACTTCGAGGACGGCGTGCTCAATATCCCAGGGGTTGTCGAGGTCCCGCTCCCTCCCGGCGTCGGCGTGCCGGACCCGCCGCCGGGAGGCGTCGACCCCATTCCCGGCATCATTTTGCCGCCGGGGCCGAACACCGATTCGGTCGACGGCGACGATGGGGTGATCGATGGCGACGGCAGCGGCGGTCGGTCGCTGGAATCGGTGCGATATTCGTCGCTGCTTAGCGGTACGGTTCCCTCATTTCTCCGTTTCCGCTTTGAGCCCTCTGCGTCGGGGCAATATCCACGGGCGTTCGGGTTCGTGTGGACCGACGGCGAACCTGGCTCCTATCTCAGATTAGCTGTCAATGAAGTGGGCGTGTTCCTCAAAGAGAGGGTTTCGTTCCATATGCTGGTTGGCGACCAAACCTTCGATGGCGGAACGGTGGAAGACCGGTTCTTCGGCATTGCGAGCGACGCGGGGATCGTCGACATCCTCATCATAAGTCACTACGACGACTTATTAGGACCAGGAGGTAGGAATTCCTTTGAGATCGACCACTTGCAGGTCTCCTATCTCGTGCCGGAGCCTTCGGCCGCGGCGCTGCTGATGGTCGGGGCCGCGGGGTTTTCTCTTTGTCGCCACGTCGCCATCGGCGCTTGAAATGCGGCTTGGCGCGCAGCGGAGCTTTTTTGCTGGACGGCGGAGGGATCCTTACGCCGAAGGCGTTGCACATCGTAGCCCAGGGTTGTTCGCCTTGGCGAATCACCCTGGGGCATGGCGCTATGGTGATTGGTTACGCTGAAGGCGTTCCCCAATCGATGGCGAGGCGGTTGTGTCACGCTTTCAGCGTAAGGTCATTCGCGGATTCAATCACCCAGGGTAGGCCGCTGCCCGGCCAACCCGGGGCTACGGTATCGAACCGCGTTGCGGTAACGACGGCAGCCGCGTCAAGGTCGTCGGCCACTCCGCCGAACTCTACGAGAGAAGGGGTTGAGGTGTATTCGCGGCGAGTGGACAAGCAGCAATGGTCGCTCACCGACTGCCTATCACTGGTCGTCATGCAACGCGAGAACATCGCGCAGGTCCTCGCCGGCGATCCCGCGACGGCCTCGCCTTCAACGTCGTGAGCTGACCGCGAAGCGCTCCCGCGAGCCCAGCGAGCCGGGGCGTCCTCGCCCCCGGCCCGGCCGCCGCCACGCAACATCGGCCCGACGAACCGCTCCGCCGCGACGGGGGCCGGCGCCGTGGTCGAAGCGGCTCGCTTCGACCGGGATCTGCCGGAACGAAGCGAGCCGCTTCGGCTACGGGCGTCTGCCGTTCGACGGCTTCGCCCTCGGCCTCGTGAGCTGCCGCCCGTCGGCCGCAGCCGACGCGACCGGATCCCGATTTTGGCGAAAAACAGCTTGAAATCAGGCCGCGCAGTGGTGTAGTGTACTAAAGGACAGTAGTCCGTGGCCAATAAGCAATGGTCTGCCTCCTGAACCCTGACTCCTGCCCCCCCCCGACTCCCCACCCCCTTGACCGCCATGCGCAACCAAATCCGCCAAAAGTGGACAAAGTGGCCACCCTCCAGAGGGATCAAGGAGCCGCAACCCGTTGCCGCGTCGTCCTTTCCGCGATCGCCTGTCCGCTGTCCTGTCCCACGCATGATGTTGCAGCGGTCCGAAGTGTCCAGCTCACCGTGTTCCCCCCAAGCCCCTGCGACGACAGATCCCCGTAAGAGAATCAGCGTGCGATGCCGATGGCCGCTTCGGGCACGCCCGTGCGACGGAGGCGCGGCACAAGACCGTCGGCAATGTCGAAGTGCAGCGTCGCCGCCGATGCGCGGTCGGAGGCCGGCCCGTCAATGCGCCGACCTGGGCCGCCTTCGTCGCGAACGGTCGACCGATCGCGCTGCCGCCACCACGACGCCACGTCCTTCGGCAACGCGTGCCACATGCCGGACAATTCTCTGGCGTGCTGCAGGAACTGGCGATACGCATCGAGCCGGCGCGGCGAATCCAAGTAATCGGGATGCGTAATGAGCAACGCCATTCCGCACCTTTTGACGAGATAATCCAGCTTTTGCTCCCAGATTGTTCCCGTCTGCTCGCCAAGTACGACAAACAACGTGTGATCCTGCGGCAACGTGTACGGCAGTTCGACAAATTTGCCGGCGACAAACGGCCACACGCCGCCGATGCCGCCCGGCATCGCTTGAAACGGGTCGGCGTCGAAACAGGATGCGTCGTACTGGACATCGAGTGTCTGCATCCAGTCGAGATTGTGATGGACCATCGGGGCGCGAAACCCGACGGATCCGAACGACTTCAGGGCCTCGTTGATATGAGGGAGGCGGCGATGGAACGCCCCTCGGCTCGTAAACAATTTGCCGTCGTGATTGTAGCCGTGCACGCCGATCTCAAAGCCGCGCTCTTGCAGGTCGCGAATGACGCCTCGATCGACGGAGTATTTGTACGGGACGATGTTCCAGGAAGAGCGGAAGCCGAGTTCCTGCTCGAGATCGGCAATTTGAAGCACGCGGCGCATGCCCTCGGCGGTCTCGACGTCGTGGGTCAAGACGAAGGCAAACTCCGCGGCATCGGGCCAGGGATGGACAAGCGCGTAGCACTGGTCAGCTTGAGGACACGCTCCGCCGAGCGCGTCGAAGAATGCGTCAGGATAGCACCAGCGGTCGGAAACCTTCACCGGCCGAAGTCGCTGCAGCAGTTGCCGCAGGCGCAAAGGAATCAGCGAACGAATCTGATAGTAAGCGCGGAAGCTCGGCGAGAGACGGCACGCCCGCGCGTCCGCGGCGAGCCACTGCCGAAAGACGTCGTCGGCGCGCTCCTCGGCGAGCAGGAATCGGCAATGCGGCGTGATCTCTAAGCTCACTGTTGGCAGCTACTTTGACGCGATGAGGGTTCGTCCCAACTGGTAGGCGCGTTCGGCGAGAGCCATGCGCCACGGCCCGTGAATCTTCCGATAGCGACCGAAGCAAACGAGCTCGCCGCCGAACTTGGCTTTGAAGTCCCGCACGCCATAGGGCTCGTCCGGCCGGCCCGCGCCGCCGAAGTCGAAGTCCGTCAATCCCTGGTCGGCGCCCCACGTGAACTCGTGCCATTGGAGGATTTCGCACGGCGAGATGCCGGTCATTCGCTCGACGCCGCCGTACCAAGCGTAGAGCCTGTCCTTGAATGCCAGGAGCACGTCGATCGCGACGATTCGCTCGCCGTCCGCGACGGCCATGCACCGCAATACGCCCGCGGGCGCCAGCTCGCGAAACGCCGCCTCGAACAAACTGCGATCGGCCAGCGGCACGCGAGCGCGGCCATAAGTTTGTTGAAGAATCGAGTAGAGCGCATCCACTCCCTCCGCAGCCGTGAGCTCACGAATCACAAAACCGCGCTTTCGTGCGCTTTGGACGCTGCGTCGGCAAGACTTGCGCAGGTTCGCCCACAACCGTTCTTCGCCTGGGGTGAGATCGACGATGTAGTTCAAATAGTCATAAAATTCGTAGCCACAGCGCTCCAGCGCGGCACGTTCGGGGCCGGGTGCGAACAACGGGCGCACTTCGGTGAACAACGTAGGGCGTCGCATCGCGCGATCGTGCGTTTTAATCAACTCCACGAGCGCATCGATGCTCGCCGGATCGTCCCGGCACAACGGTTCAGCGTACCAGAGGGAGCGCGATGACAGGCGGCCCAACGGGTGTGGCAACGTCTGCACGCGCACTGCCGAGAGCAAGGCCACCACGCATCCGTCGCGATCCAGAGCGGCCAAGGGCAAGGGAGCATGCCGCTTGGCAGCCGCGAAGACCCGAACCATCTGCGATGAGTGGAAGATGCTGCCTTGAGAATGATTGTTGACAAACTCGTCCCACGCCGGTTGTACGGCACTCCAATCGTCGAGCAAGTTGACGACGGTCATGCGAGACGCCGCTGGAGCCAATACTGATGTCATGCGCTGCGCTCCGGTCCGACCAGGTCCTGCGGCACAGTCCGCGGGCAAAGGACTTGTCGATAGGCCGCCAAGAGCGGGCCTTCCTGGTGGCTCCAGGCCAGCCGCCCGAGGACCCGTGCCCGACCCGACTCGCCAAGTTGTCGTCGTAGCAGCGGGTCGTCGATCAGGCGAGCAAGCTGACGGGCAAAGTCCGCTTCGTCGTTCGCGGCGGCATACAACGCGGCGTCGGCCGCAGTCACGCGATGCTCAGGCAAATCGAAAGCGACGATCGGCTTGGACTGAGCCATATACTCCATGAGCTTGATGATGGTCGAGCGGTCGGTGTAGCCGTTGGACGGGTCGGGCGCCACGCAGATGTCGGCGGCGCCGATGTAGCGCGGGACGGCGCGGTATTCGAGCCAACCGGTGATCTCCACCCGGTCGTCGATCTCAAGGGCGCCGGCGAGTTGACTGAGCGACTTCACCGCGGCGCCGTCGCCGACCAGTACGCAGCGCCACGCGCGCTGCCCCAGGACCTTGGACAGATGGGCCAACGCCCTCAGCAGGTAGTCGATGCCGTCTTGCTCGCCCATTTCGCCGACGAAGACGATCAGGACTTCGCCCTCGCGCCGCAGGGTTGCGTCGGCCGGAGTGATCTGCAAGTGGCAAGGCTCTGGACCGTTGCGGACGACCGTAACCCGGCTCGCTGGGATTCCCGACCGTTCGACTTCCGACTTCTTGTAAGAGTCATTGGCCGCGAGAACATGGTCGGCCCAACGGCACGACAGGCGTTCAAAGAAGACCAGCGCTCGGTAGACCAGGCGGTTGGCACGGCCCCCGCCGCGCGCCCAATACATCTCGGGCGCCAGGTCGTGTTGGTCGAACACGAATCGTTTGCCAAGAAGCTTGTAGAAGGCGGCAATCAGCACGAACAGGTCCGGCGGGTTATGGGCATGGATCACGTCGAATCCGTGCCGGACGGCGACCCACGCGGACAAGATCGCCGTCGCCGCGAGCGCGTAGGCGTACTCCACGATATATCCAAGGAACCCGGCGGCGTTCAACGCAGCAGGGTACTGGTACGCGACGACGGGCCCGAACTGCTCGCGCCAGCGCTCGCCGGCGCCGCGAGGGCAAATGACCGTGACGCGACAACCGGCGGCCGCCAACGTGTTCGCCTCGCGGCGCACGCGGCCGTCGCTGGAGTAACAACTGTTCTCCAGCAGCATGAGCACGCGTTGACCGGTGAGATCGTACATGGCGCTTTGCTTGTTGCAGGGGCCGGCGATTCACGATGCTGGGGCGGGCGACCCCGGCGGGAGAACGCCGTGCGACAGCGCCGTCAGCGGCGTCGCAGAATCATTCTCGCGGCCTGCATTGGCGGGACGATCGCGATCGCCGATCTGCCTCAGCAACTCGAACGTCCGGCTCGCGTTGCTCGTCGAGAAATGCGCTTCGGCCAATTCGCGATTCCGCCGTCCGAGTTCCTTTCGCAACTCCGTGGACTGGTAGACTCGCTCCAAGGCTTCGGCCAGTGCATCGACGTCGTTCTCACCCACCAGGATTTGTTCGACGATGCGCGGAATTTCGACGTGCCGCGTCGTGATCACGGGCTTGCCGCAAGCCATCGCCTCGACGATCGTATTAGGAAATCCTTCGGCCTCGCCCTGGCTGTCGAAGCGACTGGGATGGCAGAAGACGTCGCAAGCCCGATACGCCGCCTTGAGGGCCGTGCCGGAAAGCTTGCCGAAGAACGCGACTTGCGCTTCCATTGTGAGGTCGTTGACCATGGCCTGGACGTCGACTTCGGAGGACGAGCCGCCCGAGCCGCCGACAATCCACACCTCGACGTCGTCGCGATTCATCTTCTTGACCGCTTTGAGGAGCGTATCGTGGCCCTTCTTTTCCACGAAAAAGGCGACGATGAGGACGACGAACTTGTTCGTGGGACGAAAATCGTCCAGGTCGAGCACGTAACGAACGACTTCCACGCGGCGGGGTTCAACGCCGTAACGATTGCAGAGCAATTCGCGGTTGTAGTCCGTGGCGGCGATGATGCGGTCGCAGGCAGCGAGCGCCTTGGGGAACAACTTGGGGTTGGGGTTCTGATACAACTCGTAGGCGTGGATCTCGACGGCTAGCGGCTTGTTCAACAGCAACTTGCAATAGTAGCCGACGAACAGCTTACGATCGCCGAAGGTCGCGTAGATGACGTCTGCCGACTTGATGTGCGGCGCAAAGTAGGCGGCCATGAGAAAATCGACGGTCGCTCGGTCGTAGAGGGCCTGAATCAATACGGCGGCGTATCGAACCGGAGTTCGCACAAAGCGCCACGGCTGGCACAACAGAACCGCCGCGATGTGCCAACGGTGGACGCGCCACTCGGGCGGAGGATTGTAGAGGCCCGGACCATGCTTGGTGGGAAACAGGCTGATCGTCGCCCCGTTGGCGGCCAGCGCGCGGATCTCCCGGTAGATGAACTGCTCGAGGCCCTTCTTCATCGATGCGATGACTGCCAAATGCATGTCAATTTCTCGCACTCGTGGGAGCAGCGCACTTGTTCGAGGACCACACGGGACCGCGGGCCAGCCGATCGTCGATCGCGCGCCGATAGACCTCCATCGTCTGGCGGGCAACGACATCGGGGGCGCCCTCCGCGTCGAGCTTTCGCCGCCCGGCAAGACCCATATCCCGGCGCTGCTCGGGATTCTGCAGCAGGTCGACTATGGCGAGTGCTAATGCCGATTCGTCTCGCGGCGGCACGAGCAGGCCCGTGACGCCGTGGTCGACCGCTTCCTCCAGCGCGCCGACGCGGGTCGCCACGACCGGTTTGCCGAACGAGTACGCGACGGGAATCACGCCGCTTTGCGTCGCATCGATGTACGGCAAGACAACGACGGCCGCACGCTCGAAGAGCTCATCCCGCTCGGCGGCCGAGATGTAGCGGTTGTGAACCGTGAAACGCCCCGGATCGACCATCAGGCGGCGATAGCGAGCGAAATCCTCGCCCTCTCCCGCAATGACGAACTGGGCATCGGGGATCGCGAGGCTGACGGCCGGCGCCGCACGTATCAAGTACTCTAGCCCTTTGTATTCCCAGATCCGGCCGAAAAAGAGCACAACGTTTCCTTCCTGGTCGATAGATCCTTCCGATTCCGATCGTCGGCCGATGGCGATATGCGGAATGGAGTGGATTCTCGCGCCCTGGGTTCCGAGCGCCTTCACCACCTGGCGCTTGATTTCCTCGCCATGCACGATGATCCGGTCTGCACGGCGATAGCCGAAGTTCATCATCCACGGCGGCGTTTTCTGGGAAGAACGGTCGCCCAGATGCGGACGGGGATCATGCACAGTCGCCACGAGCGCGTAGGCGCGCAGCGCGGGCAGCGCGAGATTGAACCACAAGTGCCCGTGTTGGAAGTGGACGACGTCCGGGCGAAACGAACGAATGCGTTTCAGCACCCGACAAACTTCGACGAACTGCCGCCCGGGTTGACGCAGGCGCCGCTTGATAAACGGTTGCCAGCGCACGGCCGGATCGAGCGCCGGCCCATACTCTTCGGCTTCGACTTTCGGCAGCATCAGCATCACGTCGGCGTGGCGCACGAGGCCATTGGCCTGCTGGATGCAGTACTCGGGGAAATCATGCGAAAGCAGTACGATTTTCATGCGATGAGGCACGCGTGACTGACGGCTATTCGACGAGCGGCGAGAAAAAATCGGCGCAGAACTCTCGGACTCCGCCTGCTGCCGCCACCAGCAGCGCAGCGACGACCGCTACGTAGGCGACGGAGGCCGTCACGCTCGCCATGACCATGCCGGAACTCCGCATGGCCAGGAAGCAGCCGGTCATCGCCAAGCTTGCCACGGCAGCTTTCCAAGCGGCCTCGACGATCGAAACTCTTGAACTGAAACGAGAAAAGGCCAGGTAGGTTTGGATGGCGTTGACCGCCCAGGTGGCGAGGGAAGCGAACGCGGCGCCGATTACGCCGAAATAGTAAGTCAAAATGACTCCGAGGACGAGGTTCACGATCACATTCACCGCAACGATGCGCAGGGAAACCCGCTCTTGAAGCCCGGCCCAAAGGGCATAGCCCAGCACATTGGTGACGGCCTGAAGTACGACGACCGCGAGGAGCACGTGCACGATGCTGGCGGCGGCGACAAACTCGGCATCGCCGTAAAGCAAGAGCAAGCCCGGTTCGGCAAGGAAAAACAACCCAATCGCCATGGGGAAGCCAACCAGGCACAGCACTTCGACCATCCATTTGACGAAGTCGCCGAGGGCTGCCTGATCGGCTTTCATCTTTTGGCACATCAGCGGAAAAACGCTGCTCACCATGCTCTGAAACAACAAGCTTGCCGGCACGAGCAATTGCCACGCCGCGGAGTAGAGTCCAACGTCCGACTCGCCGCACATCTTCGAGATCAACACCGAGTCGAGGCTTCCCCAAACGGCAATCAAGCCGTCGATGCCGAGAAACGTCGCCCCGCCGATTGCGAGCCGCTTGGCGAAACCAAGGTCAATTCGCATGACGACGCGCGGCAGCCGCCACGCCAACAGCGCCCACTCCACCAGGAGAATCGCCACCCGACAGCCGACGATCAGCATGGCGACCGCGTTGATGCCGTAACCGCTCCGCAACAGCAGGAAGGCGCCCGCCATCTTGGCGAGATTGATCGGCACATTCGCATACGCGATATAATGCATGCACTCCCAGGAACGAAACACCGCCTCGGCGATCGTTGCCAGCGATTGAGGCGCCAGGCCGATCGCGAGGATCAGGAGCACCGCCGACGTGTCCGCCTCATAGTGCATCAGCACCGTGAACAACACCATGGCGAGCGTTGCGACGATCGACGTGAGCGCCACGACAACGCTCGAGGCGACGAGATACTTCGCCGTGCGGCGCTTTCTGGTCGCCAGTTCGCGCGTAATCAGCGTCGGCAAGCCGCCGCAGGCGAGGACCTGAAACGTGTAGACCAGCAAGATGCCGAGCGACAACTGGCCAAACGATCTCGCTCCCGCGTAGCGGGCCACGACGGCGTACATGACGAACGTCGTAGCCCGGTTAATCACGTCGCTCGTCAGGAGCGACGCGATATTGCGCGCCACTCGGGCTAACGGCCGACCGGTTGTGTTATCCAGGGACGTCATGCGGCATCGCGCCTTCCGTTGTGAAACATCATGGTCGCGACGCACAAGAGCGCGATGGTCGACGCCAATCCCTCGCGGACGAAGTTCGAGTCGAGAAATCCATGCACGAGGGCCATTGTCAGCACGGCGGCGACAAACCGGGGCTCCGGATGGCCCACTTCGCCGAACGAATGGATGGCCGCACTCCTGGCGGCAAGGACGACAAACAATCCCAGGGCGAGGCCGATAGCGCCAACGTTCAGCAGCGTCTCGAGATATGCCGAATGCGCGTGCGTGAACTCCCAGCCGCGAACGTAGGAGTAAAACAGGACTCGCTGAGGCGTCCAAAACGCGCCGTAGCCGTATCCCAAGAGCGGCGCCGCAGCGATGTCGCCCATGACCTCCCGCCAGATGGGGACGCGGCCGCTCAGCGATCCGACTTCGCCCTCGTCTTGCTCGCGCCCCATGCTGGCGACCGCCGAGAACGCATCATCGGAGTTGGCCGCCTCGATCCAGAGAATTCCACCGACAAGGGCCACAAATGCTAGTGCGCCCCAAGCAAGCACTTTCCGAATCGTCGTCGCCCCCAGGGACCAAGCGGTCATCAACCCCGCGGCGCAGGACAGCGTCGCCGTCCGCGAGGCGGTGAGCATGAGAAACATTCCGCCGACAACAGATGGCAGCAGCCACCATCGATTCGCTGCGGATTGCTCGTCGCCAGAGGTCTGGCGATAAAGACAAAGCGAGGCAAGGCAAAGCAATGCACAGTTGACGCCTTGATCGTTGGAATGAAGCGTTCCCGAAAACCGATAGTCGTCGCCGTAGAGAAATGCGCCCGCCTTACATTCAGCCGCGATGCCCAGGAACAAATACGATGCGGTGGTCAGGACGGTGAACCAGCAGAGCTGCGGCGATTGCCATGATTTCGCGACGCCGCACGCGGCGATCAGCGTAAACAGCGGAGGCAGCAATCGCTTGAATGACAGCGCGACGTCGTCCGCCCACAAGCCGCTCAACATGCCCCAGGCCACGAGCCCTCCCAGCCAGCACAGAATTCGCCGGTTGATTGCCAACGGAGCCGGCGGGCTTCGCATCAGCAGCGCGGCGCCCAGGGCCGCCAGCGTCAAAAATCCCAACTGCCGCGACGCATTGCTGGAGCCGACCTCCGCGACAAGGTCGCCTTGGAGTTCCCCATCGGCGAAGGCGGACGACGCATACTTCGTGTCGTGCTGGATCACGTACAGCACGGCTGCAAGCACGATCGCGGGCATCCAGAACTGCAGGCCAAACAATCGCCCGGTCGCGTTCAGGGCCGGCGGCCGCCCTTCGACTCTGTCGGCAAATTGGGGACGGTCGTACGTCAACATGGCAACGGCACGGCGCGTTAACGGCTGACCAATGTAAAAGCCTTCACGGCGTCCACGACGCGGAGAAGGCTTTCCTCATCCAGCTCGGGATACATCGGCAAGGAAAGGATTTCTCGCGCCAACCGCGTGGCGGTCGGGGCGCCCTCGGGAACCGTCCGTGCCGGTCGAAAGGGACCGCACTGGTGGATCGGCGTTGGATAGTGCACGCCGCATTGAATGCCCGCGTCCTGGAGATGCGCGAGCATCTCATCGCGCTCGGCATGCCGCACGACAAACAGGTGGTAGACGTGGGTTGTTCCCGGCCGCTCGGCGGGCAGAACGACATTGGCGTCGGCAAGGGCCCCACAGTACGCCCGCGCGATCGCCCGGCGCTGCTCGTTCCAACGAGAGAGATGAGGAAGCTTGGCGCCGAGGATTGCCGCTTGCAACGTATCCAGACGGCAGTTGTAGCCCAACATCGCGTAGTCGTTCTTCGCGCGCTGGCCATAGTTGCGGAGCATCCGCAGCTTGCGAGCAAGCTGAGCGTCGTTGGTCACGATAGCGCCGCCGTCGCCGCAGCCGCCCAGGTTCTTGCTGGGGTAAAAGCTGAAGCATGCCGCATCGCCGAGCGAGGCCACCGGCGCCGACTCGTGGAGCGCGCCGTGCGCCTGGCAAGCATCCTGCACCACCTTCAATCCGTGCTTCTCGGCGAGTTCGAGAATGGGCTCCATCTCGGCGGGCTGGCCGTACAAATGCACCGGCACAATCGCCTTGGTGCGCGGCGTGATGGCACGCTCAAGTGCATCAACATCGAGCGTGTAGTACGTCGCGTCCACGTCGACCAGCACCGGGTTGGCGCCCGCGTAGTAAATGGCAAGCGCTGAAGCGACAAACGAGTTCGCCGCCGTAATCACCTCGTCGCCTGATCCGCAACCCACGGCCCGCAGCGCGAGATGAAGCGCCTCCGTTCCGTTGGCGACGCCGATCGCGAACTCCGTTTGGCAGAAGTCGGCAAAAGCGAGTTCGAACGTCGCGACGTCGTCGCCGAGAATATAGTCGGCCCCGCAGATGACGCGCTGGGCGGCTGTTAGCAAGTCGTCGCGCAACTGGTCTGCTTGCGACTTCAAATCGACAAAGGGAACGTTCATGGATAGCTGACGCGTTTTTCCAGGGGATGCCGACTCTCAGGGGATTCGCCGCAGGAGTCGCAGGACGACTCCCGGTAGTCGCCCGCCAGTTTTTTTCCGCAGCGACACACGTATCCGGCTCGACGGGCGGGTGCGCCAACGACCAAGGCAAACGGTTCGACGTCCGCGGCGACGACGGCGCCAGCGGCCACCATGCTGTAACGGCCAATGCGCACGCCCGGCAGAATAGTCGCATTGGCGCCGATCGAGGCCCCACGCTCGACGACCGTCGTCTCGAGCCATCCGGCAGTCGACGCGTACCGATCACGGACCTGGGGCATGCGTCCGGATCGCGGAAAGCGATCGTTAGTGAAAGCGACATTCGGCCCGACGAAAACGTCATCCTCAAGCGTGACGCCCCTCCACACGCAGACGTTGTTTTTAACCGTGGCGTTATCGCCGATTGTCGCGCCGGACTCCACAAATGCGTGGTCGCCAATGTTGCAGTTGCGGCCAATCCGAGCTCCGGCCATCACGTGGGCAAACGCCCAAACGCGCGTGCCGGGGCCGATCTCTTCGGTCTCGACCAAAGCCAATGGATGAATGTACGGCGGGGACATCTTAACCCTGAGTGACGAGCACGGGTGCGCGCCGCTTAGCATGAGCGGCATCCGCATTGGGCGCGCCCGGCTGAGCCGCACGCAGCACGGGAACGTGACCGCCGCTATCTCGTAGCGAGGCATCGGCCGCCTCGATGACTTCCACAACGCTGAGGCCGTTCCATCCGTCCGTCTTGGGTCGCTCGCCACTTAGAATGGCGTCGATGAAACTTCGCGTTTCCGCCTTCAGGGGCTCCACTTCCTGAATTCTGGGACAATAAATGTCACCGTAGCGGTAGCTGCAGGGGAACTCGCCGAACGACGCGGAAGGCGGCGGCAGCTCGACGCCCGTATCGTAGATGCGAATCTTCTCGAGCGGCTGGATATCGTCGAAGACCGCCATCATCTTGCTGCCGACGATCGTCATGACGCGGCGCTTGTTCGGATCGAGCCAGCTTACGTGCACGATGCCGATCCTGTTTTGTGGAAACCGCATCGTCAAATTACAGACGTCGTGAATGTTCTGATCGAGGTAGGCCAGGCCCGAACAATTGACGCTCACCGGCGAGGCGTCCATCAGTTCCAAGATGACCGAAATATCGTGCGGCGCGAGATCCCACAAAGCGTTCACGTCCCGGCGCACAGGCCCCAGGTTGAGCCGCGTGGAGCTGATGTAGTAGATCTCTCCCAGATCGCCGGCGGCGACGATCTCTTTCAGTTTCGCGACGGCCGCCGAGTAGAGAAATACATGGCCCACGAACAGGACGCAGCCGTTGGAATCGGCGCGACCGATCAAGTCCAAACACTCTGCCGACCGGGTGGCCAGCGGCTTTTCGACGAACGTGTGCAGACCCTCGTCCAGTGCGCGGCTGGCCAAGGCATAGTGCGTCCGCGTCGGCGTCGCGATCACAACCGCGTCGACTCGATCGGATCGCAGCACGTCAGCGTCGTCGGACGTACCGTGGACCTCTGGATATCTGTTGCAGATTTGCCGCAGCCGCTCCACGTCGCGGTCGCAAACGTAAGTGACTTTGCATTCTGGGAACTCGTGGAAGCATCGAACAAGATTGGGACCCCAGTGCCCCAAACCGATCAGACCAACGCGAATCATGATGCAACCTCGACGTGATGAACTCAAATCAAGCCCGGCATGCGCGCCCATTCGAAACAGCGGCGCAACTAGCCTCTTAACACCGTAGGAATTGTTTTTGCCAGGATTGCCGAATCCAGAATCAGGCTGCGCCGACGCACATATTCGATGTCAAGCTCCATCATTTCGGCAAAAGTGGTTTGATTCTTGCCGCTGACTTGCCACAGTCCTGTAATGCCCGGCAGGACGTCGAATCGCATGCGCTGCCACGGTTCATAATTGTCGTAAGGAATCACGTCCGGTCGCGGGCCGACAAGACTCATCTGGCCGCGCAACACGTTCAACAACTGCGGCAGCTCATCCAAGCCGAGCGCACGAAGCGTCCGACCGCCCGGAATCACGGCCAGGCGCTGGTCCACTTTGAGGAGCGGTCGATTCGTTGTCATCAACTGAGAGATGTGGGCCAGATGGACGGCCGGCGCGTCGCTCAGCTCGATGGTACGGAACTTCCAAAGCGTGAACGGCCGGCCGCCGACGCCCACGCGCTGCTGACGAAAGAAGATGGGGCCCCGCGACACGCATTTGACCATCGCGGCGATCCCCAGCAGCAGCGGCGACATGAGGACCAGGACCAGCAGCGCTCCCACGATGTCCATGGCCCGCTTCCAAGCCGGACACGGCGAACAGCGAGCGTCCCCAAGGGAGCTGCTCGCGCAGCCGGCAGCCGCATCCTGGAGGTAGGGCTGGGCAGGACCGTCGGCGAGCACTCCGGCCAATGCGCCGATGATCGCCGAGCCTTGCGATGCGTCGCGGCGACGACGGGCGCGCACGCGCCTTCGTCGTCGAACTGGCAAGGGCGCCGGCACGCGTTCTTCGAGGGCCAGCGCATGACGGCCGTCGGACTCCGAATCCGCGATGCCAACGGCATAGGAATCAAGCATTTCAGCGCGCGCGTCGCGCGGCTGCGCATCCTCAGCGATGTTCGGACTGCTGTTCTTCTTCAATTGACTACTCTCTGCCAACGGAGCTCATGCGGCTCGTCAAAGTATGTGGAGTCGTAGGGGGGGCGGCACAGGCTCACAGCCGCCGATAGAGCCAGCCCGGTACAACGTCTCGCCGATTGGCGAGGACGACCCCCAACACGCGAACATCCGCGCGTTCCAGCCGGCTCAAGACGGTTTTGGCGGACTGAATCCGCGTTTTCTCGGCCTCGATCACCATGACAACCTCATCGATGCATTCGGCCGCCGGAGACCGGGGGTGAAGCGCGGCCGTGGACGGCAAATCAACCACAATGAGGCGAAAGTTTTTCTTGATGCAGTCCAGTTGTGCGGTCGAACCATTGGCGCGTACCGAGTCGACAGCGTGGCCGTTGGAGCTTCCGTAGCCCATCACGGCGAGATTGGCGTCACGCGGGTGATGAATGCAATTCTCCGCCTCCGCTACGCCGGCCAAGACCTCGTGAAAGCCTGGAGAGCCATTGAGATCAAAGCGCTTGGCCACCCGGCGGTGCCGCGCATCGGCATCGATGAGCAAGACGTCGCGTGAACCGTTGCCGGCCGCCCGTATGGCAAGATTGACGGCCACGCGGCTGCGACTTCGCTCGCCCTGGCAGCCGACGACGCCCACGAACCGCGCCGACTTTCCGCTGCGTTGTCCGGTCCGCACCAACTGGCTGATCAGCGGTGCATAACGACCTGCCGCGAGCCGATGCGGCCTCACCGAAAGGCTGCCCGGCGCAACGGTCGATCGGTCTGACGGAAGCGCCCGGGCCGGCGCTATGCGTCTGCGTCTGCGTCTCTTGCGATTGCTGGCGCGCGGTAATGACAACAGCACAGGCAGGCCGAGGACGTGCTCTACCTGCCTGGCAGTGTGCAGCGTCTGATCGAGGCATTCAAGGAGAACGACGACGCCGAGTCCTCCCCCCATCGCCAAGACCATTCCGAGCATCGCGAACAGCCGCTTGTTCGGCCAAACAGGTTTCTTGACCAGCATGGCGGGCTGAACGACGTTGACATTCGTGATTTGCTGCTGTTCCAGCGCGGCGTTCACGCGAGCTTGCTCGAGCTTCGCCGCGTGCATGCGATACTTCTCTTCGAGCAGCGACACGCTGCGTTCCAGCGCCGCCAACGTGACTTCTTGCTCGTTGAGCTCTTTGAGCTTTTCATTCAGGCGCTGATGCTGCTCAGTCGCCGACTTCTTGCGGGCAATCAGCGCCTGCTGCATGGCGCGCTCTTCGGCCAGCTCGAGTTCCAGTTTGCGCTGGTTGGGGTTGAGCGCTTCGGTCGTTTGGATGCGCTCATCAGGCAGTGCCGCAAGAATGCGCTGGGCGGTCTCGCGTTCTTGTTTGACCTCGACGACCAACGGATGCTCATCGGTATAGCGCGCGCGTAACTTGCCCTCCTTCAACTCAAGTTCGTAAAGTCTGTCCCGCATGGCGTCCTTGGCCTCATTGGCGAGGCCCGCCACGCGATTCGTCACGATTTCAGGATCGAGATCTTCAATCTGACTCTGCAAATCAGCGATTCGTGCGAAGGAATAGCTTAGGCTTCGCGTGGTTCGCAGCAGCTCCAGCTCGACGTTTTTGATCTGCTCATGAAATACGGCAAGCTGCATCGATCCCGAGGCGAGGTTGTATTTGTTCTTGTGATCGCGCAGCCTGATCTGAGCCGCGCCAAGTTCCGCCGAAGCCAGCGCCTCCTGCTCGACGAAGAACTCCAACGACCCATCGGTGCGATTGAGGCGCACATGCTGCTGCAGAAAGATCTCGATCATCGCCGCCACAACGTCGCGCGCGAGTTCGGGCGCGGCGGCGGTGTACTGAATCGAGATGACCGTCGAGTTCTTCGCCGCTGATACGCGGACGCCCTTTTCGAGCCGCCGAATTGCGAGGTCGAGATCCGTCCCGGGCTCGGACAGACCCAGTTTTCTCAACAGCGCGCTCAGATGAGATAAGGGCGCGTCGCCCTGACCTCCGCTGGACTTCTGTGCGGCGCCCGTGTCAGGCGCTTCATCCAGGATCCGATCCACGCCGACCTCTTCCGCCACGAGCTTGTGCAACGCAGCGCTGTTCAAGATGTCTAAGGCCGAATTAACCTCCGCATCCTGCGCCTTCTGCATCATGATCGTCTGGCCGGTCGTCGCGGTGGGGTCCAGCGACACGCTCTCCCGGCCGATGCGGATAAGAATCTTCGCTTCCGACCCGTAGGAACGGGGGTAGACGATGATCGTGAGCGCCGTCGCTGCGGCGATCGCGAGAAATGTCCATGCGAACGCGCGCCAGCGGCGAAACAGAACGCGGGCGGCATCACGCGGCGTTAGACTCTGATGCGGATGGAGATTCACGCCAGTGCAATTCGCCTATTATGTTCATAGCGCTCAATCGCTCTCTTTCTCTCAACGCTCCGCGTCGTCGCAATCGACCTATATTATGTTAATTTCTCATCATGTCCATAGTTTGCGGGCCCCCGCAACGCTTTTCCGTGTGCTGCGGTGGAAACGACAAAGAAAGGTTGTCCGGCAAGTGCGGGAAGGTTTCGCGTCGAGTTTTCGATCAACTCGGACGTCGCTGGCAGCGGAACGGCCTCCAGAGCGGCAATGACGGGAGCTTCCTGAATGAGGAAAGGCGGCGCGATCAGCGTGGCCGGCTTGCGGCTGCCGCCGGTCGTGCAGTCGGGCGCGTCGGGCTGCCGATTGGCAAAATCGCAGCGCCTCGTAGAACTTCCGTGTCCCGACAACGAGGTGCCATCGCCAGGTTGGATTCGGGAGTTCGTGGACGTATCGCCCAACGGCAGGAAAACAGGTGCGCCGTGCCGGCGGCGGACGCGCCGAGCGACGTCAAACGAAGCCGACGCGTTCACCGCCAGCGCGGCGCGCATTCTGCTCGTCCGAACCAGCGATCGGATGAAGATGCGACGGCGCTCAAGATCTTCGAGTGCACGGTGCAAGCGTGGGTCGAGGCGTCGCCCGTGCCGATGCACGGCCGGATGCATTTGCTCACGCTCAAGTTGCCGCCGCTGGGCGCCGTGTTTCTCAAGGCGGCGTAATGGGGCCGCGCCCGGCGACTGGCGAAGCCGTCGGTTGTCCGTTGCGAGTTCGCGACTCGCGGAACCGCCATGCTTGATTGCCGCTTGCGGCGCGAGTAGCTTGGGCCTGTCGACCGCCCTTGGCGCTTCGCATTGATCGAAGATTGAAGACCAAC
The DNA here is from genome assembly GCA_964430075.1 of uncultured Planctomycetaceae bacterium. GTDB lineage: Bacteria > Planctomycetota > Planctomycetia > Pirellulales > Lacipirellulaceae > Lacipirellula. The sequence continues at coordinate 20,941 of CAYSFP010000008.1, read as the reverse complement.
GGGCCGGCGCTACTTCTCTTATCTCATCGCAAGTCCTGCAGCGTAACGCACATGCACTCCATGAAATTTTGTTGTCGCGATCCGTTGACCATTCGCCTCCTGGCTTTGGTCGCTGGCCTGATTGCTTCGTCGGGATTTGCCCAGAAGCCGGCGGGAGAAGCGCCCGCTGGGAGCGCTGCATTGGCCGAAGAATCCGGGCAGCCGGCGGCTGATTCGCGAAGCTCAGCCGATGATTTGTCGCCCTACGCCGAGTTCCTTGCGTCGCGATTCGAGCCGCCGGCGATGGTGAACGGCGGCGGCGATCTCGACGACATGGAGTACGACGACGTCGGCGCCAAGGTGCCGCACTACCGTCCCGTCCCAGGGCAGGAACCAGAGCGCGGACCGCGGGGCGCGGGGCACGAACATCACAACATGCAAAGGCCCGTATCGCCAGAAAGGTCGCTCACCTATGGAGTTTGGCCAGAAGGATTTGACGTCGAGCCGTATGCTTCGGAGGCCGACCTCGGCCCGAAGCCAATTTCGATGACCTGGGACGCCCGCGGCCGGGCGTGGATTTGTGAGACCATTGACTATCCCAACGAGTGGCGCGAGAGCGGCGTGGGTCGCGATCGCATTCGCATTTGCGAGGACACGGACGGCGACGGCAAAGCTGACAAGTTCACCGTGTTCGCCGAAAACCTGAGCATTCCGTACACAATCGCCTTCTACCGCGGCGGCATCATCCTGCAGAACGGCGGCGACACGATCTACCTCAAGGACACCGACGGCGATGACGTGGCCGACGTCCGCAAGACGCTGATCACGGGCTGGGGCATGGGCGACACGCACGGCACGGTGAGTAACTTTCAGTACGGGATCGACAACTGGATCTACGCGATGCAGGGCTATAACAGCTCGCGGCCGCGGTTTGTCGATCCGCAAGGCAACGAGGTGGAGGTCCCCGAGTTTCGGCAAGGGTTCTTCCGTTTCCGGCTCGACGGAAACGATCCGCCGTTGGTGGTCGAGCTGGAGTTCTTGCGCTCAACGAACAACAACACGTGGGGGCTGGGGATCAGTGAAGAGGGGCTGGTCTTCGGTTCCACGGCCAACGGCAACCCCAGTGTGTTCATGCCGATTCCAAACCGCTACTACGAGCGCGTGCGCGGCTGGTCAGCAGACACGCTGAGTTCGATCGCCGACACGCCGCAGTTTTCGGCGGCGACCGACAAGGTACGGCAGGTCGACAACTTCGGCGCCTACACCGCTGGCGCTGGGCATGCTCTCTACACGGCTCGCGCGTACCCCAAGCAGTGGTGGAATCGCACCGCGTTTGTGTGCGAGCCGACGGGTCACTTGACCGGCGTCTTTGTGCTGGAGCGTGACGGCGCCGGATACCGCTCGACCAGTCCCATGAACCTCTACGCCAGCCGCGACGAGTGGTCGGCGCCGATCCAGGCGGAAGTGGGTCCCGACGGCAACGTGTGGATGCTCGACTGGTACAACTACATTGTGCAGCACAATCCCACGCCGCCAGGCTTTGAGACCGGCGTGGGCGCCGCGTACGAATCGGACCTGCGCGACAAGAACTACGGGCGCATCTATCGGATTAAGTACGTCGGCGACCAAGGCCAGCCAAGCGACCCGCCGCCGAATCTCGAAACGGCCAGCGTCGAGGATTTGGTGGCCGCACTGCGGCACCCGACGAAGTTGTGGCGGCTCCATGCGCAGCGATTGCTCGTGGAGCGCGGACAAACCGATGTCGAGCCGGCGCTGATCGCGCTCGTCGAGAATCAGGAACTCGATGCGATTGGCTTGAATGTCGGCGCCATCCATGCCCTTGGCGTACTCGCCGGGCTCCTGGACTTTGCGGACGATTCCGAGGAGGCGAAGGCAGCCGCCGCGGCCGTTCGCCGGGCGCTTGATCATCCCTCGCCCGGGGTCCGCCGCGTGGCCATTGGGATGCTGCCGGCAAACGACGAGTCGCGGACCGCACTGGTCGACGGCAACATTTTCGAGGACGCCGACGCCCAGGTGCAACTGGCTGCAATCCTGGCGCTGGCTGATCTCCCGCCAAGCGTGCGCGGGGCGGAGATCCTTGCGGACAAGCTCGCCGACGATGCGGGGCGCGACCGTTGGCTGGCCGACGCGCTGACCAGCGCCGCCGCCATGCACGGCGTAAGTTTTGTCGAAGCGTTGGCAAGCAAGTTTCCTCGTCGTGGCGACCAGGGCGCCGATCTTCCCATCGCAGCGGTTAATGCGGTCGCGATCGTCGGCGAACACCTGGCCCGCGGCGACCTCGACGGCGATCAGCTTGGCATGCTGCTGACCGCGCTCGCGGCAGGCGACGTGCGACTGGCAACGGCACTGTTGGCCGCGGTCTCCGGCCACTGGCCCGAAGACCGCACCGTGCAGTTGCCGCACGCCGCCGACGGCGCGATTGCTCAGTTGCTTGGCGAGATCCCGTTCGACTCGCGCAGCGACGTGCTGCGTTTGGCTCGGTTGTGGAACGCCGGCAACACCGAAGAACTGCAACGCCGGCATAGCCAGGAACTCCGGGCACGAGTCGAGAACACGGAGCTGAGCGACGAGCAGCGGATTGCGGCAGCGGAATCGTGGGTTCGATTCGATCCGGAAAATGCAGAAGTCGGCGTCGCGATTGTCGGCACGATCACCCCGCAGACGCCGCTCTCGCTGCTCGTGGGCCTGCTGCAAGCTGCCGCGGAGAACAGCTCGGCGCAGCTCGCCGAAGAGATGATTGCCCTCTACGACACGCTTTCGCCGCAGGGCAGAGCGGCGGTGCTGAATGAGGTGCTCAAGCAGCCGCAGACGACCGCAGCACTGCTGGACGCGTTCAGCGATGAGCGGATCAGCCCCAGCGCCCTCAGCCTTGAACAAATTGCGGCACTGCGCGGCCACGCCGACGACGAGATTCGCACCCGTGCCACAGAGCTTTTGGCATCCGCTGGCGCCAGCCCCGACCCGGAGCGACAAAAGGTGCTTGCCGAGTTGCTGGCTGTCGCCGACTCCGCCGGCAACGCCGCGCACGGCAAGGAGCTGTTTACCAAGCACTGCTCGGTGTGCCACATGCACAGCGGCGTGGGCGAGACGATCGCTCCCGACTTGACGGGCATGTTCGTCCATCCGAAAAAGGATATTTTGGGCAATATCATCGATCCCAGCCGCGACGTGGAGAGCAATTTCCGCACGTATTCCGTGATTTCGGGCGGCAAGTCGTACAACGGCATGTTCGCCGGGGAGTCTCGCACGACGGTCACCATGATCGACTCCACTGGTAAACGCACCGTCATCCAGCGCGACGAGATCGATGAAATCTACGCGTCCGAAAAGTCGCTCATGCCCGACGGGTTCGAGAACGTCCTGTCGCCAAGCGAGCTCTCGGACGTGCTTGAGTTTCTGGCAACGCCGCAACGGTTCGTTCCCCTGCGGCTAGGAGCCGTGGCGACCTCGTCGAGCGTGCGGCAGAACGGCGATCGCGGCCGCGGGCGAGGCGAGCGTTTCCGGCTGATCGATCTCGACGATTGGAAGCCGCGCACCCTGAACGACGTGCCGTTCTCGCTGATCGATCCCCAGGAGGGCGCCGTCAAGAATCTGCTGATGCTGGGCGGTGAAGGAGCGTTCTTTGCTCGCGATCTGCCGTCGTCTGTGCGGCTGCCGTGCGGGCTGAACGCCAAGACGCTGCATGTGCTCAGCGGCGTAAGTTTTGGCGGCTATCCGGATAACGACGACCAGTCGACGGCGCTCGCGGTGCGACTGCATTACGAAGGCGGGACCACGGAGGACCACGAATTGAAAAATGGCGTCCACTTCGCGACGATCTTGCGCCGCGAAGACGTGCCGGGGTCGCACTTTGCCTTTGCGATGGGCAACCAGCAGATGCGTTGCCTGACGATCGAGCCCCGTCGGCAGGAAACCATCGTCGATATTGAATTCATCAAAGGCGGGGATCGGACAATTCCCGTCGTACTGGCGGTGACGGCAGAACTGCCGTAGCGTCGAGGTCGTCATTTGCCGCGGCGCCAAAGCTTCGCCGCGAAAACGTCTCGTGAGGAATCGTTAAGCATGTGCAAAAATGCCATCATATTGCTAACCGCGATCGTCGCCGCATGGTTCGTCCGAGGAGACTCGTTCGTGGCGCACGCTCAGGAACCAGAGACGTTTCGCGTGATGACGTTCAACATCTGGGTGGGCGGAACGGGCGGCAAACAGCCGCTCGAGCAAACCGCGCGCGTCATCACGGAATCGGGCGCGGATCTGGTCGGCCTGCAAGAGGTCTGCGGTCCGCGGGAAAATGGCGTGCGGCCCGATCACGCCGAGAAGATCGCCGCCCAGCTTGGTTGGCATTACTTCTCGCAGGGCGACGAAGACACGGCGGTGATGAGCCGCCATAAAATCGTCGGCCATACGCCGCGCAAATGGGGCGTGCAGTTCGAACTGCCTTCCGGCCGCCGCGTCTGGCTGTTCAATGTGCACTACATCGATGCGCCGTACCAGCCGTACCAGTTATTCGACATTCCCTACGGCGAGGCGCCGTTTCTCGATACCGGCGAGGAGGCGGAGCGCGCCGCGCGGGCGGCGCGGGGCAAGGAAGTCCAATCGATGCTCGCGGAGCTCCACGCGGTGCGGAACGACGACGCGCCGATCTTCGTCACCGGCGATTTCAATGAACCGTCGTCGCTCGATTGGACGGAGGCGGCGTGCCAGGCGGGCCTCTGCCCGGTCGTCGTGGCCTGGCCGAGCACGGCCGTGATGCACGAAACGGGGTTCGTCGACGCGTACCGCGAGGTGCACCCCGATCCGGTGGCGAAGCCCGGCAACACCTGGACGCCGATCACCGCGGAAGATGATCCCAAGGATCGACACGACCGGATCGATCTGGTGCTGGCGGCGGGACGCGGCGTGAAGGTTGAGCAGGTTGCCGTCGTGGGCGAGGACGAAGAGCACGCGGACATTGTCGTGGCGCCATATCCATCCGACCATCGCGCCGTCGTGGCGACGGTGACGCTGCAGTAATGCCGGCGCGCTCGTCGAGTACGCAAGCCTCGCTCAAGGGGGGCAGGCCGCCTCGTCACATAACAGCGTGACATTGGCATGCAGATGCAATAGCGAGGCGGGCAGCCTCGTCGTGATGCGCCCCTCGAGCAGGCGGGCCATTGGCTCGCGTTTGGCCGCTCCGGTGACAAGGAGCAAGACTTGGCGCGCCTGCAGCAAGTCGGCCATGCCGAGCGTCAAGCCGTAGCTTGGTCGCACCGCGGTCGAGCCGATCATGGCGTGGCCGAGCGAAGCCGACGACAGGACCGCGATGTGGGCGTGCGGCTGCAGTGCGCCGGTGGGCTCGTTGAACCCCAAGTGGCCGTTCACGCCCAGCCCCAGGATGCACAAATCAATGGGACCGTGGCGGGCCAGCCACGCGGCCATTCGCGCACATTCTGCCGCCGGGTCCGCGGGCGAACTGGCAAAGGCGGCATAACGCGGGCCGAGGCCAAGCGGATCGATGAGCGTGTTGCGGAGATGATGCTCGCACGTTCCCGGACTGTTCTCGGGCAAGCCGCCCCATTCATCGAGTTTTAGCGCCCGCATCTGGGCAAACAACTCCGGGTTCTGAGCGCCATGGGCGGCGAGCAACTCGTAAGTCCGCGTCGGCGTGCCGCCCGAGGCGAGGCAAATCAGCGCGGCGGCGTTGCCCTGCCGCAGGGCGATCACTTCCTCGGCGGCGCGCCGGCTGACCGCTTCGTGATCGGCGAGGACGATGGGCTTGAGCATGGGGCGAGCGGCGCTGAGCTGCCGCCTACGGTGACGAAATCTGCCGAGCGTGCAGTCGGTCGCACTGGCGGCTGGCAAACAGCGCGGCGCCGACGACTCCCGCATCGACGCCAAGTTGCGCAGCGTGCAAGGGGACGTTCCTGTGCAGATCGCTCCAAATGTGGGCGCGCAGGGCGTCGTCGATCGTCCGTCGGTAGGCGCCGCCCACCAGGCCAAGCCCGCCGCCGAGCACGACGACTTCCGGGTCGAGCACATTGACGAGATGTGCCGTCATGGCCCCCAAGGCGGCGCCGGCGGATGTGACGACGGTTCGTGCCAGCTTGTCGCCCGCTTCGGCCAGGTCGATGACTTCGTGCGTGACATACGCCCGATCGCCGCGGAGCGCGGAGAAGCGATCAGCGATCGCGGGACCAGACGCGAAGTGCTCAAGCGGCTGCCCGCCGACAAGCTGGCCGTCATTCGTGGGAATTAATCCCGGTGCGCTGCCGCACGTGCCTGTCAGCCCGCGGGCGCCGGCGTAGGGAACGCCGCCCACGACGTGACTGGCGCTGATTCCCGTGCCGACCGTAACGTAGAGCATCGAGTGGCGTCCACGCCCCGCACCCAGACATGCCTCGGCCCGCGCGGCAGCCCGTACGTCGGCGTCGAGGAAGACGGGCAGTTTCGTTGCCTGCGCCGCGGACTCGGCAATCGGCAAGTTCGACCACGCGATCGTCGCATCGCTCAGCACCCGTCCCTCGCAGCCGACGAGTTCGGCAACGCCGACGCCCACCGCGACGGGCGCGGCGCCCAAGGCCGATGATTCCGCGACAAGCGCGTTGATGAGTTCGATAACATCGGCGAGCACAGCCGTCCCGTCGCGCGAGGCCCTGGTAGGCTGAAGCCGACGAGCCAACACATCGCCTTGCGGCAATCTGATCAGCCCGGCTGCGCACTTGGTTCCGCCCACGTCGACGCCGATCGCGAAGTGGGACGTCATGCTGCACCTTGCACCCGAAAAAACGGTTCGACTAACTAATACCCTGGGCCAGCGCTCGGATATACGCCGGGTTGCAGCCGCAGCAGCCGCCGGCGAAGCGGATGTTCTCGTTCGCGGCGACCTTGCCAAACTCGGTGAACGCGGTCCGGGAAATTTGGATGGTTTCCAGATCGTCGGGAAACTGCGGCAACCGGGTGAACGAGTGGCACTCGTCCGTGGTGCGAAACGCGGCTGGCTGGGCGGCAATGGGTACGTCGACCGCGTCGCGCATCTGGCGCAAGAGGGGCAGCATGCGCTGGGGATCCTGTTCGCAGTTGGCGCCGACGGCGATCGCGCCCAAGTCGGCCATCGCGCGGGCGCAATCGGCCGGCGAGTGCCCGTCGGTGCACTGCGTCACCAGCGGGCGGAAGCTCATGGTGGCGATCACCGGCAAGCCACTGGCGGCCGCGGCCTCGAGCGCGACCTTCATTTCGGACAAGTGGAAGAACGTTTCCAGGAGCAGGAAATCGACGCCCGCGTCTGCCAGCAGCCGAATCTGCTCGGCAATGTGATCGCGGGCCTTGCCCAGCGCTTCGGGCCCTTCGCGCTCGATGAGCTGCGTGCGCGACACGCTGCCGGCGACCAGCGCCTCTTCGCCGGCGACCTCTTTCGCGAGCTTCACCGCCGCGGCGTTGATCGATTCGGTCTGTTCGCCGTAGCCCGCGCGGCTGAGCTTCTCGCGCGTGCCGAAGAACGTGAGGGCCTGCAGCACGCGCGAGCCGGCATTGAGAAACTCCCGGTGCAGCTCGCGGAGAGCGTCGGGCTGCTCGATGGCCACCTCAGGCGTGAACTGCCCGCTGCCGCGGCCCGTGCCGACGCGCTCGCGGCCGGAGCCGCTGTCGACGTAGCCGCGGCGCTCCAGTTCGATGAGATAACCGCCGTCGCCGATGACGACGCCCGCGGCAAGGAGTTCAGCGAGAGGTTTCATGGCACGGGCGTTCCTTCGGGCGCCGAGGGTTCAGGACTCAGCGCGGCGGACTCGGTTTGATAAGTCAGCAATACGACGGCGGCGAACGAAAGGGCAATGGCCGCCAACTGCCGCCGCGAGACCTCGTCGCCGAGCCACAGTACGGCGATGGGCACGCTCACGGCCGGATACAGCCCCGACAGCGGGGCGATCACCGAGGCTTTGCCGCCTTGCTCACACGCCAACAGGATCGTAAGGTTCCCCAGCGCCAGCGTGAAGCCCACGGCGGACTGCATCGCCCAGGTTCTCACCGCCAGGCCCGAGGGGAGCGGCTCCCGCAGCAGGATGACGGCGGCCAGCGGCACGAACGCGGCGAGAAACCAGATGGCCGAGGAGCGGGCCGAGATGTCGGCCGTCGACATCTTCTGCATCAGCAGCGTCACGCCCCACAGCACGATGGGGACAAGCGCGAGCATGGCGCCGGCGGAGATTTCGCGCCGTTCGGGTTTGAGGAAGAGATACATCGCCACGAGCGACAGGCCCATGCCGAACCACTGCAAGCGGGTGATTCGTTCCCGCAGCAGCGGCATCGCCAAGAGGATCGTCACGGCGGGGTACAGCGCGGCCAGTGGCACGACTGTGGCAGTCCGCTCATTGGCCAGCGCGGCGTAGTAGCCGATGTTGCCCAATCCAGAAACGACGCCGGAGCCGAAGGCAAGCAACACCCCCCGACGTCGGTTAGCCGCCGCGGCGGGGTCTTTCATCGCCGCCAGCGCGGCGATGATGGGAAGGATGCCGAGCGTGGACATCGCCTGGCTGTGGGCCGCGGCAACCGGCTGGGGATTAAGCTGCTCGTGGAGCAGAATCGCCCAAACGCCCCAGGAAAGGAGCGTGACCAGCATCCAGAAGATCCAGCGCGGCATGAGTTGCTAACTTCGCGATTGTGTTTGGCGTCAATTCGAATGCCAAGCAACGAATTGGATCGAGCCGCGACGCGACGCGTCGCTGGTGTCCTGTCTTAATGGGGCGTCTCGCGCTTGCGCTCCGGCGACGCGTCGCGTCGCGGCTAGAGCAAGCGCGCCGCCTTCGGTTGAACGTATCCGCAGCGCCTAGATCGCCAGCGGCCACTTGAACGTCGACGTCAGGTCAATCCGCCGCCCGGTGCGCTGCGACTCGCGGGCAGCTGTCATGATTTCCACCACATGCAGCGCGTGTTCGGGCGTGAATAGCCATTCCTTGCCGGTGACCAGCGTCTCCGCGGCCAGCGAGGCGCCTTGCTGCCAGACGTATCCCTCGGCATCCGTAACGCTGCGTTTGAATTGCGGCTGCTTGTCCGTCGCGAGATCGACGCCCAAGGGCGCCCAGTCGTAGCCCACCAGACCCATCGCGCCCTTGGAGCCGAAGATGCTGATCGTGTGACGATTCTCCTTGCTGCCGTCGTGCCCATGAGGGTTGAAGAAATTGAAGCCCGATTGCACATGCGAGAGCGTGCCGTTCCCGTGGTCGAGCAGCACCATGGCGTTGTCTTCTTCGCCGACTTTGATTTCGCCCTTGCCGACGATATTGCGCGTGGGGGTGACAATGCTGGTCATGGCCGCCACGCTCTTGGCGGGACCCAGCAGCCCGGTGAGGCTGGTCAGGTTGTACACGCCCAGATCGGGCATGCTGCCGCCGCCGGGCTCGTAGAAGAACGACGACCAATTAGGTCCTTCGTGCCCGTAATCAGCGTGGGCCGAGGCAACGCGGCCCAGCGATCCCGCAGCGAGAGCCTTCGCCATGAATGCAAATTGAGGGCTGTGGACGACGATCGGCGCGCCCCACACGCGCACGCCCTGGGCCTTGGCTTGCTCAAGAATCGCCTGGCCCGCCGCGAGCGAGTTGGCAATGGGCTTTTCGCTCCAGATGTGCTTGCCGGCGGCGATCCCCTCCTGATTGAGGTGTTCGTGCTCCTGCATGTCGGTGAGGTTGACCAGGAAGTCGAACGGCTCCCCGGCCAGCATCTCGTTGATGTGCCCATAGTGGTTGGGCACGTTGAACTCGCGGGCGCGGTTGGCGGCGCGCTCGGGAATGATGTCGCACACGCTCACTACGTCGGCGTAGGGGCATGTCGTGAGTTGCGGCAGATACGCCCCCGAGACGCTGCCGCAGCCGATGACGCCGACTCGGACTCGTTTGGCGGCGGACTGTTGGGCGGCTGCGGGCGAAACGGCGGCGGTCGCGAGAGCCGCCGCCCCAAGTCCAACGGTTTGCTGAAGAAAGTCCCGCCGATCCACGTCGCCTGGTTGCATAACACTACCCCGGGAAGCCAGAACTGGATTGATGATAAGAAATGGCGAGCAGGGCCCGTTGGCCGAGTATACCGTGGCGAGCGGCACAAGCGACGCTCCGCATCGTGCTTCGCGAGAGCGGGCCAAGACGGCGGGGATTAGCCGCGAACGGCCATTGCGGGCCATTTCGCGGTTGATAGAATTAGGGGTTCACCGCAATTTCAGGGGCGGCAGTGCGGTGTGAGGTGGGCTGGCGGCGGTGCGCAGCCTGTTTGTCGGTATTGGCGCTCCCCTCTCAAGTAAGCTTCGGCGGCGGACCCTCCGCCGCCGATATCAACCTATTCACGTTCTAACGCGGAGAAACTCTTGGGTACGAAACGATCAGGAAAAGGGCGCCGCAAGCTAGGTCGCAAAAAGCGACGCATGCGGTCAAAGATCCGCCACCGCAAGAAATAACAGCGTCAGCCGTCCGTTGTTCATTGCAGATTGCATCAGAGGATCTCTCTTCTACGACGGACAACTCACCGATTCTAAGTTGCGCGGAGGTACGCGACTGCGTCCTCGCAGTCCTGTACGACGTGCGCGGAATTGTGCCGCTCGACTGTGATCCAGCCACAGTAGTCAAACTCTTCGAGCGCCCCCAGCAGCGCTGGCAGGTCGGCCGATCCGCGCCCCAGTTCAACGTCCATCGCGGCCGCGCCGCCGAAGCCGCGAACGGCATCGTTGGCAAACACGTGGGCGATGTGGGCTCCCAATGACTCGACCCACGTCTGCAACTGCCGCCCCGAGCGGATCAAGGCGGCAGGGTTGAGGTCGACGCCTAGGAGCCCCGCAGGCAGTTGGTCGAACAGAGCCGCAAGCTCTTCCGGTTCCGCTTCCGGGCACTGAGCAGCAAGCTCGACGCCCAGACGAGCGGCCTGGCCCGCCAAGCTCGTCAGCGCTTCGACGAGCGTGCCCCGGTCGCTCGCCTCCGGCGCGGGTAATCGGCCCATGGTGAACACGAGCATGCGTGCCCCAAGCCGTCCGGCCAGCCGCATGGCATCGACAGTGGCCTCCAGGCGTCGCTCGAGATTGTGAGGGTCGGCATAGCCGTGCCGTGAGGCAAACGCGAGCGATCCGACCCGCAAATTCAGATCGTCCAGCATTTTCCGCAACTGGCGAAGGCCTGTGTCGGAAAGATCGCGCGGGCGGAGCTCCTCGCGGGCGTCGATCTGCACGCCATCGCATCCGATCTGCGCCGCGATGTGCAAAGCTTGCTTAAGCGGCGCGGACAGACAGCGCGTTTGAACGGCAACGGGGGAGCCAATCACGGCGTGGGCTACTCCGCAGGAGCTGGACCGACAACGGCGGACGACAACCAGGACGCGCGATCAATCAAGAGTTGAGCGGGGCGCCAACGCCAGTCGCACGTCCGCCGCGCGCCGCCGTTTCACGCCTCAAGCCGCTTTCACGCTGACAACAACAGCCGTCGATCTTGCGCTATGCTGAATCTCTCCGCTCTGACGACGCTCGTGATTCTATCCGCGACGGCGCCGCACGTCAGCACGGATCGGCACCCCGACGCGATCTGCGTGTTCGACTGCCAGTTCGATCGACCGTGGGACGCGAACTTTGACGACTGGCCCGACAATTGGCGCCGCGTCTTGGGCGAGGGTCTGCCCCACTACGTCGACATCCGCATCGCCGAAGATAACGCCAACGTTGGGAATACCTGTCTCAACGTCAACGTCGACGGCGGCGGCGCCCACGTCGAAAGCCCGCTCGTCGCAGTTTCGGACGATTTCAGCTACAAGGCGGAGTGCCGCCTCAGGCTCATCGGCCTCGCATCGACGCGAGTGCAGGTTCGCGTCGATTTTTACGACGACAACGATCAACTTCTCCAGTCAGAAGCGACCGAGTGGCTCTCAGGCACGCGCCAGAACCAGTGGATCAAGCTTCACATCGGCCCCGTCAATCCCGAGCGACGCGAAATCTCGGCCGCGCGTCTCGTACTGCATGTGAAGCCGGGCAAGCACGTCGATCTGAGCGGCAAAGTGATGCTGGACGATGTATGGATGGCTCGCCTACCCCGGATGACCGTATCGACCGGCGACGCCTGCAATGTTTACACCGACCCGGGCGAGATCGAAATCACCTGTTCCTTGTCAGGCATCCTGGAAAGCGACCCGGACATTCACTTCGAACTGCTCGACGCCAGCAGTGAGACGTTGGGGAACAGCCGCGTTCAGCTCGAAGGCCGGTTGATCACCGAGCGCCGCCGGCGGGCTTCAGAGTTCGTGGGAGTGACCGAGACGCACCGCGCGGCGTACGCCGGCGCGACCTCGTGGAAGCCGCCGATTGTCAAGCACGGGTTTTACAAGGTGCGCGTCTCCATGCTGACGGCTCGCGGCATGATGGACCAGCGCATCGTTAACGTCGCACTGGCGCCGCCGCTCGAGCGACTCCGCACCGGTGAATTCGGCTGGTCGCTCGTGGGAGACCGCGTCCCGCTCTCCCTCGAAGATCTTGCAAAACTCCTACCGCGCGTGGCCGTGCATTGGGTCAAGGCGCCCGTCTGGTACAACGAGGCCGACGAGGCGCTGGGCGAGGAACTCGTGCGGTTCGCTGATCGCGCGGCGGCCAACCACATTGAAGTGGTCGGCGTGATCGATCGCCCGCCCCCCGACTCGGAGCTTGGTCGGCGGCTGCCGGACGACGCGTCGATCGCCGACATATTCAACACCGATGCCGCCGGCTGGATGCCGCTACTCGAGCCGGTGCTGACGAAACTGTCTCTGCGCGTGCGGTGGTGGCAATTGGGCGGCGACCACGACGCCAGCTTGTCGCGCGTGGGCAATTTAGATACGGGGATCGCATCGCTCCGCGACAAGCTCTTTCGCTTCGGTCAGGACGTGAGCTTGGGTTTCGGCTGGAGATGGATCCAAAGTCAAACGTCGTCGGAAGGACTGCCGTGGCAGTTTCAGCAGTTCGCGTCGTCTCCCGCTCTGACCGGACAGGAATTGGCAGCGTATCTGCAGCTACCCGCGCCGCCCAAAGTGGCGCGGTGGGTGCTCGTGGAGCCGTTGTCGACGCGGGAATACGACTTGGAAACGCGCGCTCGCGACCTCGTCGAGCAAATGCTGGCCGCGAAGATTCACGGCGCCGACGCCATTTTTGCCGCCAAACCATTTGACGACGACCATGGTCTGATGACCACCGACGGCATGCCTGGCGAGCTGCTGCTGCCATGGCGCACCACGGCATCGCTGCTCAGCGGAGCCACGTATCTGGGCACGATCGAGCTGCAAAACGGCAGCGCCAACCGGCTCTTTCAACGATCCGGCGGCGACGTGCTCATGGTGGTCTGGAACGACGTTCCCACCGAAGAGGTCATCCCGCTGGGCGACGAGCTTCGCGTGCTCGACGTGTGGGGCCGTGCACAGCAATCGCGTCCCAGCGGCGACCGCCTGGTGATCGACGTCGAGTCCATGCCCCGCTTCGTCCTGGGGCTCAACGCGTCGGTCGCCCGGTGGGGGATGGCGGTCAAGTTCAAGCAGTTGTATGTGCCGAGCGTGTTCGGCACGGCGCATCCCAACGGCATCGAGCTGACCAACGCGTTTGCTCAAGGCGTGGGCGGGACGGTGGAACTGTCGGCGCCCGAGGGCTGGCAGATCACGCCCCAACGCATCGACTTCAAGCTGGCCGCCGGGGAAACGGTCGTGCGGCCGTTCGAGATTTCGCTGCCATTCGACGCCACGAGCGGCGCCGCCCCGCTGCGGGCCGACTTCTCCGTCGACGCCGATCGCCTGTATCGCTTCAGCGTCGATCGCGAGCTGATCGTGGGCGACGGCCTGGTTCAAATCGAGACCTCGACGCGACTAGAAAACGACGGCACATTGATCATCGAGCAACGCATGGTCAACCATTCGCCCCAGTTGGTCGACTTCAAATGTCATCTTTCCGCTCCCGGGCGGCGGCGGCAACGCACGCAAGTGTTCCGGCTCGGCGGCAGCTCGGACACGAAGGTCTATCGCTATCCGCATGGGTCGCAGTTGCTGGGAGCTGAGCTGTGGCTGCGAGCCGAGGAGGTCAACGGCTCGCGGGTGCTGAACCACCGCTTTGTCGTCGTCGAATAGGCTTGCACTGCGTCCCGTCGCAGCGGGCCGCGCCGCGGGCGCCGTCTTGCTTGACCGCCCGACGAGCGTTTACGATTTGTGGTATGCCCACCGTCGGACAGGTTGCGCACGTGCTGGAACAGTTGGCCCCTTTGGCGCTTGCCGAGGAGTGGGACAACGTCGGTTTGCTGGTGGGCGACGCCGCCTGGCCCGCCGAGCGGGTGATGACGTGCCTCACCGTCACCAGTGAGACGGTCGCCGAGGCCGTCGAAGGCCGCGCCCAGCTCGTCGTGGCCCACCACCCCTTACCGTTCCGCGCGGTGAAATCCATCACCTCCCGCACGACCGCGGGTCGGCTGCTGCTGGAGCTGATCCGCCACGGCGTCGCGCTCTACAGCCCGCACACCGCGTTCGATTCCGCGTCGGTGGGCATCAACCAGCATCTGGCGATCGGCCTGGGATTGCAGGAGATTCATCCCCTTGTGCCCGCGGGCGACGATCCCGACGTCGGCACGGGGCGGTGCGGGACGGTCGGCGAGCCGCTGACGCTTGGCGAGCTTGCCGCGCGGACCAAAGAGTTTCTCAGCGCCGACGCCGTGCGAATCGTGGGCGCCGCTGACAAACCCATCGTTCGCGTGGCGATTGCCTGCGGCAGTGGCGGATCGCTCCTTGAGGCCGCACGGGCGCGCGAGTGCGACGCGTTGATGACCGGCGAGTTGACGTTCCATACCTGCCTGGAGGCTCAAGCCCTGGGGATCAGCGTCGTGCTCGCCGGCCACTTTGCTAGCGAGCGCTTTGCCCTGTTGTCGCTCTCCGATTATTTGACCGATCAGCTCGCCGAGGTGACGGTTTGGGCCAGTCGGACCGAGCGCGATCCGATTCGGCTCGCCTGAGCGGGCCCGCGCCGTAAGTGCCGCCTGGGCAGCGTTTTTCGCCTCACCGGGCGGTTTGTTGACCCTCTCAAGCCGCGGTCTAGAATGGGGCCGTACAGGCCGGGGGCAAGGATTGCCGAAGAACCACTGCGGCCCACGGGCCGTAGAATCCTGGAACCGAGAACTACCAGGCCCCACGCCGACGAAGCCATGTCGAAACACCGCTCCACGGAAGCCGTCCCCGCCGCCGTGCGTTATCTGACCGCGTTGCCCGTGTTCAACGAGGCCCGGTACGTCACGACCGTGCTCGATCAGGTCGTGCGAAACGCGGGCGACATCCTCGTCGTCGACGACGGCTCGACCGACGGCACGCGCGAGCTGCTCGCCCAGCGCAGCGATATCACCGTCGTGACCCATCCGACGAACCGGGGTTATGGCGCTGCATTGCGGACGGCCTTCGACTACGCGATCGCGCACAACTACGACGTGCTGGTGACCATTGACTGCGACGGGCAGCATGAGCCGCAGCGTATCGCGCAATTGGTGGAAGCTTGTCGCGGCGTCGACATCGTGTCGGGCAGCCGCTATTTGGGCGTCGATATTCCCGTGGGTCTCGCGCCGGCCGATCGGCGGCGGATCAATCTGCAGATCACCGACGAGCTGAACTGCCGGCTGGGGCTGAGCCTGACGGACGCGTTCTGCGGATTCAAGGCGTATCGTGTGCAGGCCCTGAAGCACCTCAACGTGACCGACCCCGGCTACGCGATGCCGTTGGAACTTTGGGTGCAGGCAGCGTTTCATGGCCTGCGGATCACGGAGGCGGCGGTGCCGCTGATCTATCTCGACGAAAAGCGCAGCTTTGGCGGGTCGCTCGATGACGCGCAAACGCGGTTGGCCTACTACCACTCGGTGATCGAACAGGCGATTCAAGCCTGCCGCTCGCAGGCGACCGCCAGCAGCTTCGCTGCGCTGCCATGCAGCGAGTTCACGCCCTGCTGCTGCCAGTAAAGTCGTAGCCGAATCTCCCCGACACATGCCGCCGCACGCCCGCTATCGCGCACCAGCCGAAAGCGGGCAAAAGCTCGCCGTTCCCTCGTGGCGCGGGCTGCCGGCGCTGTTGGCCGAGAACCACGCGTGGCGGGAGCACGTGCAGTTCGACGTGCTGGGCGAGTCGCTGCCGGAGTTTGCCGCGAAGGCACGCGCCGAAGTGCTGCAAGTGGCCGAGTCTCTCCGAAACTCGGATTCCGTAACTCGTCCTTCACCAGCTTCAACGTTGCAGATCGATCGGCCTGAATCGGCTTTTCGAGTCTCGGAGAGACTCGACCACTTGGGGCCCTTGATCGTCACGGGCCACCAACCGGGGCTGATTCATCCGGGCGTGTGGCTGAAGAACTTTGTCGTCGCTGAAGCGGCGCGCGCTCACGGCGGCGTTGGGCTGCAGATTTCGATCGACGCCGACCTGTGCCGCAGCCCGTCCATCCTGGTTCCCAGCGGCACAGTCGACGCGCCGCACTTCGCGATCGTCGACTACGATGCGACCATGTCGGCGCTGCCGTGGGAGGAGCGTCCCATCGCGGATGAGCAGCTCTGGAAGTCGTTTCCCCAGCGCGTGGCTGACGAATGCGGGAAGCTTGCGCCCGAGCGTTTTCTGGACGAGTGGTGGCCCACGGTTGTCGAGCGCGGCACTACGACGGGATTGCTCGGCACGGCGCTGGACCAGGCGCGATCCCGCGCGGAAGCCGCCTGGGGGCGCGGCAATCTTGAGCTCGCGCAAAGCGGCCTCTGCCGAACCACGGCGTTTCACCGCTTCGCACTGGCCATTTTGACCGATCTGCCACGTTTTGCGGCGGCTTACAACGGCACGCTGCACGGCTACCGGCAGTCGCATCGGCTGCGTAATCATGCCCACCCCGTGCCGGACCTCGCTACGGACGGTCCGTGGCGGGAGGCGCCGTTCTGGATTTGGACATCCGATGATCGCCGGCGCCGGCCGCTGTTCGTTCGTCCGTCGTCAGGCGGGCTGCTGGCCTCCGATCGGCGGAACTGGGAGCGGCTGCTCCCCGTCGCCGCCTCGGCTCGTCGAGCGGATGCCGTGGACGCGCTGCTCGGCTGGGAGGCCGAGGGCGTCAAGCTGCGGTCCCGTGCGCTGATCACGACGATGTTCATCCGCCTGGCCCTAGCCGACGTATTTGTCCACGGCATCGGCGGGGCCAAGTACGACGAAGCGACCGACGAAATCGCGCGGCGGTTCTTCGGCTCGGCGCCTCCGCGGTTTGCCGCGATCACGGGAACATTGCGGCTGCCCATCGATCATCCCCAGGCAAGCGCCGACGACGTGCGGCGGCTGCGTTTGGAACTGCGCGAGCTCACGTTTCATCCTGAGCGACAAATCGACTTGACCGACGACGGCAACGGAGCGGATCGGCAGGCCAGCAACGTTGCCGAGCTCATTGCCGTTAAGCGCCAATGGGTGAACACGCCGAAACAGGCGGAAACTGCGGCGGCGCGGCATCAGGGGATCGTCGCCGCCAACGCGGCGCTGCAGGAGTTCGTCTCCGGCAAGCGGGCGGTGCTGGAACGACAGCTTGCCTCGGCGACCGCGCGGCTGCGGTCCAACCGCGTGCTGGACTCCCGGGAGTACGCCTCCTGCCTGTTTCCGCGCGAGCTTCTTCAGAATTTTTTTCTGGATTTCCCCTTTCCCGCGCGATAGGCTCACACTCGGAACAAGAGGCGCTCGCGTGATGGCTTTTCGAGGCGGCGCAATTCTGCACCAAAGTTGGAGGCAACTGGACGAAGATTGATCGTGCGTCCATCGCACGAATCGGACGACAATCACGCGAGCGCGGGCCCTGCCGGAACACAGAGCTCGAGGTATCGTCGATGTCCGCCCCTACGGAATGGAGCCAGGGGCCGACCGGCGGACGTTCTCGCCAGCATGCTGGCGCGGGGAATGGTTCGTCGTCGGCTCACGTCTACGGCTGCGCTGACGCCGCCTGCGTGCAGGTGCTGGGCGACGGCGTTCGCATCGTTGCCGGCAATGCTGGCGATCATCCCCTGGTCTTGAAGCTGCTGGTCGAAACGCGGCACGCCGCCCTCGGCGAGGATTTTCAGAGCCGGCTCGACGAGCCGAGCTACCGGCCCAGCGATCGGCTGCTGGTGCGCCGCGAGCGCGACCTGGTGGCGCATGTGCATGTCGCGGACCACATCGCGTGGTTCGAGGGGCAGCGCGTGCCGGTGGTGAAGCTGCAGGACTTTGCCGCGCTGCCGGAGTTCAGCTCGGCGGGCTATGGCGAACGCTTGCTCGACTCTGCCGAGGACATCGCCGCGGGCGAGGGCGCCGTCGTCGGCATCGTGCATGCCGAGACGCCCGAGTTTTTCGCCCGGCGGGGCTGGAGCCTGCTGCGCGGCCAGGGTCACACGCGGGCCAATGCACGCGCCGTGCTCGCGCACCTCGATGCGCAGGACGCAGCGCGGCGGCGGCTTAAAAGGACGCCGCTGACCGTCCGTACCTGGCGGCATTTCGAGCTTGATGCAGTTCGCTCGCTCTACCATTTGTTTGCCGTCGACCAGTGGGGGCCGCTGCTCCGCTCCGAGTTGGGGTGGCAATGGCTGATTGGGCGCAAGGCGCAGGATCAAATCCTGCTGGCGGTGGAGGATCGCGCCGCCGGCGGCAACGATCTGCCGCCTGATGACGTCCACGCATGCGGCAAGGTCGTCGGCTACGCCGTGGTCCGCGGCTCGTGCATCATCGAGATGGCGACGCTGGAGGAGTTCGCCGCCGCGCAGACGCAGCTCTTGGCACGGGCGTGCCAGGACGCGATGGATCGCGATCACAACTCGATCTCGCTGTTCACGCCGGCGAGCGACCCGCTGCATGAACTGCTCGTGACCGCTGGGGGGCAGTGGATCAGCGATGCTGGCGCGGGGCGAGCGCGATGGATGGCGAAATTGCTCGCGCCCGAAAAGTGGACCGAACGGTTCTATCCGGCGTGGCACGAGCGGGCCCGGGCGGCGGGGATCGCGCGGCCATGGGAATTGGGCTTCGACCTTGGCGAGGATCGCTACCGGTTCACGCTCACGCGCCGCAGCGCGCGGCTGGAGCGGGTCGCGGAGCTGCCGGCAGATTGGGTCGCCTGTGCGCGGCCGATCATGGACTCGCTGCTGTTGAGCAACTTGTCGATCCCGGCAGCGCTGACGGCCGGGCGGCTGCAGGTTTCTTCCGAGCGAGTCGCCGAAGCGCTCGCCGCCGTGTTTCCGCCGCGGCTGTTCTGGCAGTCGCCGCTGGAACTGCTGCGGGTGTAGCATTTCACGAAGGGGAGGAACCGCCAAGGTCGCCAAGAGCGCCAAGGTCGGAGGGGGGAGAATTGCAAAGATGCAAATGACGAGGAAATGTGGATGGCCTTGTTTGGCGTCCGCGGCAGAATGTCTATCATTGCAGATCGTGGACTTTGAGCGGATGCAGCGATGGCCGTATTGCGGGCCTCTTTTAGCCGGTAGCAGTTTCTCAACACAACGAACGCCCCGGCTGTCGATGCTTCGGAAGTTTGCCTCGCTGCTCTGATGGGAAATATGGCCGACGCCCCCAAACGACGCTGGTTGCACTTCAGCCTTCGCGGGCTGTTTTTGGTCATGACCGGGTTGGCGACTTGGTTAGGTTGGAGTGCCCATGTCATGCGACAACGGAAGGCTTACATCGACACGCTGTTTGTCGGCGAGACGCCGCGAGGAACGAGCATCGGCTATGTCCCGATAGCACGGAACCCGAGAACTTGGCCGCTTAGCAAGTTTCTGGGCGACAGAGCGGTGAGAGAGATCAACCTGCCCGGCGCAACTGACGCCGAGTTGCAAATTGCTAAGGACTTGTTTCCCGAAGCGAAGGTATCCCGAGCGCCTTCCCGAGGCGGCTTCTAACGTTTCGACACAGCCACACAAAAAATGCCGACCGCCCCCAAGCGCCGCTGGCTTCGCGTCGGACTACGAGGCATGCGACATGTCGCATTCCTCGCATGCCTCACCGCGTGTATCGGCTCATCTGCTTTGTGGGTGCGCAGCTACTATCGGTGCGAGTGGATTAACGGACCGCTGCCGGATAATCAAAATCTCGGCGTGACCTCATGGCGTGGCCACCTCGCCATTTGTTGGAAAACTGTGCACAAAAACCAGCACTACCGGGGGTGGCAAATACGATCGTTGCCGGCAGAGCAATATCTAGAAGCCACGCAATTCTTGATGTCGTACATCGGTGTTCAGCCCACTTCGGAAGTCGGCTTTCTGGGATACAATTGGATTCGTCCGCGTGAGTGGCGCATTTCTCCGCCCCACTGGTCCGTAACGGCGGTGACGGCGGCATTGGCGCTCCTTTTGAAGCCGAAACCGCGCCGACAATTCACGCTACTCGACGTGCTCGGAGCGTTGACGTTCGCAGCGCTGGCTTTCGGGGCGCTCGCGGCAATCTCACGTCCGGACTAGACACTCGCCAAGCGTAGGTAATGCCTCGCGAATAATGGCGCACCGCGTCCTTCCAATTAGAGTGCAAAACCCATAACGGCGAGGCCGATTTCTAAGCAGTGTTCTGGGCTCCATCGCAGTTCGCGGAGAGAGGACGGCCGACCAGTCGGCCAAGCTGATCGGGCTCTCGTCCCGGCGGCTTGCCGGGGACCTGGCGGCCGTATTTGCGCCGCGGCTGTTCTGGCAGTCGCCGCTGGAACTGCTGCGGGTGTAGCGGCGGAGGGGAACTGGACACTTCGGAGTGCGCGGGAAACGCGTTTGGGACAGGACAGCGGACAGCGCGTTTTGCAAATGCTGATCTGGCAAGGGGTTGTGAAAGGGGAGCCACCCGTTTGGGCGTCCATTTTGTCCACTTTTTCGACGTTGCGATGCGCATGCGCGTCAAGGGGCTGGAGCGCGGAGCGGGCGAGGAGGTCGCGCTTTGGCGAAGGAGCGCGACTGGGGGCGTGGGGTTCGTTTGTAGAGTAGGGAGGTGGCGCGGTGGTTTAGGCATTGGCTTGGTCTGTTTCCGG